>JAYUPJ010000146.1:0-18623 GCA_043760195.1 Sphingomonadales bacterium | reverse complement strand
ATCCACATAGCTCAAATGTTCGTAACACAATCCCATCGCTTGCTCCTTCATAAGACAACAGGATCATGTCCTGTTGCACTTACTTTTGGAACCGGCCACCCCTAAATAGGGGTTACGGTGACAGTGCACTAAACTATCGTTGAGTTACGGTATCCCCGCGCCCACCCCCTTTTTTCCTTCTTTCCCTTTGCGCCTTGCACGCTGTTAAGCGTGCGCTGAATCTGCATTTCATCTCGTTGCTGCGCCGTGGTGAGATTTTCATAAAAGGGTAGAAGGAAAAAGGGTGAAAGGGGTTAAGTTGAGAGGCAAACGTGACGGGTGCAATAACGCCTTTACGCTGCGGTCCTGACTTCGCATTAGTGCTTGTAATGTAGGATTTGTTCTGGGACCACAGTGCTTGGCCGCTGTTTCAGGGCCGCGCTCTTTGACATTGTTGGCGGGGTAAATTTTGGCGGTTAAATTGGCGAAAAAATATCCTACAAAAAACCACGGTGTAGGAAATAATCGAACGCCCTTCTTTCGCTAAATGTCAAAATGGGCGTCAACCTTGTCAACCAGGTGTCAACTTGGGCGGCTTTGGGCGTTTTTGCCACCCGGCGATGTAGGATTAAATTTGCGCCACCTACGCCCTTGGCAACGTGCTTTCGGCTGCGGCCCGCGCGGCCCCTTATTCCTTTTTCCCTTTGCGGCTTTTATGAACCGAGGCAAAGCGGCCCCGTTTCTGCACGCGCCGGATGCATACGGCGGAACTTGATGGCGTTGACTTGAACCATTTGTCATAACCTGCACACGCGATTATACTTCCGAGACTTTCTCAAATTTACCGGCTCTGTCAAACTTAAGGAAACCCCCATGCCTGCAACTGACCCAATCGTAATCCTGTCCTATGCGCGCACGCCGATGGGGGCGATGCAGGGGGTGTTGGCCGATGCCAGCGCGACCGATTTGGGGGCGGCGGCGGTTCGCGGCGCGGTTGAGCGGGCGGGGATTGACGGCGGCGACGTGGACCGGATCTATATGGGATGCGTGTTGCCCGCTGGACTGGGTCAAGCGCCCGCACGGCAAGCCGGGATCAAGGCCGGGCTGCCCAAATCGGTTGAAGCGACAACGGTTAGCAAGGTGTGCGGATCGGGGATGCAATCGGTGATCATGGGCGCAGAAGCACTGGCGGCGGGTTCGGTTGATATGTTGATTGCGGGCGGCATGGAAAGCATGACCAACGCGCCGTATCTGCTGAAAAAACATCGCAGCGGCGCACGTATCGGGCATGATACCGCGTATGATCATATGTTCCTTGACGGCCTTGAAGATGCGTATGAGCCGGGCCGGGCAATGGGTACGTTTGCGCAGGATACCGCCAATGAATATCAGCTAACGCGGCGCGCAATGGATGATTATGCGATTGAATCGCTGGCCCGGGCCAAGGCCGCAATTGCCAGCGGCGCGTTTACCGCAGAGATTGTTCCAGTGACGATCACCACCCGCAGCGGCGACGTAATTGTCGACACCGACGAAGCACCGGGCAAAGGCAATCCCGACAAGATCCCCGGCCTGCGCCCTGCATTTGCCAAGGACGGCACGATCACGGCGGCAACGTCCAGCTCCATCTCCGATGGCGCGGCGGCCATGGTGCTAACCCGCGCCAGCGTTGCTGCGGCCAAGGGCAAAACCCCGGTGGCGCGGATTGTCGCCCATGCCGGCCATGCGCAGGAACCATCGGCATTTACCACGGCTCCGGTGGGCGCGATCACCAAATGCTTGGCCAAAGCAGACTGGACGATAAGCGAGGTTGACCTGTTTGAGGTGAACGAAGCCTTTGCCTGCGTCGCCATGTTTGCGATGCACGATCTGGGCATCCCCCATGAAAAGATCAACGTTCACGGCGGCGCGACTGCATTGGGCCACCCTATCGGCGCATCGGGTGCTCGGATCATCACCACGTTGATTGCCGCGCTGCAACGCCATGGCAAGAAACGCGGTATTGCATCGCTGTGCATCGGCGGCGGCGAGGCCACGGCAATCGCGATTGAGCTGGTTTAGGATCAGGGCGGACGGTATAAGAGCATCAAACTGCGGCACGGCAATTTCTCGCTGGACCTTAACCGCATGATTAACTAGCCTCTTGTTTGAGAGAACTTAAGGGGAGTCGCATCATGCGCACAAAGTTGATACCATCCGCTGTTTTGCTGGCCGCTGCATTGGCCACCATGTCATGCAAGAAGTCGGAGCCGGAGGGCGCGAAGAACCCAGCATTTGCGGCGATTGATGCCAATTATCTTAAGACTGGCGGCGATGGCAGCAATTGGGCGATGCCGGGATTTTCCAGCGATGAACAGCGTTTCAGCCCGCTGACCAAAATCAACGATGGCAACGTGCAAGATCTTGGCATTGCATGGCATGCGGATCTGCCCGATGCGCGCGGGCATGAATCCACACCGGTCGTGGTCGACGGCAAGATGTTCGTCACCGGGCCTTGGTCGAAAGTGTTCGCCTTTGATGCCAAAACCGGCAAGCCATTATGGACGTTCGACCCGGGCGTCGACAAAGCGCGCGGGGTGAAGGCATGCTGCGACGTCGTCAACCGCGGCGTTGCCTTTTGGAAAGGGCAATTGTTCCTTGGCACTATTGATGGCCGCCTGCTGTCACTCGACGCCGCCACAGGCAAAGAGATTTGGAGCGAACAGACGCTTGATACGGCGGGCAATGGTACGATCACCGGCTTTCCCCGCATCGTCAAGGACAAGGTTGTTATCGGTTTTGGCGGCGCAGAATTTGGCGCGCGCGGCTATGTCACCGCTTATGATGCGGCGACCGGCAAGAAAGCATGGCGGTTCTACACCACGCCAAGCCCCGACGGAAAACCCGATGGCGAGGCCAGCGACAGCGTGATGCAGAAAATGTATGATACCTGGAGCAAGGATAAGAAGCCCGGCGATTGGCACGAATCGGGTGGCGGCGGAACGGTTTGGGATGCGATCGTATACGACGCCGAACTGGACCAGCTGTATCTGGGCGTTGGCAATGGCAATCCTTGGAACCACGGCATCCGTTCGAATAGCGAGGGCGACAATCTGTTCGTGTCCGCCGTCGTTGCGCTCAATCCCGACACCGGCGTATATAAATGGCATTATCAGGAAACGCCCGGCGAAACGTGGGATTACACCGCGACCCAGCCCATAGTGCTGGCCAATGAAGAGCGCGACGGAAAGCAAGTGAAGGTGCTGTACCACGCGCCGAAGAATGGTTTCTTCTTCACTATTGACCGCACCAACGGCAAGATGCTGTCGGCAGAACCGTTTATCCAGGGGATCACTTGGGCAACAGGATATGACAAGACAACGGGTCGCCCGATTGAAAACCCTGAAGCCCGATACGAAAAAACCGGTAAATTATATCTTGCCAATCCGTCGGCACTGGGCGCACATAACTGGCACCCGATGAGCTTCAATCCGGCAACCGGACTGGTGTATATTCCGGCGCAATATATCGGCGGTGCTTTCATGCCGCCTGCTGCGCCCAATGATGGCCGCAAGCCGATTGGCTTCAACGTTGGCGGCGCAATGGCAACCGCAGATTTGCCCGATGATATAGCAACGGTGAAAGCGATCAAGGCGGCGACAAGAGGGCAATTGGTCGCATTCAATCCCAAAACCGGCAAAGCGGCATGGACCGTCGATCAATCCACGCCGTGGAATGGCGGCACGATGACCACCGCCGGAAATCTGGTGTTTCAGGGCGACGCGGTCGGCATGTTCAATGCCTATGCCGCCGATACTGGCAAGCTGCTGCTGAGCGTTCCGGTGCAATCGGGGGTATTAACCGGTGCGTCCACTTACATGGTCGACGGCGAACAATATGTTGCGTTCATGACCAGCAAGGGCGGCGCGTTTCCATTGGTAACGGGTTATGCGGCAGGGGCATCGGGCCAAATTCCGAACATCCCGCGCTTGATCGTGATGAAGCTGGGCGCGAAGGGCAAATTGCCTGACCTGCCAAAGACCATCGCCCATGTTTGGAACCCGCCAGTGCAAACCGGCACACCGGCGGATATCGCGGCGGGGCAATCCAGCTATCAACGCTATTGCCTAGTTTGCCATAATCCCGGCGCAGTCGGCAACGGCGTGTTGCCCGACCTGCGCAAATCCGGCGTGATCGCTGACGCCGCAACGTTTAAGCAAGTGGTGATCGACGGCATGTTGAAAGAACGCGGCATGATAAGCTTTGCCAGCGTCCTGAAACCCGAAGAGGCCGAACAAGTGCGGGCATATATTGTCTCGCGCAGCCATTATGCAAAGGCGAATGACGCGGGGCTAAGGGCGGCGAAATAGGTACGGCGGCGGCATCGGGCGGAGGCTCAGATAGTCACGTTTGCGATAGCGGGGGTATTGGGGAGGATGATTGGGTTGCGCCGCCGCGCGGCATCCGCTACGTTACATGTAACGGAGAATGGATATGGGCGCACATCAAAACATGACCGGAGCGCAGCGTGTTGCTAAGCGCCGCGCGGCCCTGCGTGCCAAAGGGCTGCGTCCTAAACAGTTTTGGGTGCCCGATATGAGTAATCCCAACGTGCGGGCGCAGCTTTCGCGCGAAGCAAAAGAAATCAACCGGCTCGATGCGGAATCAGACGATATGCAATTTCTGGAATCCATTAGGGCTGACGCTTGGGGCAGCGAACCAGATTATGATTGGGGACCGGACGGTCCGCAAGAGGATCCACAACAAAAGGCAGCGCGCCCGGAATGATCCGCGGCGAGATATGGACGGTTTCAGGCGCCGGGGGCTATGCCGGCAAACCGCGTCCTGCCTTGATCGTCCAAGCCGATTGGTTAACAGCGGAGATTGAGTCCGTGCTGATTTGCGGCATTACCACGCTAGCCAAGGATAATATGCAATCGCGCCCCGCGTTTCTGCCCACTGCCGACAATGGCTTGCGCGATCCATCGCAAGTGATGGTCGACAAAATCACGGCTGTCCCGCGCGACAAATTAGGGTTGCGCATAGGCGAATTGTCAAATGAAGATATGACGCGCGTTGAGCAGGCGATGCTGGTGGTGCTCGGGTTCGCGGGCTGAGTCCTAGAGTTAAGTGCACTGTCACTGTAATTCCCATCGCCGTCAACAACACAGACATGCGTGCTCTTGTCAGATACGTCTAATCCTGCAAATATCGTCATCGGTCATCCTCCTACTATGGAGCGCCCCATCGGCGACTCCGTGCTTAGTAAGAGGATGGCTACATCAATTACGCAACGTCACCGTAACTTTGTCACCGTAACTTCAGAACCTATTAAATCCGCAACTGAGGCGTCAAGAAAATTGGTCCTGACCCTAAGAACATCAAAGAGCCACGCGGCGGGTGGAAGGTGTGTTGGGGGGGGGTATTGCGGCTATCGCCGTAACGCTAAATGCTACTCAACTGAACATTTCAGGACTATTGGTTCAGATCAGCGGCTTTTTTCTGATCGGGAGCGGCGGCCATATCCTTTGCTTTTTGGATCAGAAGTTCGGCTTGCTCGCTCAATTTTGAATCGTGTGGGCTGTTTGCTAGCGGTTCCAGCGTATGAATCGCATCGGTAAAGCGGCTATCCTCGATCAATTGATTTGCCACCATCCAACGCAGTTCGGCATCGAACGGAGAGAGCACCAAAGCCTGCTCCAAGCCCTGTATGGCCAGTTTGGGCAACGCAATACCTTCCGACCGATAGCTAAGATAATATTGCATCAGCGGGATCGGGTGGTCATTTTCCAACTTGTTCACCTTTACGAACTGCTTGCGGACATTTTTCCATGCGACCGCCTGGTCTTCTACATCCGGTGCCAAGCGCGCCAAGGCATATCCTTTTTGAATAATAGCGTTGATTAAGTTTGGATTGATCGCAAGCGCCTGATCGGCTGCGGCGATCGCAGCGGCGTCGTTGCCCGCATCAAATTCCGCCTCGGCCAACGCGGCCAGCACCGCATCACTATTCGGATAGGCGGCTGCGACCTTTTGTGCGTCGGGCAACAGTTCCTTGGCCTCATCCTTTGTCACTCCGCGCTTTGATTGCAGGCGCACTGGCATAATCGCTGATTCGGCAGCATCCAGTTTTCGAACGGTGATTGGACTAGGTGTCAAAGCGGTACCCGTGAACCGTTGAAAACTTAACTTTGATTGACGCAGATATGCGACAAGTTCTTTGTCCAGTTTCTTCAAATCTCCAAAAGCGGCAACCGCCGCCGCCATTTCCTTTTCGCCCTTGCTCAAGCGGCTGACATAATCTCCCAACTGGCCCTTGCGCGTTTGCGAAAACGACAAATAATGAAACAAGAGCCAACTGCGACCATAAAATGCATCAAAGTCTTTCGACTTTTTTGCGGTGTAGGCGCGTGTGTCCAGCAATCGCTCAATGGGGACATTGCTTGCATAAAGCAATTCTGGACCGCGATGCTGCGCCGGTAGCCCTAGGCCAACGCTGCCATCCTTGAAGAATTTAGACGTGCCGTAAAATTCTGCAAACCCCTCGCTAAACCACAGTGGATAAGAGCCGTTGAGGCGGGAATACATGAAATGGTGCGCATACTCATGTAGAAGGACTATTTCCGAAAAAGTTGCGGTTTCGGCTCCGACATCGATCCGCGGCACAAAAGCAGTCGAACCTCCTGCACGCGCCTGATAAAAGCCAGCTACAAACTTATCGTCGATTCCCGCCAGTTTGCGAACCTGGTCGATATTGCGAACGACATAAATCGTCACCCGATTGGATGAACTTGGTTTGAATTTCGGCAGAGCCATCCTCGCCTCCATCGCGTTATGATATCGTTCCAGCCGGTCGGAATATTCGCGAATTTCTTTCTCGGACTGATTGGAATAAATAACAAAATGGTCGCTGCTTGCCTCATGCCACTCGGCGTGCGCGGCTCGCGAAAATACCAGTAGTGAGGCGAAAATTATAAGCAGTTTTCCCATCGCCTATCCCCCGAAATTGTTGAAAACTGTTATAATCAATACGAATAGTATCGGACTTATTTTTCAAGTCAATTGTTCGATTTTTGATGATATTGAGTGTAACTAGCAATTACGGTGACACGTGCATATTTACCTATTAATTGGAATTACGGTGTCCCCGCGCCCACCCCCTTTTTTCCTTCTTTCCCTTTGACCCTTGCACGCTGTTAAGCGTGCGCTGAATCTGCATTTTCTCTCGTTGCTGCGCTGTGGTGAGATTTTCATAAAAGGGTAGAAGGAAAAAGGGTCAAAGGATTTAAGCTGACGGGTGCAATAACGCCTTTGCTTCTCACTCAATTCACTCGCGCAATCACCCAGTTGCCTGCACAAACATCTCTGCGCCTCAGCGGAACTCTGCGGCCTCTGCGTGAAATAATTTTGTTCACGCGGAGACGCAGAGGCGCAGAGGGGTAAGGTTTGATCGTTTGCGCCAAAATTTGCATGCAAAGAAAATAAGACGCCGCCGCGCCCGGCCTCTTCTTTTTCTTCGTGTCTTCGTGTCTTCGTGTGAAATAAATGGCACGATATTAAGGCACAAAGCAGGGTCGCGGTGATGGGGCTGGCTTAAATTTCGGGCGTTATCTCGTCACAGATACAACAGCTCTCGCGGATGGATGGATTCTGAAACAAGTTCAGGATGACGGCGGGTTTGCAAGATGACGGCGCGGCGTTCGGGATGACGGCGGCGCGTTCAGGCGGCGGCGCGGCGTTTGGCGGCGGGAGTTCTGTTCTGCTCAATTCTGACCTCGCATTAGTGCTTGTAATGTAGGATTTGTTCTGGGACACACAAGGCGTGGCCGCTATTTCAGGGCTGGCTCTTTGACATTGTTGGTGGACTAAATGTTGGCGGTGTAAATTTTGGTGGTAAAATTGGCGAAGGCAGCATCCTACAAAAAACCACGATGTAGGAAATAATCGAACGCCGTTCTTTCGCAAAATGTCAAAATGGGCGTCAACCTTGTCAACTAGGTGTCAACTTGGGCGGTTTTGGGCGGCTTTGCCCCCCGGCCATGTTGGATTTGCCCATAGTCTGCTGCCTACTAATCTGGCAGCTGCCTAACATTTAGGCAGATGTTGGCCCGCGGCGCGCTGACATTGGCCGGAATCCGCATTGCCTGCATTTGGCACGATACTTGATAGCTGACCCGCATGTGTCCGCGTGCGCGTATCGTTCACTGCGTCCATTGGCGGGACCGAAGGCGGGACCGAAAAGGGGAACAACCATGAAGAAGATCGAAGCAATCATTAAGCCGTTCAAACTGGACGAAGTGAAAGAGGCGCTGCACGAGGTTGGCGTGTCGGGTATCACCGTCACCGAAGCCAAGGGCTTTGGCCGCCAAAAGGGCCATACCGAATTGTACCGCGGCGCCGAATATGTTGTCGATTTCCTGCCCAAGGTGAAGCTGGAAGTCGTCGTCGAAGACGCGCTGGCCGACCGTGTGGTTGAGGCGATTGCGGCGGCGGCGCAAACCGGCCGGATCGGTGACGGCAAGATCTTTGTCATCCCCGTTGAAACCGCGCTGCGTATCCGCACCGGAGAGCGCGATAACGACGCGGTCTAATCAATATGTCATCAAAGAAATCCAAACCCTCGCAATCGCGGGACAAGAAGAGCAAAGGGAAGACGAATATGGCAAACACCGCCAAAGATATTATCAAGATGATCAAAGACGAGGAAATCGAGTGGGTGGATGTGCGCTTCACCGATCCCAAGGGCAAATGGCAGCATCTGACCATGTGCGCCGGCGTGATGGGCGAAGACGAACTGAATGACGGCCTGATGTTTGACGGTTCATCGATCGAAGGTTGGAAAGCGATCAACGAGTCCGACATGATCCTGAAGCCCGATCTGGACAGCGCCTATATGGATCCGTTCAGCGCGACGCCGATGATGATCCTGTTCTGCGACATTGTCGAACCATCCACTGGCCAGCTGTATAGCCGTGATCCGCGCAGCACCGCAAAGCGCGCCGAGGCGTATCTGAAAAGCACCGGAATCGGCGACACGATCTATGTCGGTCCCGAGGCTGAATTCTTTATGTTTGACGATGTGCGTTTTGAAAACAGCTATAGCACGTCATATTACAAGATCGACGATATCGAGCTGCCGACCAACACCGGCACCAAATATGACGGCGGCAATATGGGCCACCGGCCACGCGCCAAGGGCGGATATTTCCCGGTTGCGCCAGTGGATAGCGCCGTCGACATTCGCGGTGAAATGGTTGCAACCATGCTCGAAATGGGCCTGCCTTGCGACAAGCATCACCATGAAGTTGCCGCCGCGCAGCATGAGCTCGGCCTGACATTCGGCACGCTGACGCAAACCGCCGACCGCATGCAAATCTACAAATATGTCGTCCACCAAGTGGCGCATGCTTACGGCAAAACCGCGACATTCATGCCCAAGCCGATCAAGGAAGATAACGGCAGCGGCATGCACACCCACATGTCGATCTGGGACGGCAAAAAGCCGTTGTTTGCAGGCGATGGCTATGCTGGCCTGTCCGAAATGTGCCTGTTCTTCATCGGCGGCATCATCAAGCATGCCAAGTCGGTGAACGCTTTCAGCAACCCGACTACCAACAGCTACAAACGTTTGGTGCCCGGATATGAAGCGCCTGTGTTGCTGGCCTATTCGGCGCGCAACCGTTCGGCATCATGCCGCATTCCTTATGGTACCGGCGCCAAAGCCAAGCGCGTCGAGGTTCGCTTTCCCGACGCAATGGCCAACCCGTATCTGTGCTACGCCGCGTTGTTCATGGCGGGGCTAGACGGCATCCAGAACAAGATCCACCCCGGCGAGGCAATGGACAAAAACCTGTATGACCTGCCGCCTGCCGAGCTGGCCGAAGTACCCACGGTCGCCGGTTCCTTGCGTGAGGCATTGGAATGCTTGGCCGCCGATCACGACTATCTGTTGAAGGGTGACGTGTTCTCCAAGGACCAGATCGAATCTTATATCGATCTGAAAATGGAAGACGTAGCGCGCTGGGAAATGACCCCTGCCCCTGTCGAGTTTGACATGTATTACAGCTATTGATTGCATCAAATAGCATCACAAAGACGAAACGTCCGGGGGCAACTCCGGGCGTTTTTCTTTGCCGGTTAGGCAGCGGGGGCTTGCGGCGCGAACATAAGGCCTTAACGTTCAGGTGCGTAATAAGGGAGAAGAACATGCATAGCTTGATTTTGAAAACCGCGCTGGCCGCGGCCATTCTGACTCTACCGGTAACCGCCGAGGCAAAGCTGTCGCCCGCAGAAAACAAGATCGCGGTCGTCGTTGACGCCGAATATGAACGATCCGTTTCGTTGCTGGAGAAATTGGTCAACCAGAATTCGGGCACGAAGAATTTTGCCGGGGTAAAGGCGGTGGCCGAAATAATGCGCGCCGAGCTGGAGCCGCTTGGTTTCAAAACCGTATGGCAGGATATGACCGCGGCCGGGCGTGCCGGGCATTTGGTTGCCGCAAAGACTGGCACAAAAGGGACCAAAAAACTGCTGCTGATCGCGCATCTCGATACCGTGTTTGAAGCCGATTCCCCGTTTCAGAAATTCAATCGCAAGGGTGACAAGGCGGAAGGGCCGGGCGCGGGCGATGACAAGGGCGGCCTGGTCGTAATCGTCGCAGCGTTGCGCGCGATGCAAGCGGCTGGAACGTTAAAGCATGCCAATATCGAAATTCACATAACGGGCGATGAAGAGGATGCGGGCGACCCGATAGAATTAACCCGTGCGCCCTTAATAGCCGCAGGAAAGCGCGCCGATGTCGCGCTCGATTTTGAAGGGTTGTTTGTTGAAAATTGCCGCGACATGGGATCGATTGCCCGGCGGTCGTCAAACAGCTGGCAGATAACGGCAACAGGCAAAACCGGTCACAGTTCACTCATTTTCAATCCGGTTTACGGCGACGGCGCGATCTATGAATTGGCGCGGATTATCTCGCGCTTTCGCATTGAACTGCCCGAAGCCAATCTGACGTTCAATGTCGGGCTGATCACTGGCGGACAAGAGGCATCGCTGGACAG
Source organism: Sphingomonadales bacterium (assembly GCA_043760195.1). GTDB lineage: Bacteria > Pseudomonadota > Alphaproteobacteria > Sphingomonadales > Sphingomonadaceae > Sphingorhabdus_B. Next base: position 7,608 of record JAYUPJ010000146.1, on the reverse strand, counting down.
TGACGGTATTCGCGCTGCGGCCAAAGGAAAGACCAATATCATTCCGGGTATCGCAATTGCACGCGGCGATTTTAGAACCTTGTCGGACGATCAATCGGCGCGGGTGAAATCAAGGATGCTGGCTATTGTTGCCGATCATGCCCCGCAGACCGGCGCCGAGTTGACGTTCGATCCGGGCAGCTATCCGGCGATGGCACCGAGCGACGGCAACAGGGCCTTATTGTCGCGTCTCAATTCGGTGAACCGTGATCTCTCTTTGCCCGAAATGCCCGCACTTGATCCGTTGAAACGCGGGGCTGGCGACATTAGTTTTGTCGCTGGCGATGTGGACGGCCTGATCGGACTTGGTCCAAATAGCCGCGGCGACCACGCTCCGGGCGAGACGGTCAATTTGGAAAGTATCCGCAGGCAGGCAAAGCGCGCGGCGATTCTGATGAGCCGGCTGACGCTCGAAAAAAGATAGCTTCAAACCACAATTTCAATTCGGCGCGGAACGCCGATCAGAATGCCTGACGGATACGTTCATGCAATATATGCGGCACCGGCGCTTCATCCTTAAGGCTGCGCATCGCCATGTTAACACGTTGCAACCGGAAATACAGATCCTCGCTGGCCCGGATCAATTCCTGTGCTTCGGCGGGAAACCGGCCCATCTGAAAATCGTCGCTGGCGGGTGCATAGCCCAGATCGCGCACGTCGCTGCTGGCGTCGGTTTCCGATAGCTCTCCGGCGCGAACAGCCTTTTGGTTCAGCAACCAAGCGATGGAATGCATCAACCGCGTGGTAACTTTCAGCGACTCACACGAAAATGCCACGGAAATTTCGGCACTGAAACCCGAACCTAGCGGGTCGCGATCGAAATAGGACCGCGCTTCGTCGGCCAAAATCATCGACTCTGTATATAGCGCGTCGAGCAATTTCGGTGTCAGTTCATGGTGATGCGTTGTCATAGCCTTTATATTACAGATCGGGCGCAGAAACGTTAGCGCGTTTACCTTATTCTTTTGCAGAATATCGGCGATGTGCCGCGCTGGGACGTCAAACGGATCAACACTGAACAAATATATCACGCAATAATGTCGGGTATCAGCTGATCTTCCAGCCGCATGATCTGATCTTTCAGCCCCAATTTTTTCTTTTTCAGCCGCGCGATTTGCAGTTGATCGGTTGAACCAATCGCGCGCAACGCGGCAATTGCATCATCAAGGTCCCGGTGCTCCAGCTTCAACGCCATAAGTTGGTGGCGGTAACCTTCGTCGTTCATACTAAATATCCCATACAACGCCTTTAGACCCGTTCTGCCGGACAAGTCATTGGCAAAATTTTGCCGCTGGTGTGCGCGAACGGAAAGTCCATGGGCGCAGCGGTCAAAAATGACATTGGTCGCAAAATAAAAAGATACTGGCCCAATCCCGAATTTGGGGGAAGACAGGATAAACATTTCGTGATTTATTCGGCTTTGTCATGATGACGAGTCTCAACCAGCAAAAGGAGCATGAGGTGAATAACAGCCATATGTTAGCACTGCGGATCAAGCACGCCGATTTGGAAAGCAAACTTGAACGCGAAGAAAGCCGGCCGATGCCAGATAGCAAGCTGATCCTCGACATCAAAAAGCAAAAGCTTCAAATTAAGGATGTATTGGCGCAAGATCCCTTAGAAACATGAAGCGTCACCGCACCACTTAGCTCTGGAATCTAAACATTTTGCGCAGGTTTTATTCGCCCTGACCCTAGCGCGGCCCAGCGCTATCTGATACGCGGTTGGGAATGGAAAGTGCTACCCAATCTGCTCGCAGGATTTTGACCGGCCTACATGAAATTATGGCTGCAAAGAATAATGCGCAGGCCAAATTAAACCATGTCGTCAACATCATAGGTGAAGCGTTATCCAGCGAAGTTTGCTCGATATATCTGCTGCGTGATGGTGCGTTAGAATTGTTCGCAACGCGCGGGCTGAATGAAACAGCGGTGCACGTTACCCGGCTTGGGCTTGGCGAAGGTCTGGTCGGAACGATTGCAGAAAATGTCGAAACCCTAAACCTTGACGAAGCCGCGTCACATCCGAATTTCCGGTATATGCCAGAGACCGGAGAAGAACGCTTTCACAGTTTCGCAGGCGTTCCCATCGTTCGTTCGGAACGGGCAGTCGGGGTGTTAAGCGTACAGCACAGTGAGCCGCGCCGTTATGAAGAAGTAGAGATTGAGGCGCTGCAAACGGTCGCGATGGTTTTATCGGAATTGATCGCAGGCGCAGACTTGATCGACGATGCCAGCAGCCGTGGTTCGGTCAATAACGGAACTATGGTGTTGAACGGACTGTCGCTGGTGCAGGGCATGGCCGCTGGCGTCGCCATTTTTCACCAGCCAAATGTGCGTATCGAACATACCGTCGCGGAAGACACCGAGGCTGAGCGCCACCGGGTCTATTCGGCATTTGACAAAATGCGCGAACAAATTGAACGCATGACCAGCCAAGCCGATTTTGCCAGCGGCGGAGAGCATGAAGAGGTTCTGCAAACCTACAAGATGTTCGCCTATGATGAAGGTTGGTCTCGGCGGATTAACGAAGCGATAGACAGCGGCCTAACTGCCGAAGCAGCCATTGAACGGGTTCAACAACGCACCCGCATGCGGATGCGCCAGATCGACGATCCGTTACTGGCCGAACGTATGCATGATCTGGAAGATCTGGCGAACCGGTTGCTCAGAATCGTTTCGGGACAAATGAGCACGGCCGCGCAATTGGGCCTGAAACAGGATTCGATTTTGGTGGCGCGCAATCTGGGTCCTGCCGAATTGCTGGAATATGACAAACGGCGTCTGCGCGGCGTTATCCTGGAGGAAGGATCGCTCACGGCGCATGTTATTATCGTTGCCCGGGCGATGGGCATTCCGGTCCTTGGCCGCGTTTCTGGTGTACGGCATCAGGTCCGTGACGGCGACATGTTGCTGTTGAACGCCGATGATAAGACGGTGATCGTCCGGCCCAGTGACGGCGTCGTCGATGCATTTCAATCGCAATTGGCCGACCAACAAAAGCGCAAGGCGCGCTATGCCGCGATGCGCGACCAAGTACCCGTCACCAAAGACGGAAAGCGGATCAGCCTGATGATCAATGCGGGGTTGCGCGATGATGTGGCCGCAATTGCATTGACCGGAGCGGACGGCATTGGCTTGTTTCGCACGGAGTTCCAGTTTCTGATCTCCGCCACCTTGCCGCAGCGCGAACGCCAGCAACGCTTTTATCGTGAAGTCTTGGACGCCGCCGGCAATAAACCGGTAACGTTCCGCACAATCGACGTCGGCGGCGACAAGGCTCTGCCGTATTTGCGGACAAGCCAGGCCGATGAAGAAAATCCGGCATTGGGTTGGCGGGCGGTCCGGCTTTCGCTGGATCATCAAGGGTTGATGAAGGCACAGGCGCGCGCGTTGCTCGAAGCCAGCGCCGGACGCACGCTGAACGTGATGTTTCCGATGATATCGGAACCTTGGGAATTTGATGCGGCAAAGGCAATTTTTGAAACGCAGCTGCAATATCTGACCGGCCGAAAAAAGTTGCTTCCGGCGCGCATCCGGTATGGCGCGATGCTGGAGGTTCCGGCCTTGGCCGATGCTTTGGATGTTTTGCTGCCCAAAATCGACTTTTTGTCGATCGGCACCAATGACCTAACCCAGTTTCTGTTCGCCGCTGATCGCGCCGATCCGCGGTTGGCGGAACGCTATGATTGGCTGAGTTTGCCCATTTTGCGTTTTATTCGCCGCGTTGTAATCGCCTGCGACGAGCATAAGGTCGATGTTGCGGTGTGCGGCGAAATGGGGGGCAGGCCGTTAGAGGCCATGGCGTTGATCGGGATTGGCATTCAAAATTTGTCGATTACGCCCGCTGGCGTTGGTCCGATCAAGGCGATGGTGCGGTCGCTCGACTGGACATTGGTTCAGCAAAAATTGTCACAGATGCTATCCAATCCCACTCAAAATTTCCGCAACGAGCTTGCCGAATGGAGCGCGCTGCATGAAATCGAAGCTGGTTGACTGCAAAACCGGCTATTCTCGGCGTTCTAAGCTTGATCGGCATTGACATTCGGCTAGCCACTGCCATTGTTTGCGGAAATGTAACTCAAAAATAAAAATCGGGTCGCACTGGAGAGTTGAATTGGAAGAAGAAGCACCGCAGAGCGCCGAATTCGCGTTCCAAACCGTAGGCGAAAAACTGAAAGCCGAACGTGAACGACGTGCGCTAAGCTTAGACGATATCGCGATCCAAACGCGAATACCTATGCGCCATTTGGATGCGATTGAAAAATCAGAATATGAAAAATTGCCGGGCAGCACTTATGCCATCGGATTTACACGATCTTACGCGCGTGCGGTTGAATTGGACGATGTAAAAATCGGCAGCGACCTGCGCATTGAACTGGCGCAAAGCGGGATTGGCGGTTTTCAAGCGACCACGCCAAATTATGAACCCACCGATCCTTCGAGTGTGCCGTCCAGAATGTTGGCATGGACGGCTGCGGCAATTGGCGTGCTGGTGATTGGCGGATTTTTGGTCTGGCGCAGCTATTTCATGAACGGCGATTTGGCGGTCGCGGACCCAGTTCCCGCCGAACAAGTGGCCACTCAACAAGCCGCCACACCGGCGGCGGCACCAGCCACTGCTGCGCTAAATCCAACCGGCGAAGTTACCCTGACCGCCAAGGATGTTGTCTGGATCAAAGTTTATGATGCATCGCGCAAGCGTCTGTACGAAGCGGAGATGAAGGCCGGGGACAAATATGTCGTACCGAAAGACGCCAATGGTCCGATGATAATTACCGGGCGGCCGCAAACATTGACTGTCACTATTGACGGCAAAGAGGTTGCTCCATTGGGAACGTCGGAACGCACCATTGCAGATGTCGGCATTAGCGCAGCGGCATTGGCAGCGCGGGCACCGGTGGCTGATGGCTCTGCAAGCGGCGGTTCTGCAAATAACGGTGCTGCAAGCGGCGGTTCGGCAATCGTCACCAACCCGCCACCGACGTTACCGCCTGAACCGCGATAAAGATTTTGATTTGGATTCAAAAAATATATGCCAGTGCTTTATAGTTAGACAAGTTCCTGTATAACGTCGGTATTGAATTCAAGGGGAAGGGATTGAAATGAGGTTTGGACTAATCCTGATTGGCGTCAGTGCACTCGCGCTTGCGGCCCCTGCGTTATCGCAGGACGTAAATGTTGAAGGCCGCGTGGTTAAGTTGGAGAAAGAAATGCGCGCGGTGCAGCGCAAAGTTTTCCCCGAGGGCGCGGGCAAGATTTTTGAACCCGAAATCAAACCGCCAACTTCGGCGAACCCCGGTGGCACGTCATCCTCTTCCAGCGCAGTCAGCGATTTGATTGCGCGGGTCGACGCTCTAGAGTCGCAGCTGGCATCGTTAACTGGAACGGTTGAACGCCAGGGCAATTCGATGCGTTCTTTGGACGCAAGGTTGAAAACCGTTGAAAGCCAATTGAAAGCGCAAGCGGCACCGTCTGAAACGCTACCTGCTGCCGCCGAACCGGCCAAGCCGATTGTACCGGCACCATCCGCAACCCCAAAACCGGCAACAAAGCCCGCCGCCATCAAACCATCGGCAAGCCGGACAGCAGCGGTGGCAGCAATTGGTAAGCCGGGCACAGGCGATGGTTTTGACGATGGCTATAGCTATGGCTACCGGCTGTGGGAGGCAAAATTTTTCCCCGAAGCGCAGACCACGTTGCAAGAGACGGTAACCAAATATCCCAAGCATGCGCGGGCAAGCTACGCCCGCAATCTGCTGGGCCGGGCGTGGTTGGATGACAAGAAACCGGCGACTGCGGTGAAGATTTTCTACGACAATTACAAAACCGATCCGCGCGGTGATCGTGCCCCGGAAAGCCTATATTTTCTCGGCCAATCGCTCACCGATCTGGGCAAAAATGCGGAGGCATGCGAGGCGTTCGGACAATTGCAGACCGCGTACCCCGATGCCGCAACCAGCAGGCTTTCTGACCGGCTATCGTCGGGCCGCGCCCGCGCGAAATGTAAATAATTGTGGCTACCGCCTGACATCAAAGGCAAGTTTTTAGCCGGCATAGCAAGCTGCGGCCTGCGCTTGGTTGATACGGATGCAGGTGCAGTGCGTATCGGCGTGGCTGTGTCAGGCGGCCCGGACAGCATCGCATTATTGTTGTTAATGCACGAATGCTTTGGCGGGCAAATCGCCGCTGCCACGGTCGATCACCAGTTGCGTTCCGCATCCGCAGGCGAAGCGCAATTTGTCGGCGATCTGTGCGCCGAAAGAAAAATCCCGCACCATATATTGACGCCGCAGCACGCCATCACCGGCAACATCCAATCGTCCGCACGGAACGCGCGATATGCATTGCTGGAAAAATGGGCGGACGATCATGATTGCGCCTATATCGCGACCGCGCACCACGCCGATGACCAACTTGAAACCATGCTGATGCGGCTGGCCCGGGGCAGCGGCGTTGATGGATTGTCGGGCGTTCGCCGAACAAATGGCCGCATAATCCGGCCGTTGCTCGATTTTACCAAAGCCGAGTTGGTTGCCGTTTGCGATAGCGCGGACATTATCCCGGTGCAGGACCCCAGCAACGCCGACACCAATTTCGACCGGGTTCGCATGCGCGCATGGTTGGCGGCTTTACCAAATCCGCTGCATGCCAGCGCGGCAGCCCGCAGCGCATCTGCGTTGGCCGATGCCAGTGCCGCCCTCGATTGGATGACCGCAACACTGGCCGCAGACCGGATTGGCCAGCGGGACGATTGGATCACGCTGCGTCCCGATGATTTACCGCGCGAATTACAACGGCGCTTGTTGCTGCGCTGCCTTGCCCAAATCGAGCCAGAAACCCGCCACCGGGGGGAGGCAATCAGCCGCGGGCTGGATAGCCTTTTGTCAAACAAAACGATCACGCTTGGAAATACGCATTGCAAGGGCGGCCCGATTTGGAAATTTCGCCCGGCACCTCCTAGATCTAGGCCCAGATCCCGGGCCAAAACGGAACCAGATTAAATTCATTCTGTTATATTGCCATTCACATAATCAAGCCTACATAGGGCGTCGGGGAAACGTATAAATGCAAGGCTGATGCTATGAATGACGAGCAAGAACCACAAGGCAATCCATTGATGAAGAATATGGCCATCTGGGCCGCCGTAATTGTCGCTTTCCTTTTAATTGCCTCGATTTTTAGCGGCAGCGCGAGTGAACCTTCCTCGTCGATGAGCTATTCTGGATTCCGTAACAAAGTATCGGCTGGGCAAGTGAAATCGGTGGCCATTTCCCCCGATAAAATCACGGGCAAGCTCGCCAATGGTGAAGTCTTTACGACCGTTCCGATTTCAGGCGATGCTTCGCTATATCAACTGCTTGAGGAAAAAAATGTCGATGTGCAGGGCAAGCAGACTGAACAGCCCAGCCTTTGGCTCATTTTCCTATATCAGGCTTTGCCGTTCCTGCTGATCCTTGGGATCGCATTCTTCGTCTTGCGGCAAATGCAAAAGGGCAGCGGTTCAGGCGCGATGGGTTTTGGCAAGTCGAAGGCCAAATTGCTCACCGAAAAACATGGCCGCGTGACC
>JAYUPJ010000145.1:0-6463 GCA_043760195.1 Sphingomonadales bacterium | reverse complement strand
TTCCATTAAATCAGCCTATATCCCTGTTTGAAGATTTTGGTTCATCAAGAAATCCTCGAACTTGTTTAACCCGTTTCCTTGCGGGCGCAAATACTCATGCGAAATATCTGTCCGGTTCATGGCGATTTCCCGTTTTGGCCCTGAGACGCGGCCCGGCCCCGGGGTCCGGTAAAATACTCGTGTATCCACGGATGATCGGTGGCGAGCAGTTCGTCAATCTTGCCAATCGCAATGACTTTCTTGTCGGCCAACACCGCCACGCGGTCACATATCGCATATAATGTATCGAGATCATGGGTGATCAGGAAAACGGTCAGCCCCAGTGTTTCCTTCAATTCTTTGGTCAGGCGGTCAAAATTGGCCGCGCCAATCGGGTCGAGGCCAGCGGTCGGTTCATCCAGAAAAAGCAGTTCGGGGTCCATCGCCAACGCCCGCGCAAGTCCCGCACGTTTCTTCATACCGCCGGACAATTCCGATGGATATTTCGCGGCGGCTTCGGGTGGCAGGCCGCTCAAATGCACCTTTGTCCGGGCGATTTCATTCAGCAGCTGTTGGCTTAAACCGCCGTAAAATTCGCGCAAAGGCACTTGCACATTTTCGGCGACGGTCAGCGTGGAAAACAGCGCGCCGCCCTGAAACAAGACGCCCCAGCGCCTGCGCACCTCATCGTCTCTTGTCGTATCATCATCGAGCAGATTTTCGCCAAGCACCGCAATCGATCCTGCGGTCGGTTGTTGCAGCCCGATGATCGAGCGCATCAATACCGATTTGCCCGTACCAGATCCGCCAACAACGCCCAATATCTCGCCGCGCCGAACATCAATGTCGAGGTTTTCGTGGATATGTTGTTCATCGAACTGGTTGCACAGGCCGCGAACGGAAATGACGATTTCATCTTGCGCCATCAATCCCACCCGATACCGCTGAAAAATACGGCAAAGAAAGCATCCAGCACGATCACCAGGAATATCGCCTGAACGACCGCTGCGGTGGTTTTTAGGCCGACTTCTTCGGCGTTGTTTTCAACCTGCAGCCCTTGGTAACATCCGGCAATGGCGATGATCGCGCCAAACACAGGGGCCTTAATCATCCCGATATAAAAGTCCGTCATCGGGGTCACATCGCGCAGCCGGTCGATATACGTGGCGGGCGGTATCTCCAGCACAATCCAGCACAGCAATCCGCCGCCGGTGACAGCGATAATGCAGGAATAAAACGCCAACAACGGCATCATCAGGACAGTGGCCAATGTACGGGGCAACACCAACGCCTCAATCGGTGACACGCCGATTGTCCGCATCGCGTCGATTTCTTCGGTTATCTTCATCGTGCCCAATTGCGCGGCAAAGGCGGAACCCGACCGGCCCGCAATCATAATCGCGGTCATCAGAACGCCAAGTTCGCGGAAGGTAAGCCGCCCGATCAGGTTGACGGTAAACACCTCGGCACCAAATTGCCGCAGCTGTACTGCGCCTTGCTGGGCAATTACGATACCGATCAGGAAACTCATCAAGCCGACGATTGCTAAGGCGCGAACGCCGACCATTTCAAATCTTTGGATGATCGCATTCAACCGAAGCCGTGACGGATGAAACATCACCGTTAGAAAGCTGATGATGACCTGCCCGACAAAGCCGGTAAACTTGACCATGCCCTGCAATGATTCGACCACCGCGCCGCCCAGCTCGCTCAATATGCGCAGGATTGGCGGCGGGCTGTCGGGCATGATATTGGCGTCGTTGTCGCTGCCGCGAACTTCCTCAATCAACCGCATCGTTTCGGACGTTGCCTTGGTGATGATCGCATTATGATCGCGCGCCGTGCGGTAAACCAGCCATGCGCCGACGGTGTCAATATTGCTCACAGACGACATATCAATCTGCGAAAACGGCCCCTCGATCTTTCTCAGCTTGTGATCGAGCTGGGTAATATGGGCAATCGACATCGTCCCTGTGAAGCGCAGTATCTTGCCGCCATCGGCATCTTGTTCTTCGGCCAAGTCTGCAGTCTCACTCATAAGACCACAATTGACGCAATTCGTTAGAAACTACAAGCCAGAACGCGGCGTTGCCGTTATAGCTTTTCCTATGCCTGATCCGACTGCCGATACCTCCGCCAAAACGAAAATCGCCATTTATGATATGGACAAAACGATTACCCGGCGCGCGACCTATAACGGGTTTTTGGCGCACATGGCGCTGCGCCGTGCACCTTGGCGGCTGGTGTTTCTGCCGCTGTTGCCGTTTGGGCTGCTGCTGTATCTGCTGAAGATTTGGGAACGACGGCGGCTGAAGGAGTTTTCTCAAAGCCTGCTCATTGGCCGCCGCGTTCAGCGCGCCGAATTTGCCAGCTATCTGGAAAACCACGCCGATTTGGTGGTGGGCACAAATGTCTTTCCCCAGCTTCGCGATCTGGTTGCCAAAGAAAAAGCGGCAGGTTACCGGCATGTCGTGGCGACGGCATCATACCGGTTATATGTCGACGCGATTGCCCACCGGCTTGGGTTTGAGGATGTGATTGCGACCGAACTGGCCACCGATGACAGCGGCCATGTGCTGGCGCGGATTGATGGCCATAATTGCTATGACACCGCCAAGTTGGACAAGGTATTGGAGTGGATGGCCGCGCAAGGTTTGCGCCGCGAAGATTGCCACATCCGCGCTTATTCCGACCATGTGTCTGATGCGCCATTGCTCGGCTTTGCTGACGAGGCTTATGCTACCAACCCGCATGCCCCGCTGGCAAAGCTGGCGGCGGAGCGCGGGTGGACGGTCTTGGATTGGCGGTAGGTGTTTGGCATCATCCACGACGCACCTTAGGTCACCCACCGCCCACCTCACCGTTCGTGGTGAGCCTGTCGAAGGACGTAGCCGAGTACGCTATCGTACTTCGACAAGCTCACCACGAACGGAAAGGGGGAGCACGCATAAATCTTGGGAGGGAAATTAGGCAATCTTAGGTTGTGTTGACATTCAATGTTCTCCAACACTTTAACCCAAGCTTCGTCATTCCCGCGAAGGCGGGAATCCATCACCGGCACTGGAGTTTTAAGCAAGGTGGCTTAATTTTGCTAGGTCCGGCGATGGATTCCCGCCTTCGCGGGAATGACGAAGTGTATGTTTTTCTGTATTTTATTACTTGAATGTTAGCACAGCCTACGAAGAGAATTCACCCGCCCCCCTTAAACCGCCGCCAGCGCCTGTTCAAAATCGGCGATCAGATCGTCGGCATTCTCGATACCCACCGATATCCGCACTAGATTGTCGGTGATGCCCAGCCGGTCCTTGCGTTCTTGCGGTACCGACAGATGCGTCATCGCGGCGGGGTGGCTGGCAAGCGTTTCGGTGCCGCCCAGACTGACCGCCAGCTTGGCGATTTTCAGCGCGTCGAGAAACCGAAAGCTCTCCGCCTCTCCGCCCTTGATGAAGAGCGAGAAAGTCGATCCCGCGCCGGTGCAATGGCGGTCGTAAATATCCTGTTGCCGCGCGTCTTTGATCATGCCGAGATAACCCAGCCCCTCGACCTTGGGATGCGCCGCCAGATATTCGCAGACCTTTACCGCGTTTTCGCCCGCACGATTCATCCGCAGTTCCAACGTCTCCAGACTGCGCAGCAACATCCATGCGGTGTTGGGATCGCAGATCGTACCGATGGTGTTCCGCATCATCCGGATCGGATCGATCAGCACCTTTGTACCCAGCACGCCGCCCGCGACCAGATCGCTATGTCCGCCGGCATATTTGGTCAGACTATAGACCACCAGATCCGCGCCGTGTTTCAACGGCTGCTGCCAAATAGGCCCAAGGAACGTGTTGTCGATGGCGATCGGGGGAACGCCGTCGCCGCTGCCAAAAACGGTCGTACGCGCCGCCGCAACGCCTTGCACATCGACCAAGGCATTGGTCGGGTTGGCCGGGCTTTCGAGATAGATGATCGCAACCTTGCCGCCTTTTTGCGCCGCCAATTCTTTGGCATCGACGAACATTGCGGCGATTTCGGCTTCGGTTGCGCCCGCCGGAAAATCCAGAAAGCTGATGCCGAAGCGGCTGAAGATCCGCGCAATCATTGTTTCGGTTGCGGCGTATAACGGCCCCGAATGCACAATCACATCGCCCGCGCTGACCATCGCCAGCATCATCGTCGAAATAGCCGACATGCCCGATGAAAATACCAGCGCATCTTCGGCTTCTTCCCAAACGCCCAGCCGGTCTTCGAGAATCTCCTGGTTCGGGCCGTTGAACCGCGAATAGACCAACCCCTCTGCGCCGCCCGGACGCTTGCCGGTCACGCCTTCAAAAAACCGCTTGCCCGCCGCCGCGCTTTCAAACGCAAAGGTCGATGTCAGGAAGATCGGCGGCTTCAGCGAACCTTCGGACAGCGTCGGATCATAGCCATGCCCCATCATCAACGTCGCCGGAGAAAGCTTTCGCCCACCAATCGTTTCAATCGGCGTTTTCGGCTTACGTCCCGGAGCCATAGCACCAATGGGCGGGGTTTCGGTGACTTTGGTCATTGCGGCTCTCCATCGGATATCATTGCCGATAGCCTAACAGCAGATAGTCGCAATTGAAACTAAATTACACAACTGTGATGGAATGTTGTTGCCGCGGCGTTTTGATGGCGGGAGGGTTTTGCTAGGTTGTGTTGATAGTCAAGCCACAAGACACATAAAAATATACGCCGTCATTGCGAGCGAAGCGCGGCAATCCAGGGTACTGCTGCGCTGCTCTGGATTGCTTCGTCACTACGTTCCTCATGGGTGACGATTCAACTTGGTCGAATGTAGGTCTAACTCATAACCCCGATGATCGTAAATTTTTCACACCAGCCAATATACAGACTCGTCATGCCGAAAGTTCTTTGATAGCATCATCATTCCATCGGAAGAGGATGTTATTATGCCACATTATTTTGAAATTAAAAATAACAAGAAAGGCGAGTTTGTCGCCTATTTTAAGTATAACAGCGAAGCCATTTTTTGGACCGAAGGCTATAAAACCAAAGCATCGGCAAAAAAGGCGATTGAATCTGTCCTGAAAAATGGTCCTGCGGCAGAAGTGCGGGAAAATCTGGATAAGTAACTCGCATGGGGCAGGGTGGTTTAGCGCAAAGTCTAAAGCCACCCCACCGCCCAAACCACGCCGACAATCAACGGCACGCCAACCACGTCGAGCGCCAGCCCGGCCTGTAGCATTCTGGGCAGCGCGATGTGTCCGCTTGCCCATGCCAGTGCATTGGGGCCGGTGCCGCTGGGCAACATAAAGCCCCAGCTTGCTGCCATCGCGGCGGGCATGGCGAGCAGCCACGGATCGACTCCGGTGGCCAGCACCAACGATGCGATAACCGGCATGATGCCGCTGGCGGTGGCGACGTTGCTGGCAAACTCAGTGATTAGAATGACCAAGGCGGTGACGGCAATGGCGATGATGATCGGGTTCACTCCGGTGAGCGGCTGCAATGCCTCACCCAGCCACGCGGCAAGGCCGGACTCGGTGATCCCCGCAGCCAGCGCAAGGCCCCCGCCGAACATCATGATGACGCCCCACGGCGCGCGGTCTGCTTCTTTCCACGTCAGCAAAGGCCGCGATTTGCCATCCGTATCGCGGCTGCCATCGGCTACGACAAACAGCAACAGCGCGCCCGCCACCGCGATGCTGCCGTCGGTTATCGCGCCCTTGGGCAACAGCGCCTCCAACCATGGCTGCGACATCCATGCGGCAATCACCAGCAGGATGATTGGCAACAGACGCTTTTCAGGCATGCTCCATGGTCCGGCATTGCCAATCGCCGTCCGTGCCAGCGCCACGTCAAAGCGCGCGGTGGCCACATTCTGCACGCGGTAAAGGATGGCGGCGGCCACCGGAATGCCAATCAGCACCATCGGCACGCCGTATTGCATCCAACTGAAAAAGTTTATCTCGATGCCCAATTGCTTGTTGATCAGCCCCGCAGCAATCGCGTTGGTGGGCGATCCGACCAGCGTTCCCAACCCGCCAATCGATGCGGCGAATGCGATGCCCATGACCAGCGCCCCGGCAAAGCCGTGCGTCTCCTCCTGCTTTACCCCGCCTGCCGCCAATACCGCGAGCGCAATCGGCAGCATGATCAACGCGGTCGATGTGTTGGAGATGAACATCGAAAGCAACGCAGTCGCCAACATGAAAGCGAACAGCAATCCGCCGTTGCTATTGCCGCTGCGCGACACAATCGCAATCGCTACGCGCCGGTGCATCTGTACCCGTTCAATCGCCAACGCCAAAAATGCACCGCCCAATATCAGGAACAATATCGGTGAGTAATATTCCTTGGCCACTTCATTGGCGGTCAAAATTCCCATCAGCGGCAGTGCGATGAACGGCAGCAACGCCGTGACGGTCAGCGGCAACGCCTCCGTCATCCAATACGTCGCCATCAGCAACGTCAGCGCGGCAACATGCCATGCAGGCGCAGTGATTCCGGCGGG
>JAYUPJ010000144.1:0-18754 GCA_043760195.1 Sphingomonadales bacterium | reverse complement strand
AAATTCATGACAAATTCTGTGCCTGCTGAATCAGGCAAGTGCAGAACCATCCGCTCGCCGTGCTTATCTGGCATTGTTGAAATCGATATATCCAGTTTCGCGTTGCCCGTATCAATAGCAAACACGCCCTTTTGCGGAGCGTTTGGATTACTCTGGTCAATTCCGAACTTATGCTTCAGCTGGCTCATTACAGCCTGCGAGTATTCCGGCGACATCTTAAATCGTTCCCGCAGTTTGCCGTCTTGGCGAACACGGACAACAAACTGGCTATCATATGCCTCGATATGGATATCTGAAATGCCCTGCCCCACGGCATCGATTATCATTGCATAAATTAACTGGATTACCTTGTCGGCATTTACATTATCGGCAGTAACAATTGAAGGATCACCCGCGTCCTCTTCTTGCGCATAATGCGCAAAAAGATAAGCGTTAAAGCGCGGCGTACTTACAAATTCCAACTCAAATGGCAGCGTTACAAAATGGCTGATTTCCAATAAGATCAACGGGTCGGCATCATGACGCAGCGCAAAAACAAGACGCCCCTCGGCAAGCTGACGAATAACCAAGCCGTTGGTTTTGGCAAAAATATAGGGCAGGTCAAGCAAAGGCGAAGGCGATATGGACTCGTGTGCCAGTTCTTCGCATTTGCGTTCAAACATCGTATTCAAACCTAAGCCCTCAATATCCATTTCATCCAGTTTCCATATTCGGGTTCAAATACTGCTCCTTTAGTCTGCGGTTTAAGGACTATATCGGCAACAAGACGCATGCATGACCGTTACATGACAGCTATGTGACACTTAAGACCGGGATCTAAAACTTGATCTCTAAGCCCAGTGAAACACTGCTTCCCGTTTTGTAACGATTGTAGAAAATCTTATTCTCGCCGTTCTGCTGAAACTCTTGATATTTTGTGCCGGTCAGGTTGCGGGCTTCAAACTTCAACTCTGCTTCAACGCCGCCCAATTTAATGCCTTGGCGGGCAACGAAATCGATCTGGATTCCGGGCCGTTCGGTAATGTCAACTTGCCCGGATGCACCTCTGCTGGTGACGCGGTCGCTGGCATAAGTGAACAGCAATGTTTGCTGCGACAAGTTGCTGGTATCTTCCAAACCAATCTGCAGGTTGACCAGATGATCCGATTGGCCCGTCAATGGCGCGCCGCTGCGGAAAAAATCCAACGCCGATGTTGAAGAAGAACCGAATACTGCGATGCGGTCGTTTGCGTTTACGCGAATTTTGGATTTCGTATAGGTATAGTTCGCAATGACAATTGCCCGGCGATTGGCGAAAAATCCGCTTTCCGCCTCGCCCGACAAATCGAAATATTTCTGCGTTTCAATTTCCGCTCCGTACAAATCGGCTGTGGGCGCATTTGCGAAGCTGGTGACAACAGAATTGTCATCGAAACTGGAAAAGGATTCAATAGGATTGTCAATTCGCTTAAAGAAACCGGCAACGGACACGCGCTGATCACGGTCAAAATAATATTCATAACGCGCTTCGCCATTGTACAACTGGCTATCCGTCAATAACGGATTGCCGCGGAACAACCGGTTTGAATCCGGGTCATAGAAATTCTGAAAAATCAGCTCCCGAAATTGCGGCCTCGCTATAGTTTTTGATCCGCTCAAACGGAACTTCATCTGGTCGGTAATATCCCAAGTAAGCGTTGCAGCCGGCAACCAATAATTGTTCTTTAACTGCGTCGATGCCAGCGAAGCGGTGGGAACAGTAAAAACTTGAACAGGCTCAACTGTTTGCTGTGCAGTCTCATAACGTACACCGGCATTAAGGCTGATTTCCGAGGTAAAGTTGATCTGTAACTGGCCATAGCCTGCATTGGTAAGTAACAGCGCATCAAATACCGGGTTGGCCTCGTTGGTATCGATCAGGCTGATATCGTAAAAATCAATGATACCGGGTTGCAACAAAAGATCAGGGCGAAGCAAGCCCACTCCCGCCGGAAATGTATTCGGCGCGGTGAACAAAAACTCCCGCCGCTCCGTGCGCCGCGTGGTATCGGAATACGCATAACCAATTGTGCCCGTGACATCCGGCGTTATTTTGACGGAAAGATCGGCGCTGCCCGCATACAAGTCTTCGTTCAGATAAGAATAGCTCACCTCAGCTGTGCCTTGCTGTCCGTTATTCAAACGGTTGATGAAAAATGCCCCCAAAGGATCGCTCGCCACATTGCTGCGATAATATTCGAAGCTAAATTCATCCGGAGCCTCACGCTGCGAATTGGCATAGGAGGCGCGCAGATTGAGTGTTACGTCCGGCGACAATTTGAAATCGCCAACCAATTGCGTGTCGATCAACTGGCGTTCGTAAAATGCCGTGTCTTGCTGCATCAAAGTTGCCGTTGCCGACGTGGTTTGGCGCGTACCAACGCCAAGCCGGGCCTGTTTCAATGTGTCGCGGATAAACAGGTTGGTCCAGCGCATTTTCTGCTCGCCGCTTTCCAGACCAAAGCCGAGCAAGCCATTTACCACAATACGATTGTCGGTAATGACCCGCTGAAAATCGAGCTCTTTCTCGGACAAATCAAGTGTGGACGCGGTCTGCTGCAACGTATCACGAGTGCGCCATTTATTACTGTAGCCGATTGTTGCGATCAAACCGAATGAGGTGTCAGTCCCCAATTCAAAGTTTGTACCGCCAGTAATGTTGGCCGATGCGTTAACGGGCAGATTTCTGTTGCGCTGAATAACTGCATTGCGTCCTGTAACCAACTGCCCAGCGATAGCCTGCGTATCAACTGTACCGGTGCTGATCCGGTTTCCGCTGGCGAGATACGCGGCAAGAGCAGGCTGTAAGTCGCGGTTGCCATTGTCAAATCCGGACCAATCCAGCGAACTGCCGAAATAAGTATAGCCAAGCTCATTGTTGGTCTCGCTATTTCCGCTAACGTCCGCACTAATCGAAAGAAAGGGCTCCCTTGGAATTGCTTTAGTGGTCAGGTTGATAACGCCGCCGCCAAACTCTCCGGGAAAGTTCGCGGAATAGGTTTTTTGTACCAACGATGACGCAATGACGCTGGTGGGGAACAGATCAAGCGGCACAACCCGTTTCAAAGGTTCGGGGCTGGGTAGCGGTGAACCATTGAGCAACGCCAACGAATACCGGTCGCCCAAACCGCGCACATAGACAAAGCCATTGCCAACTACGCTAAGGCCGGTGACCCGCGCCAATGCGCCAGCAATATCGCCTTCACCGGTTCGTTCAATATCGGCGCTGGACAGCACCGAAACAACTTGCGGAGCGGATTTGGCGACGTTGCGGTCTACTCTACCTCGGACGACGATTTCTGTTACATTTCCAGGAATAGAGACATCAATTGGCTCTTCTTCGGCAGGCGCATCAGGAGCAGGCGCTTCACTCGCGGCTTCCTCGGCTGGAACTTCGGGTTCCGCCGCATCGGGCCCAGAAACATCTGGCTCAGACACATCGGGCGCAGTTTGTGCCATCGCCATTGACGGCGCAATAAGCGCGGATGAAATTAGCAGTAGGCTGATCGCCCCCAATGGCTTCAACATTGTATTTCCCTTAATCAAATTCAAAAAGAGGCGGGGTGCACACACAACGTCGCACCCCGCCCCGTATCAGTTACTTTCGATCAGAAAGTTGGCAGCGAAGTACACAGACCCGAAGTGCTGGTGCCCAAAGTTGCGGTCGCGCTATTGCATGTCCAACCGGCATACCAAGTGTCCGTCACATCCTTGACCGCACCAACATATGTGGTGACATCAAAATATGGGTTCAGTGTGCTTGCATTAAATGCAGTAACAGCCGTTTCGCTGGCACCGTTAATGAACAACGATGTCAATGTTGGTGTAAAGGCGCCGTTGTTGCCGTTGGCTCCCGATCCGAAAATCGCCGAAACTTGAGCTTCAGTTACGCCGTCCGAGCCAACAAATGCAGGAGTACCGCATTGCGCGACAACTGAACGGACGAGCGGTGCGCCTGCTTCATCTATTGCGGCATTTACTGCAGAAGATGCGGTTTGCGCGCGGCTAATCCGCAGGCAAGATGTATTCGGGCTGATGACCACGCCATTGGCCAACGTATAATCGGTGCCGCCGCGCAAGAAGATTGCTGCTGCGTTGCCGGTGTTATTACGCTGAATGAAGGTGAAGTTGGACAGGCGCGTATTCTGACGCGGAATGTTGCCATCTAGCGAATTGTTCGAATCCGCCTCAATCATTGAATCGCCAGCATTTGGGCGCTGAACTGCCAATACATATTGGAAATTCGCTTTAACGCCGGTGTCGGTATCCAGATTGTCATCATCCGCACCGATTGATACGAAATATTTCATATTCACCGAACCGCCAAAAAATTCGGCACCATCATCGGAGCTGTTGAAAGACTGTATGTGATCAAGAATTGTGCCTGATCCCACGCCGCCTGTGGTCAATGACTGCAGTTCTGAGTTGCCGGACAATACAAATCCGGAATAGCGGATTTGAACATAGCTCATCTGGCCGCTGCTATCAGCCGAGTTTGCTCCGCCATAAAGTGCAGGGTCAACCGCGCCTTCAACCTGACGTTCGCATGCTACCGTTCCAGGTGCGGCAGCTGGCGCTGCGCAATCGGTAATTGGCGCACGGCCATTAAGAACGACGC
Source organism: Sphingomonadales bacterium (assembly GCA_043760195.1). Lineage (GTDB taxonomy): Bacteria > Pseudomonadota > Alphaproteobacteria > Sphingomonadales > Sphingomonadaceae > Sphingorhabdus_B. Next base: position 14,118 of record JAYUPJ010000144.1, on the reverse strand, counting down.
CGCCCCATTGACCAATTGTGCTATCTGTATTTGCACCAATAACATTGTTGAGGCTTGTGAACACGATTGGCAATGCTGCCGTACCGATTGCGTTCAGCTTGTTCCCGCGGTTTACATTCAACCACGAAACGCCGGTCCCGCCAAAGACAATAACGCCGGGTGCGATGGTCAATGTGACTGCCGTATTCGTCGTCGACGGGCCTTGATCGGTGCCTACATCAACGCGCCCACCCAAACGGTAAAGTACGCCAGTAACCTTCGGCAAGGTTGAGCTGGTGTTAATCCGCGCTGGCAATGTGCATGCGCGGTAAGTGCCTGTTGGGCCGGACACGATACCGGAATCGACAAGACCTTGCGCGTCCGTAATGGTCGGGCACACCGCTGCTGCAACAACGGTTGCAGGAGGCGGCGGGGGTGTTGGCGGTGGCGGAGGCGCAGGCGGATTATTTATCGTAACACCGCCGCCGGTTCCGGGCGACGCAATATCATCGGCGCCGCAACCTGATACGATGGCCGCGGCGGCCGTCGCAAAAATGATCCCACGCAATTTCGGGTTAAGCATGCAAATTCTCCACAACAAAAAAACAATCTCGGATGAGACGTGCAAGAAGCGGCGTGAAAGAATCGATTGTTCTGCCCCGCCTTCTTCGAGATGCAGTTAGGGGCAGCGTATGACGCCAGTGTTGGGATATGATGATATTTTTGAGAATTATTTATGACAGAAAAAAGTCAACTGCCAGCTGCGCTATGACAATTGCAAAAAAAGGCGGAGACCAAGCTCCACCTTTTATGAATATCTATTCTAACAATTCAGAACGAAAATATTATTGCTGAAACCGGGTTAGCGCGATGCCATCCGGTTATTAAACTGCGCTAACGCTATCTTTGCAGCATCACGCGAAGACATGATGGTGCCGTCAGCCAATTCTACGTCAAATATATCCCGGCTGGTCATTGCGGACTGATACATACGAATGGCGTCGGAATGCCGGCCCATGCGTTGATATGCCCGGCCAAGGTTCAAAAGCTTTGCAGGATCAGAAGTATTCTCATCTGCGCGCGCCAAAATCTGCTGAGCCGCGCGCTGATTATCGCCCGCCATCAACGCGTCATAACCAAGTTCGCCAGTTTGATAGCCAACTTCACCCTTAGGTTCTTTGGCTTGCGCAGAAACGCTGATCATTACCGTCAATGCGGCGATACAAAATGCCTTTTTCATTTCGACTCTCCTTGATCCCAAATCATTATTGTTACAATAATATGACAGATTTGAGATATTTTCAATTTAAATAAATTTATAATTATAGACTTATTTTCAGATCATTAAGAGATATCGTTGGAATTATGATGTTCGGCAGAAACCAAAGAAAGTCGATAATTGTCATATATTTGTAATAATCGAAACACGCGTATCGGGCAGGCAGGCCAAAACAAAATGCCGCACAAAGCTAACGTTCAAAGCGCCGTTATGATTTCATCGATAAGAAAAATTGGTGGACAGGGCTGGATTCGAACCAGCGTACGGTAACCCGGGCAGATTTACAGTCTGCTGCCTTTAACCACTCGGCCACCTGTCCACATTCCCCGGATGGAATTTGGTCGCGCTGGTTAAGCGCATACCATCCAAGGAAGCGGCTCAATGGCGAAACGCCGCTTGCCTGTCAATGCTTGAGGTGAGAAAGGGGGCTTGTTCATCAATTATTTCCCTATCGAGTAAAGATTCTCCCATGCCATCACATAAAAGCGAGCGCCGACGCGGCAAAGCGAATGTAAGCGGAAACCCAAAGTTTTGGGGCCGCCATGCCGTTCTAGCTGCGATTGAAAACCCTGATCGCATCGTACACAAGATCTGGGGTACGCGCGAAACGCTGAAAGAAATGGACTTGATGGAGGGCTTGCCTATCCAGTTTGCGGAGGTCGCCGATCTGGCGCGTTTTGTGCCGAAAGACGTTCCCCACCAAGGCATTGTGTGCGAAGTTGCGCCACTGGAAGACTTGTGGCTGGCCGATGTATTGAACAATGATGCAAGCGATATCCGGCCGCTGCTGATTTTGGATCAGGTCACCGACCCCCACAATGTCGGCGCAATATTTCGTTCTGCCGCTGCATTTGATGCTATTGCCGTGGTCACCCAAGATCGCCATGCGCCCGCAGAATCAGGATCATTGGCCAAGGCCGCGTCAGGGGCGCTCGAACTTGTGCCATGGATTCGCGTCGTCAACTTGGCGCGTACATTAGAAGAAATTGCCGAGTTCGGATATTGGCGCATCGCACTGGACGGAACGGCTGAAGTGAATTTGGACGAGGCATTGGTAACCGGACGCAACGCGCTAATCTTGGGCGCTGAAGGCGATGGAATCCGGCACAATGTAATTGAGCATTGCGACCAGATTGCCAAACTGCCGATTAGCGAAGCAATGGAAAGCCTCAACGTTTCCAACGCAGCAGCAATCGCGCTTTATGCCGCAGCGACGCGGGCCAAAAGCTAGCCGCCGCAAGAAATACTGGGTAACAATACGGAGAATGGACCTGTGGATTCAGATGGTTTGCAAATACTAAGCTGGGATATTGGACCCGCCACTTTTGGGCCGCCAACGGCGCTGTTGAAGCTGGTGCAATAATGGGCATCTCGTCGGCAAACTTGCAGATCGCGCTTGACGCAATCGCGGCCAATGAACCCCGTATTGGGGCAGCCATCCAAATCGCGGGCTATCCGGAGGCGAGGATTCGTGAACCCGGCTACGCAACTTTGCTGCGCACAATTGTGGGCCAACAGGTTAGCGTGGCCGCTGCCGCGTCGGTGTGGAACAAGCTGGAAGCATTGCTAGGTCAAGGCTGCCCCGCCGAGGCGCTTGTTGTGCAGGACTATGACGCCCTGCGTGCGTGCGGAATGAGCCGCCAAAAACAGGGCTACGCGCGGTCATTGGCGGAGCTGATGCTGACCGGTGCCTTGCGACTAGATGCCCTGCCGGGTGATGACGAGGAAGCGATCGCCTATTTGACCCAGGTGAAGGGGATCGGACGCTGGTCCGCCGAAATATACCTTTTATTTGCAGAAGGCCGCCCTGATATTTGGCCTGCTGGTGATTTGGCGGTGCAGGAAGGCGTCGGCAGGTTGATGGGCTTAACAGAACGCCCGTCCGAAAAAGAAATCCGCCATATTGCGGAAAACTGGCGGCCACACCGCGGGGCAGCGGCGATCTTTACGTGGCATATCTACAATGCCGGATTTGAAGCGATATAGGCCCCGCCCCCAATTTTCGAGGTATTCGGCCCCATGCGTCAAGAAATGGTTGACCATGGCCGCAAAATCCTGTGCTTAGTCTGCAGAGAATAGAGGAGAGTTTCGACATGGCAACCGACAGAAAGTCAATTTTCATCACTGGCGCAGCATCAGGATTGGGCCGCGAGGTGGCTCGATATTTTGCTGGCAAGGGCTGGTTTGTCGGCATCGCGGATATTAACGACGCGGGCATGGCAGAAACCGCCGCGATGTTACCGGCAGGCCAAAGCTCGATACATAAGCTGGACGTGACCGACCGCGCACAATGGAAAGCAGCCGTCGCTGACTTTGCCAAACACACCGATGGCAAAATGAACGTGTTTTTCAACAATGCAGGAATTGGATCTGGCGGCCCTATCCAAGAAATGACCGACGCCGATATTGATCTGATGATTGCGATCAATTTTACCGGCGTCATCAGCGGGACACGCGCTTGCTTTGATCTATTGAAAGACACACCCGATTCGTGTGTTTTGTACACAGCATCAGCCGCTGGCATCTACGGCGTTGCCGATCTTAGCGTTTATAGCGCGACGAAGTTTGCGGTGCGCGGACTTGCCGAATCGCATGATATCGAGTTCCAAAAATACGGTATAAAATCGCGTTCGCTAATGCCCGGATTCATCGACACCAACATCATTTCTAGCGTTGCGGAGGGAACCAACCGCAGCGGGAAAGAAATACTGGAAGAGGCAGGCATCATAGTCAGCCCGGTTGCCATCATTGGTCCTGCGGCATGGGATGCAGTGCATGGTAACAAGGTGCATACGCCGGTGAACAAGATGGCGAAACAGTTGGCATTCGCCGCGCGCTGGATGCCCGGCCGACTTCGGAAACAGCAAGACGGCCTTACCGCGAATGTGGGTGACTTGCTTTCCGGGTGATCGGTCCTGAGCTTAACTTCTAAACACAAGCATTGATCGCAGCGGCCAATTCAATATCCCGCTTCGACAATCCGCCGACATCGTGGGTGGTGAGCAATATATCGACGCGGTTATAGACGTTGAACCATTCAGGGTGATGATCGGCTTTTTCAGCCAACACGGCCACGCGCATCATAAAGCCGATGGCTTCGGCAAAATCGGTGAAGGTGAATTTGCGGCGAATGCCGGTGGCGGCTGCGTCATAATGCCAATCTTGCAACTGCTTCAGCGCGGCATCGCGCTGGCTTTCGTCCAATAATTGCACAGCCATAATCAGCTCCTTGCTTGGCATCTCGGTCAAACTGTGCCTATTACGCCGCATGGGGACAGGTCAAGCAACAACGCCAAAGATCAACTTGGACAATGTAGCGATTGTTCGCGGCGGACGCTTGGTCATCCAGCGCTTCTCTCTTTCTGTACAAGCCGGTGATATCGTTTGGATCAGGGGCGCGAATGGATGCGGCAAATCGACATTGCTGCGCATGGTCGCCGGATTGTTGCCTTACGTGTCCGGGGGATTTGAAGCCAGCGGATCGATGGCGCTGGCTGACGAAAATCTGGGCCTAGACCAGAATGCGACGCTGGAAGCGGCACTGGGTTTCTGGGCTAAACTGGATGGTGATGGTGAAGATAAATTGGAGTCCGCAATAGCCGCAATGGACTTGCAAGCCTTGGCCGACATACCCGTGTGCTATCTTTCATCTGGTCAGCGCAGGCGCGCCAGCATAGCCCGCGTGATCGCCAGCGGCGCCGCAATCTGGCTGTTGGACGAACCCTATAATGGCTTGGACAGCGCAAATTGCGCGCGGCTCGATAGTGTATTGCTGCGCCATGCGGCAACGGGCGGGATCGCATTGGTTGCCGCACATCAGCCACCATCGATCAACGTCGCCAACAGTATTGCGCTGGATGATCGCCCCGCAGTGACGGTTGCCGCATGAACAATTTCCTGCGCCTCGTCAGCCGCGAAGTTCGGCAGTCGCTGATCGGCGGAGGCATTTGGTTGCCGGTGATTTTCTATCTTGCCGTCGCAACCTTGTTTCCGTTTGTTACCGGTCCAGACAAGGCATTGCTGGCGCGAACAGGGGGCGGAATACTTTGGGTCGCCGCATTGCTTGCCAGTTTGCTGCCCATCGAGCGGCTGATTTTACCAGACCGGGAGGCAGGCATATTGGATCAATTGGCAATACGCGGCTGGACCGATGAAGTTGTCGCGTCGGCAAAAATCTTGGCGCAAGTGATTGCTTTTGGCGTCCCGTTGCTGTTCGCCTCTGTTGTCGCATCGGTGCTAATTGGCTTGCCCGACGGACAACTGCCAACATTGCTTTTGGGGCTGGCATTGGCGATCCCCGCATTGGCCGGATTGGGCGTTACCATCGCCGCGCTAACCGCAGGACTGCACGGGGCGAGCGCGCTTGGCGGGCTTTTGCTGGTGCCTTTGGCCGTGCCGATATTGATCTTTGGCGCAGGCACGTTGGACCCCACGCCGGGAAACGCCATGCAATTATTGGCTGCGACATCATTAGCGATGCTGGCGATCACGCCGATTGCGGCAGGAGCGGCATTACGCGCAGCGCGTGGGTAGCGCAGGGTTAAGGGCGGGCGGATTGAGTGAAACAAAAAAAACCGTTCGTTCTGAGGCCCTGAGCTCGTCGAAGGGCGAAGGACAGGTTGTTGGTCTCATCCTTCGACAGGCTCAGGACGAACGGGAAGGGAGTTCTTGAATGAAACAAAAACCGTTCGTGCTGAGCCTGTCGAAGCACAGGTTTCTTGTCACTTCCTTCGCACCCAATAAGGCGAAATCAGCATCCTACAAAAAACCACGGTGTAGGAAATAATCGAACGCCGTTCTTTCGCAAAATGTCAAAATGGGCGTCAACCTTGTCAACTAGGTGTCAAGTTGGTGCCAATTCGGGCGTTTTGGCCCTCGGCCATGTTGGATAAAAAATTCCATTTTTGATGCGAAAAAATATCCGGTCTAAGCGGCTTTCAGGCGGTCCAGAAATTCCGCGCTGGCATTTTGCAAAGTGGCGGTTCGTTTTTCCAGGTCGACCATGATTTGCTGCATTTCATTGGCCACCTCGCCAATTTGAATCGCGGCGCCATTCACTTCCCGGCTAAATTCAAAAACAGACTCGGCGTCGCGCGCGGCGGACTCGGCGTTGCTATTGATTTCCCGCGTCGCTTGTTGCTGCTGACCGATGGCGACCGCGATGTTATTGGCGCCGTTTTGGACATGGCCAATTTGATCCAGCACCGATGCGACAGTGATGGCGGTATTGTCCATGCGGTCCCGGATTTGGCCGACATTGTCGGTAACGGACTCAATCGCATTCTGGGTCTGAGCCGCCAGTGATTTCACTTCCTGCGCGACCACAGCAAAGCCCCGTCCGGCGTCACCTGCCCGTGCCGCCTCGATCGTGGCATTTAGTGCCAGCAAATTGGTTTGTCCGGCAACATCCTGTATCAATGTCGCTATTTCGTTAATCTTCAATGTATCCTGGACCAGATTGGAAATGGCAGAACAGCTTTCATGGCTGATGTCATTGGCTTTGTGTGATGCCTCGACTTGATCGCTCACTTGCGCCGAAATGGCGTCGGCCGATGCGTGCAATTGGCGCGATGCCATTGCCACCATTTGAATGGAGTGGCTCATGCCATTGGCTTTTTCGGCCATCATATCGGTGCGTTCGGTGGCCTGTGTGCCAATCGCCGCAAGCTGCTGCGCCGAACCGCCCACCGAATGCACCGCAGATCCCAAAGCCTCTGCGATGACGTGAACCGAGGTTTCAAATTCGCCTGCCAGCCGCTGCATTTCTGCGTGCCGCATGTCCAGACCCTGCTGCAGTGCGTCATCGCGCGCCACTGCAGTCTTTTGGCGTTCGGCGGTCATCATTTCCATCCGCTGTGTTTCAGACGCGAAAAATGTCCGCTGATGTTCGGCAAATTGATGCGCCGCGACTGTGCACTCCACAAACGACAGCCAAAATGTGATGGCGACCTGATAGAATGCGATGCCGAAACCAAACAATCCGGCGTAAAAATACCACGGCATATTGGCCCCGTTAAGCGCGGGCGCTGCCATGGTGCCAAGCGTCATGCACACCAGCCAGGTGACCATCGACTTGGGTGAACTCAAATAGATGATCGACCCGATGCCGATCAGACAGGCCGACATCGCGCAGGCAATCATATCGGTGACCGCAGTGTCAATTTGCCAAACATAAAAAGTCATCAGAATCCAGCTGAAGGACGACATAAATGCGGTAAGAGCGAGACGATTTGATAGCTTTCGCAGGGTATCGCTCGCCGCTGGATCGTCAAGATCAATGGCTTTGACGCGGTTATGAATGACCAGCCCGGCCAGCATGACAACGACGTAACTGGCGGCAACAAACAGTGGCGACGAAACCGACAAACCGCGATACAGCAGATAGGATGCCGCCGACATAATCAGGCAAGCGGCAATCGTTATCGACACATGCGAATGGGTGGCCGCCAACAGCTGGGCATGATAAAGTTTACGGTTTTCAGGATTGATGGCGTTGCGCGCGGTCGCAATTTTTTCACCCAAGCCATAATAATGGGAAAACATATCGCTGAAATAGTTCATTCAATACCCTAATCACGCATTTCTCATTCAAGATGAGAGTGCGTAGCCGGTTAAGGTAAAGAAGCCGTTAACCAGAATTTTGGGCCATAAAGCGTTGGACATCCTCGATCACTGGGGCCTTGCTCCGAAACGGGCGGGCGACGGCCATGATGATCCCGTTGTGGTCAAGATCTGGATAGATTTTGACCGCCGCATTGCCGCCGACATCAACCATCGCCGCGGCAAGAGCCTCGCTGTTGCGCGGTTTAACGGTGGTATCGGCGTCGCCGCTCAGCAGCAATAATGGTGGTGCACCGGCGCGGGCGTAGCTGATTGGCTGCGTTTCATTCAGGCGCGGCCAATGGGCGAAAGCGGCTTTTGCAGTTTCGCGTTCAAACGGCAGAAAATCATAAGGCCCGGCAAGCCCGATCACGCCCCTGATCGCTGACGCATCCAGTTTGTTGCGGGTCAAATATTGGGGATCAAGCGCGGCAAGCACCGCAATATGCGCGCCTGCACTGTGGCCCATGACAAACAGGCGCTTTGGATCTCCGTCATATTTTTGTGCATTACGTGCGCTCCATGCGATTGCACCTGCAGCGTCTTCGACAAAGGCGGGGAAACGGTGCTTCGGTGTTTTGCGATAGTCGGCGATAATAGTAACGAAGCCGCGAGCAGCAAACGCCCGCCCCAAAAATGCATAGCCGGGCCGGTCACCATCGCGCCATGACCCGCCATGAAAGAATACCAATACTGGACTAGATCCGCCGTTCGGCGATTGTGCGGGGCGGTAGATATCCAGCTTTTGCCGATCATCTACTCCATAGGCAATACCGGTGATGACCGAACCCGCCGCATCCATTTTCCCGGGATAAATCATATCGACGAAATTAAGCTGCCGGGGCCCAGGCCAGCGGGCAAACCATACACCAAACGCAGCCAAGCCAGCGATCAGGGCAATGATGATATATTTGGTCATGGCGGATACTTTCGGTTTCTGGACTGCATGGGATTGGTTGCAGAGAGATAATTGTCGGCAATTATCCGAACACGCAAACAAAAACGGCTCCGGAATACCGGAGCCGTAAATATTTGAAGGCAAAGCTAAACTTAACGCTTGGAGAACTGGAAGCTCTTACGCGCTTTCGCTTTACCGTATTTCTTACGTTCAACCACGCGGCTATCGCGGGTCAAAAATCCAGCAGCCTTAACCGGTGCACGCAGCATCGGTTCATAGCGCGTCAAAGCTTGGCTGATGCCATGCTTCACAGCGCCAGCTTGGCCAGAGAGACCGCCGCCCTTAACCGTCGCCATAATGTCGTATTGACCGCGGCGTTCGGTGATGTCGAACACCTGGTTGATGACCAGACGCAATGTTGGGCGTGCGAAGTAAACTTCTTGGTCACGGCCGTTGACAATGATCTTGCCAGTGCCGGGCTTCAACCAAACGCGGGCAACCGCATCTTTACGGCGGCCAGTGGCATAGGCACGGCCTTGTTTGTCAAGAACCTGCTCGCGCAATGGCGTTGGCGCTTGCTTGGGTGCTTCGGGTGCAGCGATCGTTTCCAGATCGGCCAATGAATTAGTGGTCTCTGACATTATACACGCACCTTATTCTTGCGGTTCATGGAAGCGACGTCGAGCGCAGTAGGCTGTTGGCCATCATAGGGATGTGCAGTGCCAGCAAAAACGTGCAGTGCGCGCATTTGCGCACGGCCCAAAGGACCGCGCGGCACCATCCGCTCAACGGCCTTTTCCAAAACGCGCTCAGGGAACTTGCCTTCCAGTATCTTGGCAGGCGATGTTTCCTTGATTCCGCCGATATAACCGGTGTGCCGGTAATAGCGTTTATCCTTCAACTTGTTACCCGTGAAGCGCACTTTTTCAGCATTGATGACAACCACATGATCACCGCAATCAACGTGCGGGGTGTAAATTGGTTTGGTCTTGCCGCGCAGGATATTGGCGATAATGCTGGCCACACGGCCAACAACCAGACCGTCGGCATCAATGATGACCCAGCCCTTTACGACATCCTGCGGACGGACCGATTTCGTGACTTTAGACAGCGTTTTCATGGGCGCCTAATCGAACCTCCGATGCAAAAAAGATGATTGCGGGCATATCGCCTGCAACCGTGAAGGCGGCCTAGTGACGATTCGGTGCGCGATAGTCAAGCAAAAGCAGGGTTTTTGGAGTGGGTAAAATAATACCCTACACACTTTGCCGCCCGATTGCATGCATGCCCCATGCTGCGCTGGCCACCAATAATGCACCGGCCGCCTGATGCAATACGGCCAAACTAATGTTCACTCCGGTCAAAACCGTCGCAATGCCGAGCAATATTTGGATACCGAACGCACAATGTATAGCGATGGAGGCGGGCCGCACGCCTGCCGTCCGCGCTCGCCGCGCCAGCAGGATTAAGGCGATCACAGCCGCCCAAGCCCACCAACGATGGATGAAATGGATCAGATAGGGATCGTTCAACACTGCAAACAATGTGCCATTGGCCCAATCAATGCCGTCCGGCACGAAACGGTCGTTCATCATCGGCCAGCTATTGGAAACCGATCCGGCGTTCATCCCGGCGACATAGGCACCAAACAGCAATTGCACGAACAAGACTGCTGCAACGATGCATGAAAACACGTTTAGCTGTGCGCCTTTTGCCGCCGGATTACGTGCGAGTGCTTTAAGATCCAGTGCCGTCCAAACCAGCCCTGCCAAGATAAACAGCGCCAGCAACAAATGCGTCGCCAGCCGGAAATGGCTGACATCCGTGCGGTCCGACAGCCCCGACGCCACCATCCACCAACCGATCGCGCCCTGCAATCCGCCTAATGCAAACAACGGCAGCAATCGTTTCACATAGCCAGGTGGTATCGCCCGTTTCACCGCGAACCAGATAAACGGCAGCGCAAAGGCGACGCCCACCAGCCGTGCCAACAACCGGTGCGCCCATTCCCAAAAATAGATAAACTTGAAATCGGCCAAAGCCATGCCTGCGTTAATCTCGAGGTATTCGGGCGTCACCTTATACTTGGCAAATTCGGCCAGCCATTTCGCCTCGCTTAATGGCGGCAATGCTCCGCTAACCGGTTTCCACTCGGTTATCGACAGGCCGGATTCGGTTAGCCGGGTAATCCCGCCAACCACCACCATAGCAAACACCAAAACTGCCACGGCAAACAACCAGTTGGCAATCGCGTTCGGGCGAATTTCTGTTTTTGATAAGGTCGTATTCATGGCGTTTCCGATGCCTTTGCGCTGTTCCAACTGCAACTGTGCTATTGTAGCGACAGAGTTGAAAAAATGCATCTCTTTTCGCAATGTTATATTGTAACCTTATGTCGTTCATGCCATATGCAATGCATGTTGATCGCAAGCCTTAAAAAATGGAGCTGGGATGGCCTAGGTTTGAGCCTTGCCGGACTGTGCCTTGTCCATTGCTTGGCGACGACCATTTTTCTCGCCTTTTTGGCAACCGCTGGCGGTATACTGGTTGATCCGGTTGTGCATGAAATCGGTTTGGTCCTCGCCATCATCTTTGGCATGCTCGCGCTGGGCAAAGGCGTAATACAACATAATTTCATCATGCCAGCCGCAATCGGCGCGCTCGGCATCGGCGTTATGGCGGGCGCACTCACCTTGCCCCACGGCGATATAGAGATCATGTATACGATATTGGGCGTCGGCATTTTGGCGCTAGGCCACGACCTAAACGTCCGCGCGGCGCGTTGAGTCCTCCGGACTTTCCACAAAAGCTGCCAAGCATGATCTCATAAAGTCTGCACAAAACCAATTTTACTCCGCGGCATTGCAATTGCGCCGCCGCTGGCATACCTTCCTCACATGTCCAATCATCATAACCACCATGAACATGAAGGCGAATCGCTCGCCGATGCTGCTAAGCATGCGTTAACCGATGCCGGTGAGCAGTGGACCGATATGCGCGCGGACATATTTGCGGTGCTGGCAACCTTTGAAAAGCCAGCGTCGGCTTATGATATCGCCGATCTGGTGTCACAGCGGCGGGGCAAGCGGGTTGCCCCGAACAGCGTGTACCGCATACTCGATTTGTTTGTAGCGACCAATTTGGCGCGGCGCGTGGAAAGCGCCAACGCTTATATCGTCAATTCGCATCCGGGTTGCCTGCATGACTGCATATTCCTGATCTGCGACGATTGCGGCACCGCGACGCATTTGGATGATGACAGCCTGTCCGGAGCGGTCCGTGACGCGGCAACCAAGGCGGGTTTTGTCAATGTGCGGCCGGTAATCGAGGTGCGCGGCAAATGTACCGACTGCGATTAGTCGCATTCCTCAACGCTTTAACAATAAGTCGTTCGACACAAGGAATAATAGCCGTTAAAGCTGTCCTCCATGGTTAATACACCTCAGACCCCATTGTTGGACACGGTCAAATTCCCGTCCGATCTCCGTAAATTAGCGCCCGCACAGCTCCGCCAATTGGCTGATGAGCTGCGCGATGAAACCATATCTGCGGTCTCGGTAACGGGCGGCCATCTTGGCGCCGGGCTGGGCGTGGTCGAGCTGACGACGGCGATCCATTATGTCTTCAATACGCCCGAAGACCGTTTGGTTTGGGATGTCGGCCATCAATGCTATCCGCACAAGATCCTTACCGGCCGCCGCGACCGCATTCGCACATTGCGCACGGGCGGGGGCTTGTCCGGGTTCACCAAGCGCAGCGAAAGCGAATATGATCCGTTCGGCGCGGCGCACAGCTCAACCTCGATCAGCGCCGCATTGGGCTTTGCCGTGGCCAACAAAATGGCAGGCAAGCCGGGCAAAGCCATCGCAGTGATTGGTGACGGCGCGATGAGCGCGGGCATGGCGTATGAAGCGATGAACAATGCCGAAGCTGCGGGCAACCGCTTGATCGTCATTCTCAACGACAATGACATGTCGATTGCGCCGCCCGTTGGCGGGCTATCGGGTTATTTGGCGCGGCTGGTTTCATCCAGCGAGTATTTGGGGCTGCGCAGTCTGGCATCCAAAATCACCAAGAAATTTTCCCGGCGGATCCATAACGCAGCATCCAAGGCGGAGGAATTTGCGCGCGGCATGGCGATGGGCGGCACGTTGTTTGAGGAATTGGGCCTCTATTATGTCGGGCCGATTGATGGCCATAATCTCGACCATCTGATCCCTGTGCTCGAAAATGTCCGCGACAATGCCGACGGCCCTGTGCTGATTCACGTCGTCACCAAAAAGGGCAAAGGCTATGCCCCGGCAGAGGCGGCGGACGACAAATATCACGGCGTCGTCAAATTCGATGTCATAACGGGTAAGCAAGACAAGGGCCCGGGCGGCGGACCGCCGGCTTACCAGAATGTCTTTGGCGAAACATTGGCCAAGCTTGCCGATACCGATCCGCGTATCTGCGCGATCACCGCCGCCATGCCGTCGGGCACCGGCGTCGACAAATTCGCCGCTGCGCACCCTGATCGCAGCTTTGACGTTGGCATTGCCGAACAGCACGGCGTTACGTTTGCTGCGGGACTGGCGGCGCAGGGTATGCGGCCGTTCTGCGCGATATACTCGACGTTCCTGCAACGCGCCTATGACCAGGTTGTGCACGACGTGGCGATCCAGAATCTGCCCGTGCGTTTCGCCATCGACCGCGCTGGCCTTGTCGGCGCCGATGGCAGCACCCATGCCGGATCGTTCGATGTTACCTATCTTGCGACTTTGCCCAATTTCGTGGTGATGTCGCCGAGTGACGAGGCGGAATTGGTCCACATGACCTATACCGCCGCATTGCACGACAGCGGCCCGATTGCCTTCCGCTACCCACGCGGCACCGGCACCGGAGTGGCCATGCCCGACGTTCCAGAGCGGCTGGAGATCGGCAAAGGACGCATACTGCGCGAGGGCAAGAAGGTTGCGATATTGGCGCTGGGCACGCGGCTGGCCGAGGCAATGAAAGCCGCCGATACGCTCGATGCCAAGGGGCTGAGCACCAGCGTTGCCGACATGCGCTTTGCCAAGCCGCTGGATGAAGCACTTATCCGCCACATGATCGCCACGCACGAGGTTGTTATCACCGTTGAAGAAGCGGCTATCGGCGGACTTGGCGCGCATGTGCTGACGCTGGCGAGCGATTTGGGGCTGATGGACGCGGGCCTGAAAATCCGCACGATGCGCCTGCCCGATATATTTCAGGAACATGATAACCCGCAAAAACAATATGACGATGCCGGGCTGAATGCACCGCAAATTGCCGAAACGGTACTGAAAGCACTGCGCCACAATAGCGCGGGCGTGGAGGAAGCCGGGGTTCGGGCTTAGCC
>JAYUPJ010000143.1:0-18764 GCA_043760195.1 Sphingomonadales bacterium | reverse complement strand
ATGGGCTCATCGCTGCGTCGCCCACATAGACAATTTTATAGTCATGCGGGAATTTATGCAGCACGTCCCATGTCGGTGTCCGTTCCGCAAATCGCCGCCGATTGTCTTTCCATAACCCTTCATACGGGCAGTTGTGAAAATAGAAAAATTCCATATTTTTGAATTCACTGGTCGCCGCACTGAATAGTTCTTCACACAGTTTGATGAACGGATCCATGGATCCGCCAACATCCAGCAGCAGCAATAACTTGATCGCATTTCGCCGTTCGGCGCGCATTTGAATGTCGAGCCAGCCTTGCTTTGCTGTACCGCGAACTGTGGCGTCAATATCGAGTTCTTCTTGCGCGCCTTCGCGGGCAAATCGGCGCAAACGGCGCATCGCCACTTTGATGTTGCGCGTACCCAGTTCGCGGGTGCTGTCTAGATTTTGAAATTCCCGCTTTTCCCAAACCTTGACCCCGCGCTTGTGCTTTGATTCGCCGCCAATCCGGACGCCTTCGGGGTTATAACCGTTATTTCCATAAGGCGACGTGCCGCCGGTACCGACCCATTTGCTGCCGCCTTCATGGCGTTCCTTTTGTTCCTCAAGCCGTTTCTTGAGGGTGTCCATAATCTCGTCCCAGTCACCCAGCGCCTTGATCTCGGCCATTTCCTCCTCAGACAGATATTTTTCGGCGACGGCCTTCAACCAGTCTTCGGGAATTTCTTGAGGGTTGGTTCCATAATCGGTCAGCAAGCCTTTGAAAACCTTGTTGAACACCTGATCAAACCGGTCGAGCAGCCCTTCATCCTTGACGAATATCGCCCGCGATAAATAATAAAAATCCTCCGGCGTCCGCTCGATCACATCGCGGTCAAGCGCCTCCAGCAGGATAAGATGCTCCTTCATGCTGGCAGAAATGCCAGCGGTACGAAGCTCGTCGAGGAAGTTGAAGAACATCGGCTATTCGGTCCTGTTCGCAAGATTTGCAGGCGGACCTGCTGGAAAATGCGGCAAATCAGGATCAAGCTTGGCCCAATTTGGCGCACTGGTTGCCCAGATAATTGCACGCGGAGCCATCAATTCCGGATTATCAAGCGTACCTGCCCGAACGCGCATCGGCAAGCCGGGCGGCGTAACTGTTCGGCTGTACATTTGAGAGCCGCATGTGGAGCAAAAGCCCCGTTCAACTGTGTTGCCGCTATCCGCTGTCATACGGAAAGTAGACATAGCACCTTCATAGTGGACGGCGCTTTCTGGAAATAGCACGTTCACTGTCGCTGAACCCGATGCAATTCGCTGGCAATCCCGGCACCAACACATGCGCGCTCCCACAGGCTCTGCATCAATGCTAAACCGGACGTCACCGCACAGGCATTGGCCAATGTGGGGCATTGCCCTATCCGTTCCGCCGCGCCATGAACGCCAATCGTTCGAACAGCATGACGTCTTGCTCGTTTTTCAGCAATGCGCCGTGCAGGGGCGGGATGGCTTTGGTGGGGTCCTTGTTTTGCAGGACATCGAGCGGCATATCTTCCGACAGCAGCAATTTCAGCCAATCGAGCAGCTCGCTGGTGCTCGGCTTTTTCTTCAGGCCCGGAACGTCGCGGACTTCATAGAAAATGTCCATTGCCTTCGATACCAGAATTTTCTGGATACCGGGAAAGTGAACGTCGATGATCGCTTGCATAGTCTCCCGGTCGGGAAATTTGATGTAATGGAAAAAGCACCGGCGCAGGAATGCGTCGGGCAGCTCTTTTTCGTTGTTCGATGTGATGATGATGATCGGCCGTTCGCGCGCGGTGATCGTTTCGTGCGTTTCATAAACGTCGAAACTCATCCGGTCGAGTTCTTGCAACAAATCATTGGGGAATTCGATGTCGGCTTTGTCGATCTCGTCGATCAGCAACACGGGCAGGACGGGGCTTTCAAACGCCTCCCACAATTTGCCTTTTTTGATGTAGTTGCGGATCTCGTGGACACGCTCGTCGCCCAATTGGCCATCGCGCAGGCGCGCCACCGCGTCATATTCATACAGCCCCTGATGCGCCTTGGTGGTGGATTTAACGTTCCAAGTTATCAACGGAGCGCCAAGCGCCAAGGCGATTTCTTCTGCTAGAACGGTTTTTCCGGTCCCGGGCTCGCCCTTGACAAGCAGTGGCCGGCGAAGTGTGGTAGCCGCGTTCACCGCGACTTTCAGGTCATCGGTCGCGACATAATTATCGGTACCGGTAAAACGCGCAATCTTTTCCAAAGCAAATCCAATCTTAATCGTTCGGTTAAGAGCGTTAAGTGGACAGCAATTTGAATGCAACCTTGTTGTTAAAAATTTAAGCGGGCTTAGCCGCTATTAATCATTCCGTTGTGACGGGCACAGATTAATTGCCACAGTCCGCGCTGCTGCCCCAACAATTGTTCTGCGCCAAACATCATCGCTCTGCTGGCAGATTGGTTTGCCGACAATGCTTCGGCCAATCTTTGGCAGCTATCGGCATCGGGCAGATCGGGGTAACCCGGATCCAAACCCAAATGAATGGCCGAAGCCTCCAGCAAAGTCCGGGTGGAACGCCAATCCAGCACGAAAGAGATTGCGGCCCCCGCAGCGCAGCCCTGCCGGTCTGAAGTGGCGATCATTTTGAAATTTTTGACTTGGTTGGTGACCAATGCGGTCACTTTATCTTGCCCCACTTGGCGCGTTATCGGGCCAGCAGCAACCGTCAACCGGTTGAGAAATGCGCGTTCTGACGCAAATGAGTTGATTGATTGGACAAACCAGGCCCGCGCTTCATCATCGACGATTTTGGTCGCGGCATAGTCGATCACACCGGGCAAGCGGCCATGGGCGATGCACATAAAATGAGCGATGTCAGCGATCAACGCCGGGCGAATATTCTTTACCTTCAGCCGAAGGCCGGGAGTTTCCTGGCTGTCGTCAAGATATTTCAACATCGACGAAATGGCATTGGAACTGCCCTCGTTCGCCACAAAGCGAACAAAAGAACTGCCGAATTCGGCGAATTCTTCGGGGCGAGCTAGATTATCCATGCGTGTCTCCGGTGCGCAGTGGAAGGGTCCACATGCGCCTGTAAGAGAGACGATTACCAGAAAGTTCTAAATGACTAGTTTACAAGTTCAAATTGATTTGCCGATTATTGATCGAGAAAACTTATTGATCGAGAAAACTGCGCATTTTCCGGCTGCGTGACGGATGCTTGAGCTTGCGCAGCGCCTTCGCCTCGATCTGCCGGATGCGTTCACGCGTTACGGAAAACTGCTGCCCAACTTCTTCCAGCGTGTGATCGGTGTTCATGCCGATGCCAAAACGCATCCGCAAAACCCGCTCTTCACGCGGCGTTAGGCTGGCGAGTACGCGGGTGACGGTCTCTTTCAAATTGGCTTGAATGGCTGCGTCCACGGGAATGATCGCGTTCTTGTCCTCGATGAAATCGCCCAGATGCGAATCTTCTTCATCACCAATCGGCGTTTCAAGGCTGATCGGCTCTTTAGCAATTTTCATCACCTTGCGCACTTTTTCAAGCGGCATGGAAAGGCGCTCGGCCATTTCTTCGGGTGTCGGTTCGCGGCCTTGCTCATGCAGGAATTGCCGCGATGTCCGGACTAGTTTGTTGATCGTTTCGATCATGTGTACCGGAATACGGATCGTCCGCGCCTGATCGGCAATCGAACGGGTGATCGCCTGACGTATCCACCACGTCGCATAAGTGCTGAATTTATACCCACGGCGATATTCGAATTTGTCCACTGCCTTCATCAGGCCAATGTTACCTTCTTGAATAAGATCAAGGAATTGCAAGCCACGGTTGGTGTATTTTTTCGCAATTGAGATCACTAGACGAAGGTTGGCCTCGACCATTTCTTTTTTGGCGATTCGGGCTTCGCGTTCGCCTTTTTGCACCATGTTAACGATACGGCGGAATTCGCTGAGCGACATGCCGGTGGCCGACGCGATATCGGCAATTTCGCTGCGAATGCGTTCAACAGCGTCGCCTTCGTTTTCGGCAAACGCGGCCCATTTTTTGTCGAGCGTGGAAACTTCGGACATCCAGTTTTCGTCAAGTTCGTGGTCGACATAGCGATCAAGAAACTGGCGGCGCGGGACTTTGTGGCGCTCAGCAAGACGCAGCATCTGTCCGCCAAGCGCGGTCAAACGGCGGTTGAATGAGTAAAGTTGATCGACAAGATATTCGATCTTGTTGGCGTGGAACTTTACGCTTTCAACTTCTGCGGTCAATTCTTCCCGCAATTTGTGATACTTATTCTCGGTAGCTTGGCTCAATTCTTCACCAGCACCCAGCGCGATCATGCGGTCGTTTTGAATTTTCGAGAATTTTTTGAACAGATCGGCAATTGTCGCAAATTTTTCGAGGGCACCAGGCTTCAGCGCCTCTTCCATTTGCGCAAGGCTAAGCGTGTTGTCTTCCTCTTCTTCTTCAACCGGGCGCTTGCGCTCGGTTATATTGCCGTCTTCGTCCTCGATGGTTTCGGGCTCTTCTTCGACTTCTTCTTCTTCCTTGAACGATGGTCCTGCATTTTTCTCGCTGATCTCGCCGTCGTCTTCGCCATCTTCGGTCAGGTTTTCAGGCGCAGGCCCTTTCGACAACATCGCGTCAAGATCGAGTATTTCGCGCAACTGCATTTCGCCGTTGTTCAGTGCGTTTGACCAGTCAATGATCGCATGGAAGGTAATTGGGCTTTCGCACAATCCCAGAATCATCGTGTCGCGGCCTGCTTCGATCCGTTTGGCGATCGCTATTTCGCCTTCCCGGCTGAGCAATTCAACGGCGCCCATTTCGCGCAGATACATGCGCACAGGGTCATCGGTGCGCTCACCGGTTCCGGTTTTCTTGACAGTTGAAGTCAGCGACCGGGGGTCATTTTCACCGATATTATCAATGGTTTCGACCTCTTCCTCGGCTTCATCAACGCTGTCTTCGTCGCTTTCGACGATATTCACGCCCATTTCCGAAATCGCAGACATCACATCTTCGATCTGTTCAGATGACATTTGATCTTGCGGCAACGCAGCATTGAGTTCGTCGTAGGTCAGGAACCCGCGGCGCTTTGCCTTGGCAAGCAACTTCTTTACGCTCGCGTCGTTCAAGTCGATCAGCGGTGCATCGCCATCGGTTTTGTCATCAGTTGCCAAGTTAAAAATTCCCCGAATTCTATGTAAGTACAACGCAAAAAGCGCTTGTTAGATGTCCGCTTCACGTTGTGTCAGCGCATAAATACGCCGATCAAAATCTTCTTTTTCGCTTCGCAGCCGTTGCTGTTCTGCGTAATTTTCTTCTGTAAGTTCTGCACTTACCCGCAATGTCGCGCGTTCCAATGCTTCTTCAAGCATCGGTCGTTGCTTCATCAACCTGATCATTTCCCCCATATTTTTGGTAAGGGTTGGCCAATCGGGTTCGTTTTCAGTGTTTGTCCTACGGTTGAACGCAAACGCTTTCGCGTCACCCTGTAACAGCACTGATGCGACATTATACAAGTGAGGCTTTAATATGGTAAGCAGCCCCTCACTATCAAGTGTTTCTTTTAAGATTGTTGCATCGATCATCGCCGACAACAATTTCGTGTGATTCGTATTCCTTGGAACAAATTCACTTAACGCTTCCCGGTGCGAACTTATCAGTTTCGGGTTGCGTAACAAATTTGCCAGTATCCCCTGCATCAACAGGTCTGAACCTTGGCTGCCGATACCGCGTGCTTCGCTGGTTAGCGGCCTTTCCATAGGCTTTTGCCATCGGTTTTGGTTTCGGCCTTGCTGGCGCGGGGTAAAGTTTGCGCGCGGCTTTCCGGCAAACAATGCGTCGAAACGTTCGCGAAAAGCATCCGCATAATGACGGCGAATTTCTGCATCCTTGATATTCGCCATGTGCCCGCCCAGCCGCTGTTTCAGCCCGGCTCGGTCCTCTGGATTGGTCAATGGTCCAGCGGCTACCTCTGATTTCCAAAGCCGCTCCACCAAAGGCTCCGATGATTCGAGCAAGTCGTTCAGCGCCTGTTTACCGGCAGATTTGAGCAAATCATCGGGGTCTTGCCCTTGCGGCATCATGACGAATTGCAGGCTATGGCCGGGTTTTAACAATGGCAGCGCACGGTCGGCGGCGCGCAAGGCTGCCTTTTGCCCGGCATTATCACCGTCAAAACAAAGCAGCGGCTTTTCGGTCATCCGCCACAACATCTCGATCTGCTGTTCGGTTAAGGCCGTACCCAGCGGCGCGGCGGCATCGGCAAAGCCAGCCTGCGCCAGCGCGATGACGTCCATATATCCTTCAACCACAATGACCCGGCCCGTGCTGCGCGATGCAGGCGAACATTTGTCGAGATTGTAAAGCGTGCGGCCTTTGTCAAATAATGGCGTATCCGGCGAATTGAGGTATTTTGGTTCGCCTTCACCCAATATCCGTCCGCCAAACGCGATCACCCGGCTGCGGGCGTCGCGAATCGGGATCATCAAGCGGCCACGAAACCGGTCATAGGGTTCCTTGTCGTCCACTTTGATCAGCAATCCGGCCTCGATCAGCATCGGATCACCAAATTGTTTGAGCGCCTCGCGCAATTTGGTTCGGCTGTCAGGCGCAAATCCAAAGCCGAACTCGCGGATGATATCTGGGCGCAATCCGCGCCTCTCAAGATAGGCGCGTGCTCCTGCGCCCTCTATCCCTTGCAAAGATTGCACAAACCAGTCCTGCGCCGCCGCCATGACGTCGTGCAGACCGGCGCGGTCCTCCGCCTGCTTGGCGGCGCGCGGGTCGGCGGCGGGGACCTCCATTCCCGCGCTGTCCGCAAGTTCCTTGACCGCGTCCATAAACGAAAGCCCGCGTTGGTCGGTCATCCAGCGGATGGCGTCGCCATGCGCGCTGCACCCGAAACAATGATAGAATCCCTTTTCATCATTGATCGTGAAACTTGGTGTTTTCTCATTATGAAAAGGGCAGCAGGCCTTATACTCGCGTCCGGCCTTGGTGACTTTTATGCTGCGGCCGATCAGCGCGGACAGCGTTGTACGCGCACGCAATTCATCCAGCCATTGAGGGGTAAGTGCCATTTTCCCGTTTCAGTTCCAGCCGCGTCGCTCGTCATTATCGGCCACTGCGTTTTGTTTAATTGCGTGCGTTACTAGCTCAATTTGTCGATTGCCGCATCATCCAATGATCCCGGCACAACAATAACCGGACATTGCAGCGTTCCGGCATTGTTACCTGCAAAGTGAGCGACCAGTGGCCCAGGCGTGCCGTTTGCCGCCGCGCCCAGCACCAATGCAGCGATTTCGGGGTGCTCCTCCAACATCGCCTTGACCACTTCCACGCCTTCGCCGGATTTAACCGTGATATTCGGGCGCAGCCCGGATTCCTCAAATATCGCGCCCGCCGCCGTTGTCACCAGATCCTCTGCACGGCTCAACGCCTCCGCCTCCATCGTCGCCTGCACGCCGCCCCACGCAACGAAGTCGGCCTGTTCAACCAATGCCAATATGTGCACTGCGCCGTTTGTTTTGGCCGCCCGCCGCGATGCAAAGCGCAACGCCAGACGTGCTTCTTCGGTTTCATCTATAACCACTAGATAAGTACGCATTCTATGCCCTCAGCCTTCTTACCAACTACCAATTGTGTGAACTTGCGCGAATATTGCCGCCAAAGCAACCATAAGCGACTTGACGTAAGGGAAACGCCCCCTCTATTCCGGCAGAAATAATCGCTGATAAAAAAAGGCTTGTCCATGCCCACCGAACTCAAAATGCCCGCACTCTCGCCAACGATGGAGGAGGGGACTTTAGCCAAATGGCTGGTCAAAGTAGGCGACAGCGTGTCGTCAGGCGATTTGCTCGCCGAGATTGAAACCGACAAGGCGACGATGGAGTTCGAGGCTATTGATGACGGCGTTGTAACCGCGATATTGGTGGCAGAAGGCACTGACGGGGTGAAGGTGGGAACGGTGATCGCGTTGATTGCGGGCGAGGATGAGGATGCAAAGGCCCACCCCCACACCCACCCCCAGCCCCTCCCGCAAGCGTTAGGGGAGCAAGTGGCGCCTGAAATTAAACCGGCAGAAACCGCCGCAACTCCCCTCCCGCATGCGGGAGGGGCCGGGGGTGGGCCTGCGCCCTCAATCGCAAAAACAGATGGAGACCGGATTGTCGCATCGCCGCTGGCCAAACGGATTGCAGCGGACAAGGGCATTGATCTGGCCGCTATTGCTGGCACTGGCCCCAATGGCCGGATCGTTAAGGCCGATGTCGATGGCGCGTCCAGCGGTTCCGTGCCAGCAACCAAAACCGTGAGTGCTGAGCCTGTCGAAGCACAAGTTGCAAACGCGCCGCCACCTGTTGCTGCAATACCCGATGGCAGCATCCCGCACGAGGTGATCAAACTCAGCAATATGCGCAAAACCATCGCGCGGCGTTTAACGGAATCCAAGCAGACCGTGCCGCATATCTATCTGACTGTCGACATCCGGCTTGATGCGCTGCTTAAACTGCGCGCCGAACTCAACGCCTCGCTGGAGGCGCGCGGTATCAAGCTGTCGGTCAACGATATGCTGATCAAGGCGCTGGGCGTTGCTCTGCGCGAAGTGCCGGCGTGTAATGTCAGCTTTGCAGGCGATACGATGCTGCAATATAGCCGCAGCGACATCAGCGTCGCGGTGAGCATTCCGAACGGGCTAATCACGCCGATCATCACCGATGCGGGCAACAAAAGCATCTCGGCAATCTCCACCGAAATGGCGACGCTGGCGGCCAAGGCAAAGGACGGAAAGCTGCAACCGCATGAATTCCAAGGCGGCACGGCCAGCCTGTCCAACATGGGCATGATGAGCATCAAGCAATTCGACGCCGTCATCAACCCGCCACAAGCGATGATCCTAGCGATAGGGGCAGGTGAAAAGCGGCCTTATATCGTCGATAATGCGCTGGCGATTGCAACGGTGATGAGTGCGACGGGCAGCTTCGACCACCGCGCGATTGATGGCGCGGATGGGGCGATGTTTATGAAGGTGTTCAAGGAATTGGTGGAGAAGCCTTTGGGGTTGGTTGCTTGAATGGCAGGCAGCGATCCGAGTTTGATTGATTATTTGACTTTGGGAGCATCTTTGGTTGCGGCGTCGGGAACGATTTTAACTTGGTGGCATGAAAAATCTAAAAGAGATGAGCAGCTTGATGCAACTTTAGAATGGATTTTGGGCAATGATTGCTCTGGAGAACGGGATTATTTCCCAACGGTTATTATCCACAATCGCTCGTCGGATTCAGTTGCAGTGTCTGATGTCGAACTGTGTTGGGGATGGAGTATACGAAAGCGAAGTCGTTGGACGGCGCTCGACTACGATGATCCGGAAGACTTAGCCTTTCCCTATGTTGTAGAGCCGGGAAAGTTTTGGAGAAAGCGAATTACAAACCAAAATTTTGCAGAGAAACTTGGAAAAGTGAAACTTGCAAGGTTCGTATGGTTCGTAAAGAGACCGTCGGTTTGGATAAGAGTTAAAACAATGCGAGGGACCACTCGCTACATTAGCGCCATGAGTATGATTGAGTCATTTCAAATGCCTGATTGGCTTAAGGAAAAAGGTTTAGAATGACGTTTCACAAAGACTTATTCTCTGACGGCTTGGCTCCGGTGGCAATTTTGCCGCATAACCCCTCTCCCCTTGCCGAGAGCTATAATGACCAACTCTGACCCCTCACCAACGTCGCCTAAGCCGCTCGCGGCTAAGGCTTTGGTTTCCTCTCCCTCAGGGGGAGAGGAGGGTGTGGTGGCGCGGGCGGCGCGGGGGTATTCGGGGGCTACACTGAAACATGCCAAGAGTTTGCGGCGCGAGATGACGCCGCAGGAAAAGCTGTTGTGGCGGCATTTGCGAGGTAGGCGTCTGGGCGGTTTCAAGTTTCGGGATCAGCAACCACTCGGGCTGTTCATTGCCGATTTTGTTTGCCAGCAGGAAAAATTGATCGTCGAAGCCGATGGTTCGCAGCATGCCGATAGCACCCACGATGCACGGCGAGACGCGTTTCTGAAAAGCCTGGGCTACCGCGTCATCCGGTTCTGGAACAACGAAATCACCCGCGACCTAACCGGCGTTTTAGAAACTATCTTAGCCGCACTCACCCGCTCCTCTCCCCTTGAGGGAGAGGAAACCAAAGCCTTGGCCGCTGGCGGCTTAGGCGACGTTGGTGAGGGGTATGCGGGACACGCAACTCAAAAAGCAAAAGGAGCCGGTAATGGCTGAAAATTTCGATCTCGTCGTTTTAGGTTCCGGACCCGGTGGCTATGTTGCCGCCATCCGCGCCGCTCAGCTGGGCCTGAAAGTAGCCATCATCGAGCGCGAAAATCTCGGCGGGATTTGCCTCAATTGGGGGTGTATTCCGACCAAGGCGTTGCTGCGGTCGGCGGAGATTTTTCATTATATGCAACACGCGGGCGATTATGGTCTGACTGCGACAGGCATCAGCGCCGACATCGACGCAGTGGTCAAACGCTCTCGCGGGGTGGCGAAGCAGCTTAATCAGGGCATCGCGCATTTGATGAAGAAGAACAAGATCAGCGTCCACATGGGCGACGGGGTTATCACTGCGGCCGGTAAATTGACCGTCACCAAAGACGGCAAGGCCGACGAGTTGACCGCAAAGAACATCATCATCGCCACTGGCGCGCGCGCTCGCGATCTGCCGTTTGCACCTGCCGATGGGAAACGCATCTGGACCTATCGCCATGCCATGGTGCCGCCCGAAATGCCAACGAGGCTACTGGTGATCGGCAGCGGCGCTATCGGCATCGAATTTGCTAGTTTCTACAATGACATGGGCGCGGAAGTTACTGTGGTTGAAATGCTGGACCGCGTGGTTCCGGTGGAGGACGCCGACGTGTCGTCCTTCCTTGAAAAGTCGCTGGCCAAACAGGGCATGAAAATCCTAACGGGCGCGGGGGTCGAAAGCCTGAAAGCCACTGCGAGTGGCGTGTCTGCGTCGATCAAAACCAAAGACGGCAAGAGCGCGAACCATGAGTTTACCCATTGCATCGTCGCCATCGGCATTGTCCCCAATACTGAAAACATCGGGCTTGAGGCGCTCGGCATCAAGACGACCAAGGGCCATATCGACGCAAATCCGATGTGCCAAACCAACGTGCCGGGCATCTATGCGATTGGCGATGTCACCGCGCCGCCGTGGCTCGCGCACAAAGCCAGCCATGAAGGCGTTATTGCCGCCGAAACCATTGCGCAGTCATTGGGCAACAAAGACGTTCACCCGCACGCGATGGACCCGCTGAACATTCCGGGCTGCACTTACTGCCATCCGCAGGTCGCCAGCGTCGGCCTGACCGAAGCGAAAGCCAAAGAGGCCGGTTATGAAGTGAAGGTCGGCAATTTTCCCTTCATCGGCAACGGCAAAGCGATTGCATTGGGCGAGGCGGAAGGCTTTATCAAAACCATATTCGACGCCAAAACCGGCGAGTTATTGGGCGCACACATGGTCGGCGCGGAAGTGACCGAGCTGATCCAGGGCTATACCGTCGGCAAAACGGCGGAACTGGTCGAGATTGACTTCATGAACACCGTATTCCCGCACCCGACGCTAAGCGAGATGATGCATGAAAGTGTGTTGTCGGCGTATGGGCGGACGTTGCATATGTGATCTGCAAATGACCCTGCCAACCCGCCTCCTATTATCCGCCGCTGTCCTATTCACGCTGGTCATCGTGCTGGGCTATGCCGTCACCGCAGGGTGGTTTCGCGGATTTGACATCGCGGTATCACATGCGCTGAACCTGCGGCGCGGCGTATCCAGTGATGCGCTGATCCTGTTCATGCAAGGCATCAGCTGGATCGGCGGCGGGGTGCAGCGGTATATTATTATCACGATCTTGACGCTGGCTTTGTGGCGCTGGTGGGGGTGGGGAGCGGGGCTGGCGATGGGGCTAACAGCGTTGATATCGTCAGTTACGTCCGATATGTTGAAGATGTTTTTCGCCCGTATCCGCCCTGACTTGGTCACGCAGCTGGATCCGATTAGCAGCGCGGCATATCCGAGTGGGCATTCCAACAATGCGGCGGTGGTGTACATATTGTTTATCATGCTGGTACCGCAGGCGCGGCATCCCGGGTGGCAATTGCTGGCGGCGATGATGATATTGCTGACCGGGCTATCGCGCATCATGCTGGGCGTACACTGGCCGACAGATGTGATCGGCGGGTGGATGCTTGGCGCGTCTTTTGCGTTGAGCGCAGCGGCGGTCATCACCCATCGGCAACATTTGCGAAAAGGTGAATTGGCCAGCGAGATTATGCAGTCGTAAAGCTTGTAAAATTGTCGATTAATCCAGCCAAGACAGCGATTTGGCAACATCGACGATGCAATTGATTTCTGTTGCAAAAAGGGTTATGTTGCGTCGTATTCAAAATCGTTGCTGGGGAACGAAGATGTTGAAAATGGGCGTTGCAATTTTTCTGGGTTTGGCGGCAATGGCGGCTGATCCTGTAGAGACTTCACGTAAGTCATATTCTAACTGTCTGCGGGAATTTCACAACACTTCGGTCGCCGAAAAACTGAGTAATTCTGACTTCAGGGACAAAGTTAAATTGGCATGCGAAACCGAACGCACGTCTTACCAGTCCGCGCTTGTACGGTCTGAGCGCAGCTTTGGGGCGAGCATAAAGGAAGCGGAGGCGTATGCCGCCGAGGAAATCCAGATCGTCATTGACGTGATATCTACTGCGTTTGCAGACAATGCCGGCGAAGGAGCTAAGTTGCTGCCAGAGAAATGATATTTTCTGCGGAGAGTTGAACGGGGCCGTTTTGTTGGGCCTTTGTTGCCCGCGCCAGAGCGGACGAGAGCCAATAATTTCTGATATATAATATTAGATTCGCAAATATAACGGTGATTCACGCCCAAAATGATTGCTGAATAGGGGCTCAGCCTGACATAGGCTGTTTTTACGCGATCAAATGGACAAATAGTATGAAAACGACAGCACGGGCAGTGGTTATTGGCGGCGGAGTCGTTGGCGTCAGTACGCTTTATCACTTGGCTAAAATGGGATGGAGCGACGTCGTCTTGCTTGAGCGCAAGGAGCTGACATCGGGTTCCACATGGCATGCGGCGGGGCTGTTGCCGCTGTTTAATCTCAGCTATTCGGTTGGCAAGCTGCACCAATATTCGGTCGGACTTTATCCCAGCCTTGAAGCTGAAACCGGCCTTCATGCAGGATTTTCGCAAGTCACCAATATCCGGCTTGCGACCACCAAAGACCGGATGGATGAATATCATTATTATGCAGGGGTCGCCAAGACGATTGGTGTCGATGTCAATTTCCTGACGCCCGATCAGGTCAAGGAAATCTGGCCGCTTGCCAATATGGACGGCGTTATCGGCGCGATCCAGCACCCAGATGATGGTTATATCCAGCCAGCTGACTTGACGCAGGCGTTGGCCAAGGGCGCGCGGCAATATGGCGCGACAATCCACCGCAACACCACCGTTACTGCGGTCACACAGCTGCCAGATGGCGAGTGGTTGGTCTCAACCGATCAGGGCGATATCACCTGCGAGCATGTCATCAGCTGTTCTGGCAATTTCGCGCGGCAAACCGGCGCGATGGTGGGACTGGATATTCCGGTGATCCCGGTGGAGCATCAGTATATCGTTACCGAACAGCATCCTGCGATCATGGAACGCAAAAAGGCTGGATTGCCCGAAATGGGCGTGCTGCGCGAATCCGATGCCAGCTATTACATGCGCGAGGAGGCGGGCGGATTGCTGCTCGGCCCTTATGAGATGGGGGCGCCCGCTTGCTATGTTGATGGTCCAGCGGCGAACAGCGAATATGAATTGTTCCCCGACGCGCTCGAACGGTTGGAGCCCTATATTCTCGCCGCGATGCACCGCGTGCCTGCTTTTGGCGAGGTCGGGATCAAAAAAGTCTATAACGGCGCAATCGCATACACACCCGACGGGTCGCCGATGGTTGGTCCGGCATGGGGGCTCAAGAATTTCTGGCTCAATGAAGGCCATAGTTTCGGAGTTACTGCCGCTGGCGGCGCAGGTTGGCAGCTTGCCCACTGGATTGTTGACGGCGAGCCGACGATTGACATGATGGGCGTCGATCCGCGCCGCTTTGGCGATTATGCCGGGCGCGGTTTCTTGATCGAGAAAAACGAAGAGGCCTATGCCAAGGTTTTCACCGTCCACTATCCTGATGAAGAACGCGAAGCTGGCCGCGCGCTGCGCCGCACGCCATGCTATGACCGGATGAAGGCGCTGGGCGCAGTGTTTGGCAGTGTGTTCGGGTGGGAAAGGCCAAACTGGTTTGCGCCGCAGGGATATGCGCTGACCGACGCAGACCTTGATAAGCCCGATGTGCTGCTCAATCACAACCATCCGGTGACGAGTGACAACGCGCCTATCCGCGAAAAATGGTCGTTTCGCCGGTCGAACTATTTTGAACATGTCGGGGCGGAATGCCTGCACGTGACCAAGCATGTCGGACTTCAGGACATGAGCGCATTTGCCAAGTGCGAGATTTCGGGGCCGGGGGCGGAAGGCTGGCTCGACCAACTGCTGACCAATGCTGTGCCGAAAAAAGTTGGGCGGGTTTCACTATCCTATCTGCTCACCAGCAAAGGCGGGGTGCGCAGTGAATTCACCGTCTACAAAATGGCACCGCAGCGTTATTATCTGGTCTCGGCGGGGGCGTATGAACGGCACGATCATGACTATCTGAAAAAGGCGATGCCAAATGATGGCTCGGTAAGTTTTGAGCGATTGACGACGTCCATGGGCGTGCTGGTGCTAGCCGGGCCGCGGTCGCGCGATGTGCTGGCGAAGCTTACCGATACGGACTTATCGAGCGAGGCCTTCCCCTGGCTAACGGGCAAAAAGATGAGCATTGGTCTGGCGCAAGTCGATGCGCTGCGGGTTAATTTTATTGGCGAATTGGGCTGGGAAATCCATCACCCGATTGAAATGCAGAACTATATTTTCGACCGGCTCATGGAAGCCGGTGCCGAGTTTGAGATCAAGCCCTTTGGTATCCGCGCGATGACTTTGATGGCGCTCGAAAAAAGCTACAAGCTGATCCCGCGTGAATTGTCGGTTGAATATTCAGCGTTTGAAAGCG
This sequence comes from Sphingomonadales bacterium, assembly GCA_043760195.1. Taxonomy (GTDB): domain Bacteria; phylum Pseudomonadota; class Alphaproteobacteria; order Sphingomonadales; family Sphingomonadaceae; genus Sphingorhabdus_B. The sequence continues at coordinate 3,652 of JAYUPJ010000143.1, read as the reverse complement.
GGCTAGACCGTTTCGTTAGCCTGAAGAAGCAGACCTTTTTTGGCCGCGATGCCTTGCTGGCTTGGAAGAAACAGGGGTTGGCGAACACTTTGGTGACCATGGAAGTCCACGGCGTAACCGATGCCGACGCGCGCGGATCTGAAGCCATTTATTTGGGTGACGACATTGTTGGCCGGGCCACATCGGGCGGCTATGGTTGGCGCGTTGGAAAAAGCCTTGCGCTGGCTATGATCCGCCCTGATTTGGCGGCGGCGGGTACAGAATTGGAAATCGCAATTCTCGGTGTCCGGCACAAGGCAATTATCATCGCGGATTCGCCGTTCGATCCGGAAAACAATGCTTTGAGGAGCTAAGGTCATGTCACGCTTCGATCCGATTGTCCAATTGCTCACTAAGGACCGCAAGGGCCATACGTTGCCGCGTGAGCTTTATGTCGGCGAAGAGGCATTCGATTTCGATACGCAGGTCATGCTCAAATCGGTCTGGCTCTTCGCTTGCACCGCCGCACATGTGAGAAACCCTGGTAATTATTTCGTTTTTGAACTGGCGCATAATTCGATCATCATCGTGCGCGGGCGCGACATGCAAGTGCGGGCATTTTGGAACAGCTGCCGTCACCGGGGTTCAAAAATCTGTCTCGAACAATCGGGCCGCGTGCCGCGCCTGATGTGCCCCTATCACCAATGGACTTACGGACTTGATGGCAAACTGCTGGCCGCACGCAGCATGGCAGACGATTTTGACAAGGTGGATCACGGGCTCAATCCCGTCGCGATTGAGAATGTCGGCGGGTTGATCTTTATCTGCATGAGCGACAATCCGCCACCGATTGACCGGGTCAAGGTTGACATTTCCGAACAGATCGCGGTTTATGATCTCGAAAATCTCAAGGTCGCGGTGACCGACCATTACATCGAAAACGCCAATTGGAAGCTGGTGATGGAGAATAATCGCGAATGCTATCACTGCGATGCCGGCCATCCCGAGCTGATCAGCGTGCTTGGAACTTACGGTTTTGGCAAGGGGTTGCCCGAGGATAAAGAGGCTAATATCGTTGATGACAGCGCCTATGACGCTTTGGTTGCGGTCAAACGAGCCGAGTGGAAGGCGCTCGGCATTGACCGTGATTTGATCGAATTTCCCGACGGTTGGTGGCACAGGGTCGCGCGGCTTGCGCTGGCAAATGGAGCCGTGACGCAGTCAATTGACGGAAAGCTTGCATGCAAAAAACTAATTGGTCCTTTTGAGGAGCCAGAAACATCGAGCCTGTCGGTGTGGACCCAGCCCAATAGTTGGCATCATTTCTGCTGTGATCATGTCATCACTTTTTCTTTAACGCCAATCGCTGCGGATAAGACGTTGCTGCGGACGAGTTGGCTTGTCCATGAAGATGCGGTCGAAGGGGTTGATTATGATCCCGATCATATCGCAGCATTGTGGCGCGCAACCAACACCCAAGACGGCCATTTTTCGGCGATCAACCATCAAGGCATCAGCAGCGATGGATACCGGCAAGGCCCCTATGCGGCCGAAGAAAAACTGGTCGAGGACTTCAAGGATTTTTATGTCGCCGCGTCCAAAACGGCATTGGAGCAAGACGGAAAATGACTACGCTACCATCGAGTGGTTCGATCAAGATTTCCGCGTCGGATTGGCAGGCGGGCGAACGCCCCGGTGAGCTGATCCGAAAGCTGGTAGACGACCCACGTGGATACCGCTCCATGCTTTTGAAGATTGAACCCGGCCCATTGGGGGCTTTGCATAGCCATGAAGAGATCGAGCAAATCTATGTGATGGAGGGCGATTTTTTCGACGACGATGCCAGCTATGGCGCCGGAGATTTTTTACTGCGCATGCCGGGCACAATGCACCGTGCAGGCAGCAAAAACGGCTGCTTGATGATGATCGTCTATACGCCGCTAGCCGAGGTGCGCGCATGACCCGGTTCAGCGCCTTCAGCCTGTTTGCCAAAGCATTGGGGGCGCATCAGGATTGGCCGGAACAATGGCCCGATGCTGCGCCAAAGCCAGCCTATGATGCGATCATTGTTGGCGGCGGTGGGCACGGCCTTGGTGCGGCTTATTATCTGGCGAAGAAATACGGGATCACCAACGTCGCGGTGCTGGAAAAGGGCTGGATTGGCGGCGGTAATACTGGGCGCAATACGACGATCATTCGCTCCAACTATCTCTATGATGAAAGCGCGCATCTTTATGATCACGCAGTCAAACTATGGGACGGATTAAGCCAAGAGCTGAATTACAACACGATGTATTCAAAGCGCGGCGTGATGATGCTCGCGCATAATGTGCATGATGTGCAAAGCCTTCAGCGTCATATTCACGCCAACCGGTTGAACGGCGTCGACAATGAATGGCTGACGCCCGAAGATGTCAAGGCGTATTGCCCGCCTTTAAGCATATCGCCAGACGCGCGGCATCCGGTTTTGGGGGCAGCGTTGCAGCGGCGCGGCGGCACAGCGCGGCATGACACGGTGGCGTGGGGCTATGCCCGGGCGGCGGCCGCACTGGGCGTCGATATCATCCAGAACTGCGCAGTTACCGGCATCAGGCGCGGCGCAGATGGCGCAATTGAGGGCGTAGAAACCACTCGCGGCTATATTGCCAGCAAGCGCGTGGGCGTGTCGGCGGCGGGCAATACGTCGGTCGTCATGCAAATGGCGGGGCTGGATTTCCCGCTCGAAAGCTATCCGTTGCAGGCTTTGGTGTCGGAACCGATTAAACCGACTTTCCCTTGCGTCGTGATGTCGAACACGGTGCATGCCTATATGAGCCAGTCTGATAAAGGCGAGCTGGTGATCGGTGCGGGGACGGACCAATATGTCAGCTATTCGCAGCGCGGTGCGCTCCATATTATAGAACATACACTGGCGGCGATTTGCGAGATATTTCCGATTTACCGGCGGATGCGGATGCTGCGCACTTGGGGCGGGATTGTCGATGTGACGCCCGACCGTTCGCCGATCCTGGGCAAGACACCGGTCAAGGGGCTTTACGTAAATTGCGGATGGGGCACTGGCGGTTTTAAAGCAACGCCGGGGGCGGGGGATTTGCTCGCCTATACTATGGCGAAGGACGAACCGCACCCGATTAACGCGCCCTATAATCTCGACCGGTTCCGAAATGGCCGGTTAATTGACGAAGCGGCTGCTGCTGCTGTGGCGCACTAATATGATCCTGATCCACTGCCCCTATTGCGATGAAAAGCGCGCTGAAATTGAATTCGCCAATGCAGGAGAAGCGCATATTGCCCGTCCCATAGACCCAGCCGGGCAAACCGATGAGGAATGGGAGAGCTATTTGTTTATTCGCGCCAACCCGAAAGGACGCCATCATGAACGCTGGCGGCATATTCATGGCTGCGGGCGATTTTTCAATGCCGTCCGTGATACGGTAACCGACAAATTTGAGACCACGTACAAGGCCGGGGAACCCCGCCGATGAGTGGCTATCGTTTGGAAACTGGCGGACGGATTGACCGCAGCCGCGCCGTCTCGTTCAGCTTTGATGGACAGATTTATTCGGGTTTTGCTGGCGACACGTTGGCGTCGGCTTTGCTGGCGAACGGGGTTATGCTGTTTGGCCGTTCGTTCAAATATCACCGGCCACGCGGGCTGCTTGCGGCGGGCAGC
>JAYUPJ010000142.1:0-6510 GCA_043760195.1 Sphingomonadales bacterium | reverse complement strand
GCGCGCGTATTTGTTGGCCGACAGCGGCAGGGGTCACGGCCAGCTCGTCGGCTGCCTTGGTAAAACTCAAATGCCTTGCCGCCGCGTCCAGAACACGCAGGCCATTGAGCGGTATATGCGTGCGTTTCATCGTTCGGTTCAGCGCGCCGTTGCCGGAGCGATCAATGCAAAGCGCGGGATCTCTGCCAAAAAAGTACCGCCATCGGCGCGAATGAAACGGAAATGTCCTTCCATGCTTCCGCTTGGCGTTGGCAACGGACAGCCCGAAACATAATCATGCGCGCCGCCGGGGTCCAACACTGGCTGTTCACCAATGACACCGTCGCCATCGACATGACTGACATTGCCCCGCCCGTCGGTTATCTTCCAGTGCCGCGTAATCAATTGGACAGGTTCGTCAGAATGGTTTTCGATGCGGATATGATAGGACCAGAACCAGCGTCCCGATTGGGCTTGCGATTGGCCCTCTAGGAAGTTTGGCGTCACGCGGATGGTGATGCCTTCGGTCGTCGCCGACTCCCTGAAAAACGATTCCAATATGCTGGTCATAATCCGATCGCTTTTAACGCTTGATCCAAATCCTCGATCAAATCTTGCGGATCTTCCAAGCCGACATTGATGCGGATCAATCCTTCGCCCACGCCCATAGCCGCGCGGCCTTCGGCGCCGATGCCATGATGCGTGCTGGATGCAGGGTGGCACATCAGGCTGCGACTATCGCCGATGTTGTTGGAAATATCGATCAGCTCCAGCGCATTCAGCAATCCATGCGCCTGCGCCCGGCCGCCGTCCAAGACGAACGAAAAGATAGGCCCGCACGCCTTCATCTGCTTCATCGCCAGACTATGCGCGGGATGCGATGCGAGGCCGGGATGCAACATCACCGGCACGCGGCTTTCCAGAAATTTGCCCACTGCCAGCGCGTTTTCCGATTGCCGCATCGCCCGCATATCGAGTGTTTCCAAACCTTTCAGCACCACCCAAGCATTAAACGGGGCCAAATTCGGGCCAGTATTGCGTTGGAACGGCAATAATTTCTCGTTGATAAAGGCGTGGCTGCCGCACACTGCGCCTGCAAGCACGCGGCCCTGCCCGTCCATCATCTTGGTCGCGCTATACGCCACCACGTCCGCACCAAAATCCATTGGCCGCTGTAGTGCGCTTGTCGCAAAGGCGTTGTCGACAACCGTCGTGATGCCATGCGCCCGCGCCAAACCGCATACATATTCCATGTCGACAATATCCATTGTCGGATTGGCCGGTGTTTCAAAAAAGAAAACCTTGGTATTGGGCTGGATCGCCGCCGCCCATTCGTCGTTGTTGCGGCTATCAATCGTGGTCGTGGTAATACCCCATTTGGGAAGCAGATTATCGGTCAACCAACGGCACGATCCAAACGCCGCGCGCGCCGCAACTACATGGTCACCCTGTTCCAGCTGGCACAATAAAGCCGTTGTCATCGCCGCCATGCCGGTCGCTTGCGCGCGGCAAGCGTCGGCACCTTCCATCAGGGCTATCCGTTCTTCCAGCATTTCCACAGTCGGATTTTGCAATCGGGAATAGGTCATGCCCTCGGCTTCACCGGCAAAGCGCGCAGCCACAGTTTCGGCATTGTCATAGGTATAGCCGGACGTCAGAAACAACGCTTCCGACGTCTCGCCATGCTCGCTGCGCCACGTGCCGCCGCGCACCGCCTGTGTTGCGGGACGCCATTTGCTTGTGATTGATCGGTCTTGGCCTGTTGTGCGTTTCATGCGCTTCTTTTCGGGGAGTTAGGGGTTCAGGTCAATGGCCGATGATTGCAATTTTAGAGAGCAGAGATAACAGAATCGCCCATCTCGCTGGTCGTCATCCTGCCGCCCAGATCCGGAGTGCGCGCACCATTGGCCAGCGCGCTTGCAACGGCTGCCTCGATCCTGACTGCGGCTTCCGCTTGGTCCAAAGAATAGCGCAGCATCATGGCGGCTGACAAGATCGTCGCGAGCGGATTTGCTTTGCCCTGACCAGCGATATCGGGGGCGCTGCCGTGGATTGGCTCGTACAATCCTTTGCCGGTGCTATCGAGCGATGCACTGGGTAACATGCCGATTGACCCCGCACACATGCTGGCTTGGTCGGATAATATGTCGCCAAACAAATTGCCGGTCACGATCACATCAAACTGGCCGGGATTGCGCACCAGCTGCATGGCGCAGTTATCGACATACATGTGCGAGAGAGTTACGTCAGGATATTCGGCATGGGTTTCGATCACCACATCGCGCCACAGCTGTGATGTTTCCAGCACGTTGGCTTTATCGACTGAACATAGTTTTTTGCCCCGCGCCATCGCCGTTTGAAAGCCGACATGAGCAATGCGCCGAACCTCGTCTTCATTGTATGACATGATGTCATAACCTTCGCGCTTGCCGTCGGCATTCAGGCGGATGCCCTTTTCACCAAAGTAAACGTCACCGTTTAACTCGCGCACAATCACCATATCGATCTGCTTGGCGATCTCGGGGCGCAAGGCCGATTCAGCAGCCAGTTCGGGAAACAAGGTTGCCGGGCGCAAATTGGCGAACAGCTCCAATTCCTTGCGTAAGCCCAATATCGCCTGTTCAGGCCGCAAATGCCGTTCCAAGCTGTCACAATCGGGATCGCCAACCGCTCCAAACAATATCGCATCCGCACGCCGCGCGGTGGCCAGCGTCTCGGCAGGCAGCGGATGGCCAGTGGCTTTATACGCCGCGCCGCCGACAAGCGCCTCTTCATACGTCATGCCCGGCAAGCCGAGCGCGTCCAGCACCCGTTTGGCCTGTGCAATGACTTCAGGACCGATCCCGTCTCCGGGCAATAAAGCGATTAACATTCAAATTCCATTCCATCAGCATGAATATGTTTGCCGAAATACAGTAAGCCCCTGCCAACACCGCATGCGTTATGCAACCGCCCTTTTCAGCCTTTCGACAAGACGTTCGCGTGCAGCTATTACATCAGCGCGCCGGTCACCCAGCACATGTTCCACCAATCGCGCGCGGTTGTGCGCCAACAATGCCGTGGGAGCCGAAATTTGGCGGTCGCCGATCACTTCTTCTGCATAACCGAGTTCGGACAGCAGAATCTCTTCATATCGGGCCACCGCCCCTGCCCATCGCCGCGCCGCAGGAGCCAATTCAACCGCTGCCAACACCCCGTCTAATGCGCTGTGCAGCTGCGGATAAGCGTACCCTTCCGGCAGGCTGGCCGCAGTCAGCGCCGTCACCCAATCAATTGCTGCCACCGCCAACGGTTCGCCCAATAAATGCGCACGGCTATGTTCAGGCTCTGCGCTTAACGCAGGCAATTGCCCCGATATGCGCGCCCGCCAATCGCCCTTGATAACATTACCGGGAATTAAAACCGGCCGCAAATGGCGCCCCCGTGCGCCCTGCACATATCCCGCCATCAAACCATGTTCCGCCGTCATAGCGCGCACGATGGCTCCCGCTTCGCCATGAGGGCGAACGGCGCAGACAATGGCTGATGCGGTGATTTGCATGGCGACAGCTATGCCCGAAAATGCGCTGGTAGCGAAGCGATTATGATGTGAGGCCGCGTTCAGGTCGCGAATTAGAGCGCGATGACAAAACTATGCAACAGAACTCCCTCTCCGTTCGTCCTGAGCCTGTCGAAGGATGAGGCAAGCAACCTGTACGCAGGCAGGCTCAGCACGAACGGTTTTGTTTCATTCAAGGGCGTTGTGTTTCACGCAAATGTCATCACGCTCTAATGCTGCCTACCCGTTCACCCCTACCCGCCGCCATGGTAATAGTCATAAACCGTCCGCGCTACCGTCTCCGAAACGCCCGGCGTCCGCGCCAAATCTTCCAGGCTGGCGTCGCGTACGGCCCTTGCTGTGCCGAAATGCATCAGTAATGCTTTTTTGCGTGCGGGCCCTACGCCGGGCACTTCGTCCAGCGGGCTGGCGGTGATTGCCTTGCTGCGTTTCGCTCTGTGTGCGCCGATGGCAAACCGGTGCGCTTCGTCGCGCAGACGCTGCAAGTAAAACAGCACCGGTGCATTAATCGGTAAATCAAATTCACGGCCATCGGGGAAGTGAAAAATCTCGCGTCCCTCTCGGCCATGGTCCGGCCCTTTGGCGATGCCAATGAAGGGGACATCCTCGACGCCAATCTCTTCCAGCGCCGCCTTTACCGCGCTGACCTGCCCTTTGCCGCCATCGATCAGCACCAAATCGGGCCAGTCGCCCTTGCTGCGGTCCGGGTCCTCCTCTTGCGCGCGTCCAAACCGGCGTTGCATCACTTCACGCATCATCGCAAAGTCATCGCCGGGCGCGGTGTCGGGGTTCTTGATATTGAACTTGCGATATTGCCCCTTCATAAACCCGTCCGGCCCGGCAACAATCATCCCGCCCAGCGCATTGGTCCCCTGAATATGGCTGTTATCATAAACCTCGATGCGCCTTGGCGGTTCGGGCAGCTCAAACAGATCGGCAACCTCTTGCAGCAGCTTGCCTTGCGTCGTTGATTCTGCCTGCCGCCGTTCCAGCGCCTCTGCCGCATTGCGCACCGCTTGGCCAATCAGGCGGACTCTATCGCCGCGCTGCGGCACCGATATTGTCACCTTTCCGCCGGCTTTTTCCGCCAGCGCAAGGGCAAGCAATTCATCCTCGGCAGGCGCGCGGTCAACCAATATCGTGCGCGGCGGCGGCACGTCTTCATAAAACTGGATTATGAAACTGGCGAGCACTTCATCCTCTGGAACTTCGGCTGTGTGCACCGGAAAGAAACTTCGATGCCCCCAATTTTGGCCGCCGCGAATGAAAAACGCCTGGATACACATCACGCCATTTTTCGATGCCAGCGCAAAGATATCCGCATCGCCAACGCCCTCGGCATTGATCGCCTGCGAACCTTGAATGAAAGTGAGCGCCTTCAAACGGTCGCGCATGATCGCTGCGCTTTCAAAATCCAGCGCCTCCGCCGCCGCCTCCATCTGCCCGGCCAGTTTCGATTGCACGGCGGTTGATTTGCCCGACAGAAACGCCTTGGCATCATTCACCAGCTCGTCATAATTGTCCTTGCTGATCCGGTCCACGCAAGGCGCAGAGCAGCGTTTGATCTGATAAAGCAAGCAAGGCCGGTCCCGATTGTTGAAAAAGCTGTCGCTACAATTTCGCAGCAGGAACAGTTTTTGCAGCGCGTTGATGGTTTGATTGACCGAACCAGCGGATGCAAACGGGCCATAATAATTGCCCTTTGCCCGGCGCGCGCCGCGATGCTTTTGAATGCGCGGAAACGCATGATCGGCGCGCAACAGGATGAACGGAAAGCTCTTATCGTCGCGAAGCAACACATTATACGCCGGGCGATATCGCTTGATCAACTGCGCCTCAAGCAGCAACGCCTCTGCCTCGCTGCCCGTTGTCACAATCGTCATACTGCGCGTTTGCGCCACCATACGGCGCAGCCGGTTCGGCAGCCGGTCGACCTGCGTATAATTGCTAACCCGGTTTTTCAGCGCCCGGGCCTTACCCACATACAGCACGTCACCGCGCGCATCATGCATACGGTAAACGCCGGGCTTTATCGGCAGCGTCTGCCACACGTTGCGGATGGCAGCGATCCCTGCGTCCAAATCCGGCGTGCCAGCACCGCGCACCGCATAGGTCGCCTTGTCCTCGTTGAAACGAGAGGCAGAATTGGGCGTGTCGGGACGATCAGCTTTGGACATATTCTCGTCTAAGCAAATAATCGGGGTTTAGTCAGCAAGCCTTTTCACCATCGTCGCCAATGGGACGGGTACTGCGCCATTTTCATCAAACCATTCGGATTCGATTTCATAGCCGCATTTCAGATAAAACGGCTTGCCTGCCATGGTTGCAGCCATTTCCAGAGCGCGGAATCCTTCGGCGCGGGCGGCGGCTTCTCCGGCGTCGATAACCATCCGGCCGATGCCTTTGCCGACATGATCGGGGTGGGTGTACATAGCGCGAATGCGGGCGCGGTCGCGTTTTGGGTCGAGCAAACTGATATCGCGGCCCGCACTGTGATTGCCGCCATACAGCGTCGCCCGCCGCGACCATCCGCCGCATCCGGCCAGAGTGTCGCCGCTCCACACGGTAAAATACGTGCCATCCGCGATCAATTGCGTATCCAACCCCATTGATGCGGCGGAGGCGGCGACTTGATCAGGTGTTAGATAGGCTTTTTGGAGCTGACGTATCGACAGGTCCACCAGGGCGCGAATGGCCTCACTGTCTTCGGGTGTGGCAAGGCGCAGATGATACGAGTTTTGGGTATTGGTCATGCCGGACAATTAACGACTGCCTGCTCGTGAAACAAGTTGTCTTGCAAACATTAGACCCGATTTCATTTTGGTTGAACCAAAATTCGGGCCTAGATTATTTGATTTTACGCGATTTCTTAATCATCAGATGATTCCATCTGATTGGAAATCACTATAGAACATCAAAACAGTGTCGTCATTGCGATGAGCGTTGCGAATTAGCAATCCAGGGTCAGGACC
>JAYUPJ010000141.1:0-2926 GCA_043760195.1 Sphingomonadales bacterium | reverse complement strand
TGATTTTGCCGGTCAGCAGATCGAACAGCCTGCGCGGGTTTTTAAGGCGGTTCCAATACCGCGCGCGGATGGCGGCTGCGGCAGGGGCGGCCGGTGCGTCGCCACCAGATGTTCCGGCTGATGCTTCGATGACCCAGGGGTTGGCGAGTATGTAGCCGTCAATTGCCTGATCCTCTCGGTAGAGCGCCAATGCGCTTGCGGCGTCACAATTGCCGAACGCGATCAATCGTTGCATGTGCGGCGCGGCGGCTTTGAAAGCGGCGAGGGCTGCGGCGATGTCATCGGCGCTGCTTTCAAATCCGCCATTTGTGCCTTCGCTGTCGCCAATACCGCGCCGGTCATATCGGAAAACTGGAAAGCCCAAGGCAGCGAAATGGGCGGCCATCGCGGCCTGCCCGGCATAAGCGCCGCTGCGAATTTCATTGCCGCCGCTCACGATCAGCAATCCGCATTGTCCGGCGGCGACATCAAGCGTTCCGGCCAATTGGTCGCCAGCGCAGGCAAAATCGATCATCTGCCGCATGACGCGCTCCACTGGTAAAGCTGCTTTGTGATTGAGGCCGCCATTGCCGGATCATCTTGCGGTTCGGCGCGCAGCCACAGCGCGCTGCCCGAAACATCGTCCGCGCCGTCACCCAGCGCCGCGACCGTCAACTTGGCCGAAGGCCCGGCTTCGGCATATTGCAACGATGAAAGCATAGCCGGGCCGATCATATTTCCGGCAAGCTCAATCGGTTCCCGGCAACCCTGTTCGATCAGGCTTTCCATATTGCTGGAAATCCCGGTTTCCTTGTCGCCTGCAATCCGCGTGCGCAACATGGATTTGAGCAGCGATCCGCCTTTCACCGGGGCAAGCCGCCAAATTGGCAATCCAGCGGGTATATTGTCAATCAACGCCCCGCCGCGAATGCTGGCGATGTGGGTCGCGCCCGATTGTGCAGCAGCAGCGGCAACCGCGCCGCGCCATTTGTCCAAATTCTGATCCACCAGCGTCGCCAAGCTTTCGTTGCAACCGGGCAAGTCGGGCAGGATGCTACCTACGCCAAGGTCCGCCAGTTCGCGCATTGCCGATACCAACACCCGCCGCATCCTGTTCATCTCGTCAAACAGCGGCGGCACGATCAGGATGCGGCGCGCCGCGTTGGCATCACCCGCAATCAGGCAATATTCCTCTGCACCTGCAAAGACGTAGCCGCTGTGGTGCATGCCCGACTTCACCCTGCCAACTTAGCCTTTGCAAATTCGGCAAGATTGCCAAATGTTGCAAACAATTCGCCATCGACGTCATCATCGTCGATCGTAATCCCCAGCCTGTCTTCCATTTCGGTCAACAGACCGGCCACCGCCATCGAATCCAGTTCGGGCAGCGCACCAAACAATTCGGTATCCGCATCCATATCGGCGACCTGCGCCGCAGATAGGCCAAGCAAGTCCGATAATATGGAACGGATCGCTTGGTCGATTGTGTCTATAGTTCCGGTCATTTTGGTCCTTGAATCAATTGTTTCCGCGCAGCTTATGGCGCAATATGTGCGGCCAGTTCAAGATGTGATTGGGCCAATACATTTCCAACCGGTATCGCGGACGCATCTCTTCCATCCATTCACGCTTATATGGATCATTGCCCGTGCCAAAATCAATCTCGTTCACCCGGTCAATGTCGATCACATGCTGAAACAATGCCGCCGACAGCAAGGTGCCGGGGGACGCCGACAAATACCGTTCGTCATGGGCAAGCTTGTGGATTAACGCCGCGCCATTTTCGACCGTCCAGAATTGGGCAGCGACCGGTTTTCCGTCGATATAAGCGATCCCCAACCGCAAACATCCCGCCACAGATTCCTGTTTGGCCAGCTCGCGCAGAAAATCCGGGTTGCCTTCCGATGGCTTCCAGCTGCGGGCGTAGATGGTTTCATAGTCGGCCCAACTCTGCTGCGAAAACACCGTTTCAATCCGCGTTGACACGACATTTTTGTTGCCCTTGCGCTTGACCGTGCTGCGCAATTGTCCGGGCCGCGATTGCCAATATTCGTCAAAGTTGCGCCCGCGAACGGGCAGATAATGATTCTCGTCGCATTGCTGCTTCACGACAGTCCAGCCCGATTGTTCAAACGCGGTGGCCAGCAGGCTTGCCGACCCATCTTCATCCGGGATCGGCATCAGGGTTAGGCGGCGGGCATGATCGGCGGTAAGCTTGGCAATCTGACGCAGCAGCGCCAACCGCGTTACTTCGTCATAATTGCCGCCGAAAATTGGCCGCCAAGTGAAATTGTACCAGTTGGCCAATGCCTGATAATGGCCATTCCCGGCTTCGATCAAAGGCAACCAGAGATCGGTTTGCGCATCGTGCGCGCGCAGCAACAAGGGTTTTTGCGACTTCATCGCCATCCGGTGCAGCGCATCGAGCCAATCCAGCCGGTCAAACAGGCTGCGCTGCTTTTCACGGTCAAGCGTCCCGCGCGCAGACACTTGCGCGGTCAGGAAATTATCGTGATATTCACCTTTCACTGGCAAAACGAAAGCCCCCGACATTAAACCCAACCTTTACAGAATATGCGACAATGACCAACGATTTGCCAGCTTTTCCACTCGACCATCTTGCGCTTTGCGGTGCGGGTGATGCGGCTGCGCTCATCATTCGTGACCGGGTGTATACCTACAAGGAGTTAAATCTCCGTATCTCTCGGCTCGCTTCTTTTTTGCGCGATGCCGATTTATCCAGCGGTGACCGCGTCGCCAGTTGGACAGGCAAAGGGTTGTTAGCTTGCCTGATGCCGCTTGCGGCGGCGCGGGCGCAGTTGGTGCATGTACCGGTCAATCCGGTGCTGAAACCAGCGCAGGCCCGGCATATCATGGCAGATAGTGGTGCAAAGCTGTTGATTACCGGCAAGGCGCGGGCGGCGAGCCTGGCCGAAAATGAGACCGG
>JAYUPJ010000140.1:0-6534 GCA_043760195.1 Sphingomonadales bacterium | reverse complement strand
CTACGTGCCACTAATCCATCACCTGAGCTCGAATTTAAAGCAGGGCGGCTTAATTTTGTTAGTTCCGGTGATGGATTCCCGCCTTCGCGGGAATGACGAAGCTTATGTTGTTATGTATTTTTTTCTTTGAATGTCATCACCACTAGGACCACGGCCCCAATCGAACCCAACCATAGCCGTTCTATTTGGCATTTTTTTCCGCGTACATTGACCGGTCAGCGCGCATCATGATTTCTGCCGATGAAACCCCGGCCTCGATCATAGCAAAGCCGATGGATACGCTGGGGATGATCTCCACGCCGTTGTAATCCAGGACTTGCGATGCCACCGCTTGCGCTATTTTCTGTGCCTTGCCGGGCAGTCTTTTCATGTCCACATTTTCCAGCAATATGCCAAATTCATCACCGCCAATGCGGGCGACGATATCAGTCCGCCGAACGGCTTTTTGCAAGGTCCGGGCGACGGAGATCAACAGCTGGTCACCCGCCTGATGGCCCAAGGCATCATTCACGCTCTTTAACTGATCGACGTCAATGAACAACAGCCCGCATTCGTGTCCGTATCGGTGCGCCCGCCAAATCCAGCGTTCCAATATGTCCAAAAAATGCCGCCGGTTGTAAAGCGGCGTCAGCGTGTCTATCAACACCACAGCCTCAAGTTCCGCGATCCGCGCCTTGAGCTCCAAGTTTTCTTGCATAACCGCAGACATTGTATCTGCCGGCAACGAAATGTGCGCGTTTGTTGTTTTCATTTTCCCCGTTCCCGTTTTCTATTTGCGACGCGGGTATTGTAGATATCCGCCAACATAAAGCGGAAACCCACCGAAATTGCAATTGTTTACAACGATGGGCGTCCATTTTTCCAATCTGGACGTGCAATCGAAATGACCGATCATTCCGCAATTGCGCCAAATAGGACACCGCGCTAAAAGGCGACGCTTATAGCCGGAATGGCGTAATAAGCGGGGCAACAAAAGTGAGCGACGAAACACCCTTAATCGGTATCATCATGGGCAGCCGTTCCGATTGGGAAACGATGCAAGCGGCATCCGACATGTTAACCGCGCTCCAAATTTCACACGAATGCAAGGTTGTTTCCGCCCACCGCACGCCCGACCGTTTGTATGAATATGCCAATGGCGCGGTTGGCCGCGGCCTGAAATGTATAATCGCAGGCGCAGGCGGCGCGGCCCATTTGCCCGGCATGGCAGCGGCGATGACGCGGCTTCCTGTACTCGGCGTGCCCGTTCAATCCAAGGCGCTGGACGGTATGGATAGCCTGCTGTCGATCGTTCAAATGCCCGCCGGGATTCCGGTGGGGACGCTGGCGATTGGTAAGGCAGGCGCGACCAATGCCGCGTTGCTGGCGGCGGCGATGCTGGCGACCAATGACGCTGCGCTGGCCGCCCGGTTGGACGCATGGCGAACCGAACAAAGCGCATCGGTGGCGGAGTCCCCCGAATGACCGTGTTGGCACCGGGATCAACGGTTGGAATACTGGGCGGCGGTCAACTGGGCCGGATGCTGGCCATTGCGGCGGCCCAGCTTGGCTATCGCTGCCATATATATGCGCCAGAATCGATCAGTGTCGCCGCAGAAGTCGCCGCCGAATTCACCTGCGCCGAATATGATGATATCGCCGCGCTGACCAAATTTGCCAAAGCGTGCGACGTGATTACCTATGAATTTGAAAATGTACCCGTCGGTCCGCTGAAAAAAATCGAGGGCATCGCTGCGTTGCGTCCCGGCACCGCGCCGCTGGAAATTGCACAGGACCGGGGCAAGGAGAAGCTTTTCGCCACCGATTTGGGCGGCCGCACGGCGGCCTACGCGCTGGCAAATGACGCAGGCGGCCTGCGCCAGGCGCTCCAAAAAACCGGCGTGCCTGCGATCGTTAAAACGATAACGATGGGCTATGACGGGAAAGGCCAGATCACCGTTAGAACCGATGCCGACCACGAAGATACTTTTGAATTTCTGGGCGGCGGACCAGTGATCGCGGAAGCATTTGTCGAATTCGGCGCAGAATTTTCGGTCATATTGGTGCGCGGCGAAGATGGCAAAATCCGGTTTTATGATTGCCCGCGCAACACCCACGAAGACGGCATCCTGTCACAATCAACGGTTCCAGCAGGGCCATTGGTGGAAAGCCAGGTCGGCAAGGCCCGGTTGCTTGCGTCCGCCATTGCCGATGCGCTGGAATATGTTGGCGTGCTGACGTGCGAGTTTTTTGCAACCGAGAGCGAACCGGTGTTTAACGAAATGGCCCCGCGCGTCCACAATAGCGGCCATTGGACCATCGAGGGTGCGGTCACCAGCCAGTTTGAAAACCACATCCGCGCCGTTTGCGGGCTGCCGCTGGGCGATACCGCCACCGTCGGTGAACGTGTCGAAATGCAGAACCTGATCGGCAATGATGTGGTGCGTTGGCAGAAGCTGCTGTCTGATCCTGCCGCCCATTTGCATCTTTACGGCAAAGGCGAACCATCGCCCGGCCGGAAAATGGGCCATGTCACCCGGTTATATCCTTAGCTTGTAACCTTTAAGTTTCCACGTTAGGCGCAGACATGGTCCATCCCGAAATCATTTTGGTCGTCGCGCGTGCGGATAACGGTGTCATCGGCGCCAACGGCGATATGCCATGGCATATTCCTGCCGATTTACGGCATTTCAAACAGGTCACAAAAGGCCGCCCGATGATCATGGGGCGCAAGACTTTCGATAGCCTGCCCGGCTTGCTCGATGGCCGCCGTCACATCGTTATCACCCGCAATACCGAGTGGGAAGAGGACGGCGCAGAGGTTGTATATTCCGCCGAAGAAGCATTAAAACGCGCCAACGGCCCGCATGTTTGCGTGATTGGCGGCGCGCAGATTTACCGGATGTTTGCCGGTTTGGCCGACAGGATAGAGCTGACCGAAATACATGCATCCCCAACTGGCGATACGATGCTGGATGCGTTCGATCCCGACATCTGGCAAGAAACCCAGCGCGAAGACCATGCCGCAGAAAACGGCGCAGAAAACGGCAATCCGGCATATAGCTTTGTCACATTGCTGCGCAGGGACGCCGCGTAATGCGTAAGCTGGTTTGGGCCGCCATATTCTTGATCGCAGCGGCGGCGGCGTTCTTCAGCTTCGCGCCGGGTATGATCGAGGCGTCGATGAACAAGGTCGACGGCAAGCCGCTCAGCAAGGTTAGCGCCGAAGCCACGGCGCTGCACAAAACGCTGACCATCGTCGACCTGCACAGCGACAGTTTGATGTGGGACCGCGATATCAACGACCGCGCAGACAGAGGCCATGTCGATGTCCCGCGTTTGCAAGCGGGCAATGTCGCACTGCAGATTTTTTCTTCGGTGAGCAAAACGCCCAAGGGCCAGAATTATGACGGCAACGGGGCCGATACCGACAATATCACCATGCTGACGGTGGCTCAGTTGCAGCCGGTGCGGACTTGGAGTTCGCTGCTTGAACGGTCGCTTTATCATGCGGCAAAGCTGGGCCGCGTGGTGAAGGCGAATAACGATCTTTCGTTGATCAATTCACCGGCAGAAGCAGCCGGACTTGAGGCAAGGCGGACTATCAAAGGCAACACTCAAGTCGGTGCGATGCTGTCGGTTGAAGGTCTGCAAAATCTGGAAGGCAAAGCGGCCAATTTGGACCGGCTGTATGACGCCGGCTTCCGCATGGCCGGGCTGACCCATTTCTTCGATAATGAATTGGCCGGATCAATGCACGGCCTGAAAAAAGGCGGACTGACCCCGTTTGGCCGCGACATCGTGAGCGCGATGGAAGCCAAGGGGATGATTGTCGACATCGCGCATCTTTCAAATGCAGGCGTTGCAGAGGTGTTGACGATGGCGCGGCGGCCCGTCGTCTCCAGCCATGGCGGCGTGCAGGCAACGTGCAAGGTCAACCGCAATTTATCCGATGAGGAAATCAAGGGCGTCGCCAAAACCGGCGGCATTATCGGCGTGGGGTATTGGGAAGGCGCAATTTGCGATACCTCGCCCGCTGCCGCCGCCAAAGCGATGAAGCATATCCGCGATCTGGTCGGCATCGAATATGTCGCGCTGGGCAGCGATTATGACGGCGCAACGACGGTGCGGTTCGACACCTCGCAATTGGTGCAAGTGACGCAGGCGTTGATGGATGCAGGCTTTACCACGGACGAGATTCGCGCGGCGATGGGCGGCAATGCGATGCGGGTTATTCGGGCGGGGCTGGTGCCGATGGCCAATTTACAATGAACATTGCAATTCCACACCGTAGCCCTGAGCCTGTCGAAGGGCGCTTCAAAGGAAGGCGCAATACCGAAAGGCGTGCTTCGACAGGCTCAGCACTACGGTTGTTTTTCGGATGACCATCCCGCGCCTGTCCCACCGCGACATCATGCCCGATGCGTTGCGCGGAGCGGTAATCGCGCTGGGCAATTTTGACGGGTTTCATGCCGGACATCAGGCGGTAGCGGGCGAAGCAATCGCGCTTGCCAAGGCGCAAGGCCGCCCCGCGATTATCGCCACATTCGATCCGCATCCGGTGCGGCATTTTGTCCCTGATGCGCCGCCGTTTCGGCTGACGACGCTCGATCAGCGCCAGCAATTATTCGCTGATGCCGGTGCGGACGCAATGCTGGTGTTTGAATTTGACGGCGACCTTGCATCAACCAGCGCCGCAGACTTCATCGCCAAATTGCTGATCGAACGGCTCGGCGCGGCGGCCGTGGTCACCGGCGAAGATTTCACATTCGGCCAAAAACGCGGCGGCAACATTAACGTGCTGCGCGATATTGGCGGCGCACTTGGATTGCAAACTGTGGCCGTCGGCGCGGTCAACGATGCGGCCGGGATCATCAGTTCCAGCCGGATCAGGGACGCATTGCACGCCGGTGATTGCACCGCGGCGGCGGCGTTGCTGACCCGCCCGTTCACCGTTCAAGGCACGGTGCAGCACGGCGACAAAAATGGGCGGCTGCTTGGCTATCCCACTGCCAACATCGACATGGGGCAATATCTGCGCCCGTTATATGGCATCTACGCGGTGCGGGGGCGTTTGCCGGATGGGCGCTTGTTGCAAGGCGCAGCCAATGTCGGCATCCGGCCCAGTTTCGACCCGCCAAAAGAATTGCTCGAACCGTATTTCTTTGATTTTTCCGAGGATCTTTACGGCCAGACAATCGACGTGGAATTCCACGCCTTCATTCGCGGCGAAGCAAAGTTTGACGATCTGGAGGCGCTGAAGGTGCAGATGGCAGCGGATTGTGAGACGGCAAAGACGCTGTTGGCAACGGAATAAAATGAACTTGAGCTATCCTTGTTCCCCGGCGAAGGCCGGGGTGCAGAGCCGCCCGAAATGCCTTATTGCCCTACGCCCCGGCCTTCGCCGGGGAACACACAAGCTTAATGAAACTTGCAGGTAGAAAAGAAGCAAAGCATGACATTCACACGCACACAATCGGCATTGATCCTTGCAATATGCGCGCTGTTTTTCGGCTTCAGCCTGCTCAACGCCAGCTGGACCGCCGATGCGCTGGTTGGCGGCCCAAAGCTGATCGCCAATGGCCCCGCCGCGTTGCCCACCGATGCGGCGGGCTGCATTGTTGACCCCGAAGTTGGATTCGGCGCAACGTTGCCATCCATTGATGTTCGCATGTTGCAAGCCGCCATTGGTTCGGGCGCAGCGGCGGTGAATGTGCCGGTTGATCCCGGCGGTGAAGGCACTGCGATTGCGCGCAGATATAAGAGCGCCTGCGCCGCCGATAACGTCCGCCCCCGCGCGATGTTGGCCGAGGCTCCGCCTGCATTATCCAGTGCCGAAATGTTCTTGCGGATTGAAAATACCGCGCATGTACCGGGCTTGCTGAACGCCATTCCGGCAGGCAGCAAAGCGGTGTTTTACGGCAGTGACGCCGCCGTCGCCGCAATCAGGAAAGCCCGCCCCGATGCCGCCGCATTCTCGGTCACCAAAGCACAGGCGTGCGTTTCGGATTACAAAGCAACCGGCTGGACAGGCAGCATTCCGGCCACATGCAAGGACGGCACGGCGTTGGTAACGATGGACCAGATTGGCTACACCTTATGGGGCTGGCCCAACCGCTTTCTGGCGCGGATGCATTCGGGCGGTGTCCGCGTGATCATCGCGCAGGACGTGCAAGACGGCGGTATCGTCGGCCTGACCACTGCCGATCAATATGGCGAGATTGCGAATAGCTATAACGGCTATATCTGGGTCGATAACATCGCCGAATTGGGACCTGCCCTAAAGCAGTAATGGCAGCGGTGACATAGAATTGGTTCACGCGGAGGCGCGGAGGCGCGGAGTGGTTTTGCTCCATCCGTCGTTCAAACAATCTATCTTGCACATCGCTACAAAGTTTGTTTATCGAGCCCGCTTGACGGCAACCTAAGCAATTCTCCGCGCCTCCGCGCCTCCGCGTGAACCATTTGGCCTTATGCGGCATAGGATAGAGGCTTTATCCTGCGCAATTTATACTCTAGTCCTCCGCCCAATATGACCGAATCAAAAACCCCAGA
>JAYUPJ010000139.1:0-6565 GCA_043760195.1 Sphingomonadales bacterium | reverse complement strand
GACGGTTTTGAAGCCAATGAAGGCGTCATAATCGTTGCCGCAACCAACCGGCCCGACGTGCTTGATCCCGCTTTGCTGCGGCCGGGCCGTTTTGACCGCCAGGTTACCGTTCCGCTGCCCGATATCGAAGGCCGTGAGAAAATTCTGGGCGTGCATATCAAAAAAGTACCAATTGCCCCCGATGTTGATGTTCGTTCGATTGCGCGGGGCACGCCGGGCTTTTCAGGCGCAGAATTGGCCAATATCGTCAATGAAGCAGCCTTGCTGGCCGCTCGTTTGGGCAAGCGTCTGGTGGCGATGGCACAGTTTGAGGCCGCCAAAGACAAGGTGATGATGGGCACAGAGTGGAAATCACTCAGCATGACCGCTGATGAAAAGAAGATGACTGCCTTTCACGAGGCTGGCCATGCGATTGTGGCGATGCACGAGGCAGCTTCCGATCCAATCCACAAGGCGACTATCATTCCGCGTGGCCGTGCGCTTGGTATGGTCGTGCGCTTGCCAGAGCGTGATACATATTCGTATCACCGTGACGCCATGTACGCCAATCTGTCGATTGCCATGGGTGGCCGCGTGGCCGAAGAAATGATCTTTGGCCATGACAAGGTCTCGTCGGGGGCCAGCGGCGACATTCAACAAGCGACTAAATTGGCGCGATCAATGGTCACGCAATGGGGCATGTCTGATGCGCTTGGTCCGATTCAATATGAAGAACAGCAAGACAGCTATTTGGGTTACGGCATGCCGCAACGCAGCGCGATGTCAGCCGATACGGCAAAGTTAATCGATGCCGAGATCCGCAAGCTTGTCGATGGCGGTTATGAGCGGGCGAAAATGTTGCTGAAAAAATATAGAAAGCAATTGGACCTGCTGGCCAACGCGCTGCTGGAATTTGAAACGCTGTCGGGTGACGAGATTAAGCAATTGCTCGCGACCGGAAAGTTTGCCCGTGACGACGGCAACGACAACAAGCCGTCGGGTATTCCGCAAATCGGGTCAGCAATTCCCAAGGCAGGACGCGGCAAACAATCTGGAATCGGCGATGCAAAGCCGCAAGGGGCGTAGTCGCCAAGGATAATATTGCACCCGGTCGCTGTCCTAGGACACGAGCGGGTGCAAATCATGCGGAGCTTTGCCTGTGAAAATGAGACTGTTCTGTCTGGCGCTGTTCACCGCCGCGATATCGGGTCCGGCATGGGCGATGGATGCAGAAACATTTTACGTGAAAGCTACGGCGCTCAACAAAAAGGGACCGGCGGCATTATTGTCGGCTGATTTGCAGCCGGTGATGGCTGAAATGAAAGCCGCCGGGACCGCAGTGCGCGCCGAAAATGAAAAGGCCAAAGCAGCGGGCAAACCGCTTTACTGCGTGCCAAAGAATACCAAAATGGGTTCCGATGAAGCACTCAGAGCGTTCGGCAGCATCCCGGCCCAGCGCCGCAAGACGTTGACAGTGCGGCAGGCGTGGCGAGAAGCACTGATCAAGCGTTTTCCTTGCTAGGTACCGATAAACCGATATGACGGGCATTCCCATTTTGGATGCCGGATTGATCTATGCCGATATATTGTGACGAAAGCGGCGGGATCGGGCGCGGTGTGATGACATTGGCCGCGATACTGATTGATGAAGATGATGCCGAAAGCATCTTGCTGCAGTATCGCAATCTCACTGGTTTAACCGGCGAATTGAAGGGCAGCCGGATCGATTTAAATGATCGCGCAATATTCTTTGATCTGCTCGCAGCCAGCACAGCCAAAGCCGAAGTCGGCATCGCCATTTCCGCCTTGAAACCTGAACCCGGCGAAGATCGCGGAGCGCATGATATCGAGATTTACGCACAATTGATGAATGACACCGTCGGCAAATTGTTACCCGGCGGCGGCGCTTGCATCAGCGTGGTGATGGACACAGGCCGTTATGATGACCGGATATTGGCAGAAATACGCGGCGACATTGCTGCGCTGATCGGACCATGGAATGGCGCACATTTGGCCGAAAGCCACCGGCTGGCAGGATTACAAATCGCCGATGTAATCGCCAACACGTTTTTCAACCGCGCGCTGGTGACAGCAAGACAACCACAGCTGGCGGCTCTGGTTCAACCATTTCTGGACAGCGGTCAGATAGTGCTCGAATTATTAACGTGATTCCAAAGCGGAGCAACACAAATAATTAAGCGCCGCCTACTCACTCAATATCCTGCCCAAACGCCGCGCATTAATAACTGGTCGCAGTTTGAATATTACCGGTCGTAATCCCGGGCGACGCCGCTGCCGCGTGCTGGAGCGGCTGCGGTCAGGCGCAATGCCTCTGCGGATAGGCTGAGTGAGCCGATTTCATCAGGGGTTTCATCATCGTCAACCTGCATTTTCTGCAACGATTGCGTCAGGCCTTCCATCAAATGCGGCGGGCTAACGGTTTCTTCGGCGATTTCGCGCAAGGCCACGACAGGATTCTTGTCACGGTCGCGGTCGATGGTGAGCTCAGCTCCGCCAGAAATCTCACGTGCGCGCTCGGCAGCAAGCAAGACTAAATCAAAGCGGTTGGTGATCTTATCAATGCAATCTTCAACGGTTACGCGCGCCATACTGGCTCCTGATTCTCAAAATGTACGGAATTTCACTGCGCGAGTAGGCGGCAGGCCGTCAATTGTCAATGAAAAGCCTACGGCGCTTGTGTCCACGCGGCCAAGCGCCTATCCAACGCAAATGCCAGCGGAGAGACCAGAGAAAACATTTCCGGGTGCGCTGTTTGCGGTTGCGGGCCACGATATTCATGTGTTGTCGGCGGATCTGGACCGGCTTAACGGCTTATTGGCAGTCATCGAAGCCGCAAATTTATCGCTGCGCATGTTCATGTATATGTTTCGCGACGACGCCACCGGCCAAGAAATACTCGCGGCGCTGATCGCGGCTGCCAAACGCGGCGCAAAAGTTCAACTGATCATCGACAGTTTCGGATCGAACGAGACGTCCAACGATTTCTTTGCGCCGTTGATTGCCGCCGGGGGAAGTTATCATTGCTTTAGTTCAAAATGGAATCTGGGATATGTGGTACGAAATCACCAGAAAATAGTGATCGCGGATGAACGGCACGTGGTGATTGGCGGGTTCAATATTACCGACAATTATTTCGGACGCGCCGGTGAACATAGCTGGGAGGATTTTGGCATCATCTTGTCCGGCCCGCAAGCCGCAGACCTTGCGCGATATTATGATGATCTGCACGATATGTCGATTGATGGCGGCGTTCAGTTTCGCAAATTACGCCGCGTGATCCGGGCGTGGAAACCCGGCGACGGTCCGGTGCAATGGTTGCTGGGCGGCCCAACGAACCGGATATCGCCGTGGGCGCTCCGGTTGAAAAAAGAGCTGGAGACGGTGATCAATCTGCACGTTGTTTCCGCCTATTTCAGCCCGTCGCAATCGATCCTGCGCCGGATTGCCAAGGCGACGCGGCGCGGCGAATCGCAGTTTGTGCTGGCGGGCAAAAGCGACAATGGCGCGACCATCGGCGCCGCGCGTTTATTGTACAAATATCTGCTGAAGCGCGGCGCACGCATTTACGAATTTCAAACCCGGCCGTTGCACATGAAGCTGCTGGTTCTGGATGATGCTTGCTATATCGGATCGTCGAACCTTGATACGCGCAGCTTGTTTATCAATCTGGAAATCATGGTGCGGATCGCGGACCCCGCGTTGGCGCAGCATCTGCGCGGTATCATTCAAAACATGGTTCTGCAAAGCGAGGAACAGACGCTGGAGCTGCATCTTTCCAGACATGGTTTTTTAAGGCGCACAAAATGGCTGTTCAGCTATTTACTGGTCAACACCGTCGATTTTACGATTGGACGGCGCATCAAGTTCAATTTGATGTTCGAGCGGAAACGCAAGCAGTTGCGTTAGTGCGGGATGACAATTGAGTGGATCTCAAACCGTTCGTCCTGAGCCTGTCGAAGGACAGGTTGCTTGTCACGTACTTCGACAAGCTCAGCACGAACGAATAGGGGAGGTGTCTCGCTCAAATGTCATAATGCGATAGTGCGATTGCGGGTTGGACGGAAAACGGAACGGCGCAAAAATCGCGGTTCAGCCTTTCCAGCCCCAGAATAAATGGCAAGGCAGGATATTCCAAAATTCGAAACCATTGTCGATCTTTGCAAAATGCGGCGCCATAAAATCACGGGCGCGGGCGCGGAATTGATACACCAAAAACGCACCGCCGGGCCGAATAGCCTTTGCGGTTTCTTCGGCAATCTTTGGACCAAGATCGTTTGGCAGCGTCGAAAACGGCAGGCCTGAAAGGATATAGTCGGCATTTTCAAATCCGAATTTGTGGATAATCTCGACCACATCAGCAGCCGAACCGTGCACCGCGATAAACCGGCTGTCGTGAAATGTTTTGGTCAGATACGCGATAAAATCGGGGTTGAGATCAATCACGATCAATTTTGCATCGGGGCGCAACCGGTCAAGCACAGGCTGGCAAAATGTCCCGACGCCGGGGCCATATTCGACAAATAATTTGGTGTTTTCCCAATCCACCGGGGCCAACATTTTCTTCACCGTCAACGACGAAGACGGGATGATCGATCCCACCATAACCGGATGCTTTATGAAACCTTTGAAGAACACCCCCCACGGACCAAAGAAACGTGAGACTGTCACTTTGATACGATCAATCAGCTGGGAATTGGCAATGGCGGGAGAAGGCATGGATTCGCTTTGTGAAATTGCTGGGAACCGCGACTTTCGCAAATGTGTCACATTCGCGCAACCTCAATATGTCAAAAACTTAACGATAGGTGGCTTGCATGATTGCGAAAAAGCGCAGTTTGAACGATAGGAAGCCGATGAACCCATACTCTGCAAAAATTATCGTCGCTGTTTTTGGCGCCGGATGCCTTGATTGGCGGCGGCTGCCATGAATATGTCGCAGGCAATACCAACCGGCCGCATTGTCATTCTGTTTTTGGTGATGCTGGTTGCCGCCGCAGGCAACACCGCGATGCAATCCACATTGCCGTCGATTGCCAGCAAATTAAAGGTCGCCGATGTATGGGTAAGCCTTGCCTTCAGCTGGTCGGCATTGCTTTGGGTTATCACCGCGCCGCGCTGGGCAAGAATGTCCGACAGGCGCGGCCGCAAGCAATTGATGACCGTTGGCATGCTGGGCTTCATAACCTCAATGGGGCTATGCGGAACGATATTATGGATGGGCTTGGCCGGGATTGTCGCGCCCGCATTGACGTTCATAATCTTCGCCTTGTTCAGAAGCTTATATGGCGGTTTCGGCAGCGCCGCACCGCCCGCTGTGCAGGCCTATGTCGCCGCGCGCACCGAACGCGCGGAAAGAACAAAGGCGCTATCGTTGCTGGCGTCCTCTTTTGGCTTGGGTACCGTCATTGGTCCAGCATTCGCGCCGTTGCTGGTATTTTACCCGTTTGAATTGGCCGGGCCGCTGATCCTCTTTGCCCTGTTTGGTGTCGGCGTACTTGCGGCGCTGCACTTGCATCTGCCCGCTGATACGCCGCGATTTGAAGCGCGCGGCGCGGTGGCATCCTATCCGTCTTCGGCGACAATGAACCAACCCGAAGTTGATGAAGCGGGGGACACGCAAATCCCTTCGGAAGTCCGACTAAAATGGCGCGACCCCAGAATATTGCCGTGGCTTTTGGCAGGCCTCATCGGCGGCCATGCGCAGGCAATTTTGCTCGGCGTTGTCGGGTTTCTTGTGCGCGACCGGCTTGGTCTTCAGGACGATGCAGTCGGCGCTGTGCAAGCCATCGGTTCCGTCATGTTTATCGGCGCGATGGCATCGTTGCTTGCCCAGTGGGGATTGATCCCGTTGCTATCTCCGTCGCCGCGATCGTCGGTATTATGGGGTTCGATTCTTGCGCTCATCGGCGTCGCGATAACCGGTGTTTCGCACGAATTTTACGGCATCAGCACCGGATATGCCATCGCCTCATTGGGATTTGGCTTGTACCGCCCGGGTTTTACTGCCGGAACCTCGCTCGCCGTGCCGCGCAGCGAGCAAGGCGACGTCGCCGGCAAAGTCGCCTCGGTCAATGGCGCGGCGTATATTTTTGCGCCGGCGGTCGGCGTGTGGCTGTTCAACATTTGGGAACCCGCCACATTCGCAATAACCGCCGCGGCGTTATTGTTCCTGATAGTCTGGGGACGTAAGGCGTTGGATGACTAGGTGGCGGTTACTATTCAGTTTAAAACTGAAGCGGAGATTTTTTCTATACCGTAGTCGGTAAGATCAATAAGCTCCAATTCCGCTCGTATGTCCGCCGATTGCACGTATTTAACGATCCGTTTTAAATCACTTTGCAAATATGGTTTTAGATATGGCAGTGCTAATAATGGATCATTGCCCTGCAAAGTTTCACAAACTGCCATTGCCGCCAATAATATATTTTCGTTGAGATAGCCGCTGATTTGAGATTGCCATCCGGCTCGGTCATGGTCGGAGAAGCCCTCAAAGCTTTTCGCGCTGTTTGCCATAAATATGCCAAAGCCCATCCATACAGCCGTTAAATCGGTTGCCAGTTCGTGC
>JAYUPJ010000138.1:0-6574 GCA_043760195.1 Sphingomonadales bacterium | reverse complement strand
CAGCTTTCTGGGGCTGTTCATTCTGCAATTTGGCGACAAGAGCCAGTTCCTGATCGCGGTCGGTGCGGCCAATGCAGAATATTGGGGATTTGCGCTGGCGGGCGGCATAATTGGCGTCATGGCGGCGTGTGTTCCCGCGATATTCCTGCGTGAACGGCTGGCCGCGCTGGTGCCGCTTCCGCTTATCCGCATGGTCGCTGGCGGTGCCATGTTGCTGTGGGGCGCGGTGCTGACGCTGGGCACGTTTCACCTGATTTAGATATTCGATGGCGGATGATATTGGCGCAGGTGCATTGCGTTGCGATTGACATGCGGTGCAACGTCTGGGCAATATCGCCGCTATGACTGATTTAGACAAAGCATTAGACGCCGCCATCGCTTCGGGGAAAATCGGCGGCGCGGTGGCGATGATTGGCAATCGCGGCGGAGTGATCCAAACCGCCGCCGCTGGCATTGCCGACGCGGCAACCGGGACGGCAATGCACGCCGATACCATTTTCCAGATCGCATCGATGACCAAGGCGCTGGCGTCGGTGGCGGCGATGCAATTGGCCGAACGCGGGGCATTGACGCTTGACGATCCGATCGGGACATGGGTGCCAGAGCTGGCGGACGTGCAGGTGCTGACGGGGTTTGGCGCGGATGGCGCGCCGATGCTGCGCGTGCCCGCATCACCGATTACGTTGCGCCACCTGCTGACCCACACGTCGGGGCTGGGCTATAGTTTTATGAGCGCAGATATGGCTCGGGCGCAGGGCCAGGTTGCGCCCGGCAGCATCGCCAGTATTACGTCGCCATTGTTGTTCGATCCGGGAACGCGCTGGGAATATGGGGTCAGTACCGATTGGGTGGGCCGCGCGGTTGAGGCGGCGAGCGGGCAAACGCTTGGCGCGTATATGGCCGAGAATATATTTGAGCCGCTGGGCATGACCGACACCGGATTTTCGGTTTCACCGCAAAATGCGCCGCGCCGTGCTGCGTTACAAATGCGCGGCGATAGTGGCGGTTTCGTGCCGCTCCCGATTGAAATTGGCGGCGGTGAAGCGGCGGAATTTCACAGCGGCGGCGGCGGGCTTTACAGCACCGCAGGCGACTATATGCGGTTTCTACGCATGCTGCTTTGCGGCGGAAAACTCGACGGCCATGAAATTCTGACGCCGGATTCTATCGCGCAAATGTCCCGCAATCAAATCGGCGGATTGCGCGCCGGGCAGATGGACAGCATCGTTCCGCAGTTTTCCGGAACGTTTGATAACTTTCCCGGCATGGACACCAAATGGGGACTTGGTTTTCTGATCAATCCGGAACACGGCCCCAATGGCAGGGCGCCGGGCAGCCTTGCTTGGGCCGGGATTGCCAACACATATTATTGGATCGATCCCCACAGCGATATCGCCGGATTGGTGATGATGCAGTTTCTGCCCTTTGGCGATGGCCACGCGCTCGACCTGTTTGCAGCCGTGGAGCGCGCCGCTTACAATCTGGACTGAACACACTGAACTGAACACAAAAAAGGCCGCGCAATATGATCGCGCGGCCGTTTTTGGCTAGAGGGCGATGACTTCAATTTTAATCACATCGTCATTGCGAGCGAAGCGAAGCAATCCAGAGCCTGCGTAAGCTAACCCTGGATTGCTTCGTCGCTTCGCTTCTCGCAATGACGATTCAGTCAAATGTCATCATGAACTATCATTTCCGGATATCTATTCGGAAAGCGCCTTTAGATTTGTGGCGGAATATTTGCCCCGGCGATCAATTTCAATATCGAAACTCAACCGGTCGCCCTGCACCACGGTTCCAAGGCCCGAACGTTCCAATGCCGAAATATGCACAAACACATCTTCGCCGCCATCGTCGCGCTGAACAAAACCAAAGCCTTTGACGTCGTTAAAAAACTTGACGGTTCCATTGGCGTGTTCGCCATTGGCATCATGTTGGGGTTTGGCAAAGCCGCCGCCTTGACGGTCGCCGCCACCTTGGCGATCACCGCGATCTGGACGGTCGCCGCGTTCTGGACGATCGGTGCGCGCCGGTGCATCGGGCACCGGAATCGGATCGCCATCAATCACCAAATCGGACGCCGATACTTTTCCGGCGCGATCAACAAGCGTGAATTCGAGCGGTTGACCTTCGGCAAGTCCGGTTAGCCCGGCTTGTTCAACCGCGCTGATGTGAACAAACACGTCTTCGGGCCGGTCGTCGCATTGGATGAAACCAAAACCTTTCTGGCCATTGAAGAACTTGACGATGCCCTTGCCCGAACCAATTACCTGGGCGGGCATTGCCGGGGCACGTTCGCGCGGAGGACCGCCACGATTTGCGCCGAATCCGCCGCCGCCAGCGGGTCTACCGCCGCCAAAGTCGTTCTGGAATGTGGATGGTGCTTGGTAACCGTCGTAACTGTCGTCGCCAAAACTATCTCTTTTATCCCGGCCTTTACCACGCCGCTTGCGATCAAAATTCATAACTGCTTTATTACTTTCAAATCGCCCCTGCTCTTCGTTCAACGCAGGGACGGGCGATCATCCTGCATTTCACGGGCGCAATCCAACTATTACGCGCTACCAATTTATATCCTATTTGTTGTAACGGGTATAGCGTTATTTAGAATGCATTTTCGATGCTGATTGTGTGCTTGCCGGATCGGTTTTTTTCGCAGTCGTTGTTGTTCGCAGGCCCTGTTTCCCTGCGCATTAAGCCCGTCCGGGCCGATCCGGGCCAGATGCGCGTGTTGCGAAGTATGGGAGATGAATTGCCGCCGTGCGCGCCAACATTCCCAAGCAAAAACTTGCTATCGATTCGATTTGGTTTCAAAGACTCATTCCATGAGCGTATATTTGCACGAAGAAGATTTGCCACAAGGCGCAGTGAGCGGCAATATTGTCGCGGTCGATACCGAAACAATGGGCCTGATTACCCCGCGTGACCGGTTGTGCCTGTTGCAGATTTCAGACGGCAATGGCGACGAGCATCTTATCCGGTTCGGGCACGGAAGTGACTTTGCCGCGCCCAATCTGCGCAAGTTGCTGGGTGACAATAATATTCTCAAGCTGTTTCATTTTGCCCGATTTGATTTGGCGGCGATTGAACATTATTTGCAGACGGTCGCGGCCCCGGTGTTCTGCACAAAGATCGCCTCTCGGCTGTGCCGGACTTACACCGATCGTCACGGCTTGAAAGAGCTGGTGAAAGAAATGCTGGCCACCGACATTTCCAAACAGCAACAATCCAGCGATTGGGGCGGGCCGATATTATCGGATGCACAAAAAGACTATGCGGCCAGCGACGTGCGGTATTTGCACCGTTTGCACGAACAGTTTGTGCTGCGGCTGGAGCGGGAAGGTCGGACCGAATTGGCGCAAGCGTGTTTCGATTTTCTGCCCCACCGTGCGCGGCTTGATCTTGCTGGCTGGCCGGAAATAGACATTTTCGGACACAGCTGAACGTCCGCCCGGTATGTCAGTGCTCGCCGATCAACAACGCACACAGCGTCAAATCTGGGCTTCGCCATCTGGACGGCATGACCGGATGATCGCTGCGCTGCGATTTCTTCTGCCGGTTTCCATCGGCATCTTATTTGCGCTCTTGGCCTTTACGCCGTTTTCCGGAAACAGCGAGCTCAGCTTTTTGCTCGACAAATCCAAGGTGAACATGGCCACCGAACGGCTAAGAGTGTCGGAGGCACTATACCGCGGCGAAGATGACAAAGGCCGGCCGTTTTCCTTGCGCGCCGGTAGTGCGGTGCAGAAAAGCTCTGCCGAACCGATCATTCGCATGACCGACCTTAATGGCCGGATACTGCTTGATGAAGGTCCGGCCAGCGTCCTCGCCGCCAATGGCGCGTATGACCTCAGCAACGAAACCGTGCGCGTCGCCGGTCCATTGTCGGTCAAGTCGGGCGAAGGTTATTCGATCGTCGCGATCAACGTTATCCTTGGCCTGAAAGATCAGCTGATGCGTTCGGCCGGGCAGTTGACTTTCAATGACGGCAAAGGTTTTAATTTGGTCGCAGGCAATGTGACCGCCAATCTGCGAACGCGCCAGGTTATCAGCGAAAACGGCGTGAGCGGCCGGACCAACATCGGCACATTTCGCGCGGACACGATGTCGGCAAACCTCAATACACGGGTGGTTACCTTGACCGGAAATGCCCATTTGCACATTGACCAGAATGGGATTAGGTGACCGACATGACGTTAAAGCATCCCTTTTCGGTTATGACAGCAAGCTTTCTGGTAACGGCGGCGTTGATTTCTATCGCCGCACCGGCGCAGGTTATTCGCAACCACAATAGCAATGCGCCGGTTGATTTTGATGCCGGACAGATTGAATTGCAGGACCGTGCCGACCGCGTGATCATGTCGGGCGGGGCCACCGTTCGGCAGGCGGGCTTAACGATCAACGCCGCCCGGATGACGGCGGCATATTCCAACAATGGCAAGATCGACGTCAACCGTTTCGATGCCGTCGGCGGCGTCGTGATCACCAAAGATGATCTGCGCGCATCCAGCAATGCCGCGATCTATGACGTCGATAGCGCGACGATTACGTTGCTTGGCAATGTTGCGCTGGTGCAAGGGGCCAACCGGCTAAACGGCGGCAGAATCGTTATTGATTTGAACGCCGGACGGTCCACAGTTTCGGGCGGCGGATCGGCTGTTCCCGGCGCTGCGCCGAACAGCGGCGGCAGGGGACGGGTTTCGGGCACCTTCACCGTGCCGCAGCGCAAAAACTGATTTAGCGCACAATAGCGACATTTGATTTCTAATCATGCAAAAATCCTGCCAATTGCAAATGCGGCAAGGATTCTTTAGCGTTGTTCGCGTAACAATGCCCAACAAGATATTAGCACGGAAATTGAATTGATGGATAACCTCGCCATAGACCCAAAAGCGCACACCGCATCCACCGACGCGACCACGGCTGCGGGGCTTTCCGATGGATTGGGTGTTGTCTCGATTGCCAAAAGCTATGACAAGCGCGCTGTGCTGTTGGATGTCTCGCTTTCCGTGGCGAAGGGCGAAGTGTTGGGGCTGCTGGGTCCAAACGGTGCGGGTAAGACAACCTGCTTTTATTCGATCATGGGTCTTGTGAAGCCGGATAGCGGCAGAATAATGCTCAATGGCGAAGATATTACCCGCTTGCCAATGTACCGCCGTGCCATTCTGGGCCTGGGTTATTTGCCGCAAGAAACCTCTATTTTTCGCGGCATGACCGTCGAACAAAACATCATGGCGGTGCTGGAAATGGCTGAGCCGGATAAGGAGGCGCGGCAAAGCAGGCTCGACACTTTGCTCGACGAATTCGGCCTGACCAGATTACGCAGTACAGCGGCGATGGCGCTATCGGGCGGTGAACGGCGGCGCTGCGAAATCGCCCGCGCATTGGCGGCCAATCCGTCGATCATGTTGCTTGATGAACCTTTTGCCGGGATTGATCCGCTATCTATTTCCGACATTCGTGACCTGATCAAAGAGCTGAAGACGCGCGGTATTGGTGTGTTGATTACTGACCACAATGTCCGCGAGACGTTGGATATCGTCGACCGCGCTTGCATAATCTATGGCGGCCAAGTGCTGTTTGCCGGAACGCCCGAAGCGTTGGTTGCCGATGCCAATGTCCGCCGGCTTTATCTGGGCGAAGGGTTTGAAATGTGATGGCGGTATTTGGCTATATTGCTTTCCGAACTGTTCGTTCCGGGCCAGCCGAAGGACGAAACCAAGCGCGTTCTCGTTCGCCGGTTTGCCCGGGACGAACGGATAGCTAAGCAACCCGGTCCAAAATGGCATTAACCCCGCGCCTCGATTTGCGTCAAAGCCAGTCTTTGGTGATGACTCCGCAATTGCAGCAAGCGATCAAGCTGCTGGCATTGTCATCGCTTGAAATCGAAGCGTTCATCGCCGAGGCGATCGAAAAAAATCCGCTGCTGGAATCGACATCTGCCGATGCAGGCGGGGAACGCGCCAGCGACAATGTCAGCGAAGACCCGAGCCAATTTGCCGAACCGCAAAGCGCCGAACGCGGCAGTGACGATGTTTTGAACGGCGGCGATTTGGCCGCGAGCGAAGCTTTGGACATCGACTATGGCGCTGAAACATTTCACCATGACAGCGTCAGCGACAGCGCCGAAGCCAACCGCAGCGGCGACGGAATGCTGAGCCTGTCAGGCGGCGGCGCAGCGGGCGGCGGCGCGGAGTTTAGCGACGGGCCAGACTTCGACAGCTTTGCCGCTGCGGATATTTCGCTGCGTGATCATCTGCTGGGCCAGGCCGGTGCGACATTGTCGGGGCGTAAGTTGTTTCTGGTGCAACAGTTGATCGAACAAATTGAGGCCACTGGTTATTTGGGCGCGGACATGTTGGCCATTGCCCACAGATTGGGTGTGCCCGCCGCCGAATTGGAAGACGCGCTAAATTGCTTGCAAAGCTTTGATCCGACCGGCGTTGGCGCGCGCAATTTGGCAGAGTGCATCGCGCTGCAAGCCAAAGAGGCCGACCGATATGATCCGTGCATGGCCAAGCTGATCGACAATCTCGATCTGGTGGCGCGCGGCAGTTTCGATCAATTGAAACGC
>JAYUPJ010000137.1:0-6649 GCA_043760195.1 Sphingomonadales bacterium | reverse complement strand
ATCATTGCGATTTTGAAACCCGATATGTCCGCAGACTTTGGCTGGACCGACGAAGATTTCGGCACCCTCGCCGCCTATACCCAGTTTGCCGCCGCGCTGGCATTCCTGTTCACTGGCTGGCTGGTCGACCGGATCGGCGTCCGCAAATCGATGATCGCGGGCGTTTCTGCGTGGAGCATTGCTGCCATCGCCCATGGCTGGGCGATCACGACCGCGCATGTTATCGCGGCGCGCATCGGGCTGGGCGCGACCGAAGCGGTGCAGACCCCGCTCAACATCAAAATGGTCGCAACATTGTTTGAACCAAATCGCCGGTCGCTGGTGTTCGGCGTCGGCACGGCGATTGCAGGGGCCGGTACAATTGCGATTCCGTTCTTCATTCCGCAGCTCGCAGAAGCATTTGGCTGGCGCGGCGCGTTGATATTTGGCGGCGTCGGCGGTTTCCTGTCACTGGCATTCTGGCTGTGGTTCGCACGCGGCGTCCGGTTCGATGCCGCGCCGGATTCTGACGCACAGGTGATATCCGACACCAGCGCATCCTATGGCCCGATCCTTACCGAAAAACGCACCTGGGCCATCGTCATTGCCAAGGCTTTGTCCGACATGACATGGTGGTTGATCAATTTCTGGCTGCCCGATTTCTACCGAAAACAGTTTGATCTTTCCTCCACCGAACTGGCCATTCCGCTGGCCATCGCTTTTCTCGGGTCCGGCGCAGGCGCGCTGCTGGCCGGTTGGGTGTCGACCCGCCTGCTTGAAAAAGGATGGAGCGTAAACCGCGTTCGCAAAACCGTCATGCTGGTCTCGGCATTGGTTGTGTTGCCGGTGCCGTTCGTTCTGCAATTGAACAGCATCTGGCCGGTGGCGATTATGATGGGCGTGGTCATGGCCGGACATCAGGGCTTCTCGCTGTCGATATTCTCGACCATCGTTGATGTCGTACCGCGCAGCACCGTTGGCCGGGTAACCGCATTTGGCGCATTCTGCGGCAATATGGGCGGCGTCGCGATCAGCTATGTTACCGGCCTCGTGCTAACCGCCGGCCTTGGCTACACACCGCTGTTTATATTCGCCGCAGCTTCCTATCCGCTGGCGTTGTTATGGCTTCATTTGATGATGCCAGAAATCCGCCGCGCATCGGGCACAGAAGCGGTAACCGAGTAAGGACATGACCGCCGATAAACGCAGCCTGCCTGCTGCCGCAGATCTTTTTGGCGACCTTCTTGAACCGGCGCCGGAAGAAAAACTGCGGTGGAACCGGTATTTGCCCGGCCTAGCCATGACCATCGTTGCGGCGCTCGCTGCGGCGTGGCTGTCGGAGCATTACGGTGCGCCCTTGATGCTGATGGGCCTGTTGATCGGGCTCGCGTTCAATTTTACCAATGCCGATGCGCGGCTGCATCCGGGGCTTGGCTTTGCGTCAAAGACATTGCTGCGCTGGGGCATAGTGCTCGCTGGGTTGCAGATCACGATCTGGCAAATCGCCGATTTGGGCTGGGGCAGCTTTCTGTGGATTGCGGCGATGATCGCCGCCGTCATCGGTGTTGGCGCGTTAACCGCACGCTGGTTGAAACTTGGCCTGCATTTCGGCATTCTGGCTGGCGGCGCGGTCGCGATTTGCGGCGCTTCGGCCGCGCTTGCATTGGCCAGCTTGCTTGGCGAAAAACGGGCAAGTCAGGCACAATTGACCTTGGTGCTGGTCACGGTATCCGCCGCCAGCGCGCTGGCCATGTCGCTGTACCCGGCATTGACGCACCTTATCGGGCTATCTGACCGGCAAGCCGGGTGGCTGGTGGGCAGCTCGATCCACGACGTCGCGCAGGCATTGGGGGCGGGCTATTCGATTTCAGACGAATCGGGGCAAATCGCCGCAATCGTCAAGCTGACCCGCGTCGCGCTGCTCGCCCCGGCATTGGCAATTATTGCCCTGCTCATTCCCGCCGAGCCCGGCCAATCCCGCGAGAAAATGGGCCTGCCCTGGTTTGTCGCAGGGTTTTTGGTTTTGGGCGCCGTGCATTCCTTCATCCCACTGCCCAAAGAGGTCATTACATGGAGCGCACAGGCCACCAGCGCGCTGCTGCTGCTCGCCGTGACCGCAACCGGTATCCGCTCCCCCATGCACCTGTTACTCGGCCTTGGATGGCGCAGCGCCGCACCAGTGGTCGCCGCAACGCTGGCCGCATTTGTGCTGGCGTTGGCAGGCGCGCTGCTGTTCGGGTGATTTGGGCTGCGGGGGATTGGGCAGCGCGGATGTTAAAGCCCGGGATGGCAATCCATTGGCAACTCCCTGCGCGCTCGTACTGACTGCCTGTCGCTCGTCCTGAGCGTGTTGAAGCACAGTATGCTGGCCTCATCCCTCGACAGGCTCAGGACGAACGGATAGGGAGATACTTGAAACAAATACCGTTCGTGCTGAGCCTGTCGAAGCACAGGTTGCTTGTTTCATGCTTCGACATCGTCTGCCCGGAGTCCGCACGAACCCCAAGGGGGTTATGTCGCGAGTTGAATTTCTTAGAGCCCAATATAATGCCGGGGAGTTTTGGAGGTAGAGGGAATCGAAGTTACTTTTCATTATCATGAAAATACGTCATATTTTACAGAGTAACTTTCAATCTACCCTCAAATCTACCCCAGTTATTGCAATGTGACTATCCAACATAGGCAAAGTGAAACTGAAAGTTATGTATCGCAAATTGAGTGGCTTTGTTCATCCCTGCAATTCCAGCGATTGCTGCGATCTTAAACTACAACTTCAAACAATCATTACAGTGCAAGCAATGGCGACATGCTTAAAATGCGGTTCAGCACCGCTTAGGGCCAGCGCGTTTGAGCATTAAGGACCCGTGATTTTTATTCCCTACAGATGTTATCTGCCAGCCAACTTTGCCTTTCGTTTCTTTGGAGTGCGATATAAATATACTTGCTAGACGGTCAAACCGCAGCGTAGTTTCAGTCGAACGAATAATTATGGGGCAAATATCATGATGGATTTTCTTAAAGAACGACTTGCAAATGGGCCTATTCAGGCAAGAATTATGGCCATTGGAGGCAACGCTCAAGTGTCATTGAAGGTGCAAATTGAACAAGTCGATAATGTCGGCATGGTTTGCCGTGTCATTGGGATGATGGGCGGCGTGGGTGAGCCTCATGTGCGGCCTTGGGCGTGCATTTCAGACGTTAAATTTGATTAGCGCCAATAGTGGCTGACATACAGAGCTGCGCTTGCCTATGATCCGCCCACCAGCTTCCTGACGCGGCAGGTCAAGTGTTACCGCATCTGTTGGAGTTACGCCCTTCACGACGTACGCTAGCACCCTATCCAAATTTTGCAGATATGCGGCTGGCATAGTGGCATGGGCGTTCAATGTGCCGCCGATCCGCTCGCTCTTGATTGCCTTCGCTTTATACGGGCGACCTGTTACCTTGCGAAGCCAACGCCGCCACATGCGGCCTATGGGCAGTGTATCGGGGCAATGGCAAAGTATATGAACGTGACTGCCCTTACTGCCATCGCCCTTGTCATTCTCTCGCACCCATGCCCAGGTGAATGCTTGGCCTTTTGTTCGCATCCAATCGGTTGCCAGCTTTATGATCCTGCCAATGGCATGCGCGGCCTCTGCGTCGTTTAGGCCAGCTCGTTCTAAATGAATGGTGACAAAGCGGTTGAACGGTAGATCGATTTTGAATGCCTGATATGCCCCACCTATGATTGCCTGCACCTTTGCCAAGGGCAGAGAATTACTCACCCTATCTCTACAATTCCGCTTTCCACCCCAGCCGTTAAGAGTATGTTTTGCGTTAACATGCGCCTCACTCTTATCTGTATCTATATGAGCAAGCACCGTGCCAGTTTTGGGCTTTGGCCGATTTCTGCGCTTATGATGAACGCGCATGGGGGTTGATATGGCCATAAGGCGCAACCATTCGCAAGTTTCAAGATTGGGGGATAAATGAAAGGGACAGAGCCGAAACCCTGCCCCTTTCAAAGTGCTTACAGGTCTTTCAACCCCAGCTTTTCGGCAGAGTCTTTGATCGCTTGAAGGAAGTCGCTGATTTCCTCAATGGGAACCTGCAATCCCCCGCGCCCGGGCTTCATGCTGCCATCATGATGGGCATAATGCGGCCAA
Source organism: Sphingomonadales bacterium (assembly GCA_043760195.1). GTDB lineage: Bacteria > Pseudomonadota > Alphaproteobacteria > Sphingomonadales > Sphingomonadaceae > Sphingorhabdus_B. The sequence goes on along the minus strand of JAYUPJ010000137.1, from coordinate 2,522 downwards.
ATACTGATACGGGCATTGCCGTTGAACGTTGACGCCTCAATACGCCACAGGTGACCGCCAAAGCGGATTTCATAGGGCATGTTCATTGGCCTGCCTCCCCACTTGTGTTTTGAAGATGGCTATGGCAAATCGGCTTTAAGCAAGGTTCCAAAGCCAAGCTAAAGGGGACGGCTGCAACCGCCCCTTTTTCTTTGTGGTTCTGCGTCATGCCGCCACCGCCTTTCCAGCCGTGGGCAATGCCGCCAGCCAATTGTCGAGATCATCCCGCGATAGGCGGCTGGACTTGCCAATCTTGCGCATAGACAATCGGCCCTTTTCTACTTCTCGATACAGGGCACTTCTCGACAGGCCATATTCGGCGCATGCGTCTTTTATGGATAATAGTTTTGCCACGTGTGTTTCCTTTCACCAATCTGCGCTTTTGCGGAATTGCGGGGCGCGTTGTGGTGCAAGAACCTGTCGGGCAAATTTAAATCCCCGCAAAAATAAATGTGGGCCATTATTTAGTCGCCGTTTTAGGACGGCCTCTTGAGCGACTTCCCCAGACCTCTTTACAGAGTGCCTCAAATGCGACTTTCGTGATCGCCCGCGCTCCATATTCAGCTTTGTATTTGCGCCAAGCGACTTTGCTGTTTTGTGGCGTATAGGAGGCCAGCCAATGCTTCGTTTTATCAGAAGAAAGCAGGTTTTCAGCACCATATCGTTTCCATTGTCGGGCCAATGCCTCGACACCCAATCGATCAAATTGGAGGTTCGTCCAAACTAATTGGAGTTCACTTTCGCCTTCCACTCCGATTATAGAATAGGAAGCGGAGCCGCGCCGAAAATCGATAAAACACTCAACTTTGCTTGCTGGTCTGTCATCATCGTCATCGCGTTCGATGCGATATGTGAAGCTGCCATACCTCCAATCATGTTCCAGCACTGTGGACCGTTGACCGAACGGACCGCTACCATCCCAAAACGCCGCGCAAAAGTATCTCCACAGATGGCCTATGCCCGTCGACTCCCGAACATTGAACGAATTGTGATCTTCGCCCGATGATAGTTGACCAAATCCGGTTGATCTCAAATGCTGGCCCCAGCCGCTTGATCGTGCGAGGGCTTTCACAAGCTCACCATCGCGCAACCCAGCCTTGTGCAGCACGTCAAAGGTTTCGGCTGCACTTAGCCATTCGTTAGAATCTGCCATCCCCGTTGTCCATTCGGGCGTCCGCAGTTGATAGGGGCAGAGCGCGGACTTCGCCTTTTCGTCTGGCCAGACTAGCCCCCATTTTTATCACTAGCGGTTTGTGCGCATATCAGAAATAATATTGTCCATTTCACGGGACAATCGATCACCTTCGCGCTTCGAGTCCCGCGCCTGTGCGCCAATCGCCCATTGATCGTCTGACATTTCAACACCACCACGCGCATTTCGGCAGATCGTTCTATCCAAAGCTGTTACGGTTTCATCGCAAGGGCAATAATCCTGCCAGCATAATTTCTGGCTAGGCTTTGCCGCATCATTGTCGGAAAATTCAGGATCATATTCGTCCAAACCAGCTTGGTTTATTTTTGGCGACTCCAGTTTTGATGCTTTAGGCGGTTTAACTTTTGGTACACTGGCCTTCTTCAACGTTGCATTTTCCATTTCCAGCTTCGAGATTTCTGCTTTTGCTTGTTCGAGCGCCGCGTCAGTTTGTGATTTGTCGGGACTTGCGTTTTGGCAAGCTGAAAGTGCCGAAATTGACATAAGTGCTAACAGTAAACGCATCTCAATTTCCTCCATTAAATTTTTGGAACGGCAACACAACCGCGCCCGTCCGCAACGTGTCGAGATACCCGCTCCACCAAGCCGCCATTTGCACCCGCTCTTGCCAGTAAACGCCGCGACTATATGCGCCGCGCACCGCGTTGCTGTCTCCATGCGCCAATGCCCGCTCGATTGCATCTGGCTGCCATTTGCCGCTTTCATTGGCCAATGTTGAAAATGTCGCGCGAAAGCCGTGGGCGGTCACAACGTCTGCGCCATAATCCATGCGGCGATATGCCTGATTAAGCGTGTTTTCAGACATAGGCCGATTATGCTTGGCCAAGGCGGGAAACAGATATGCCGCCTGCCCTGCCCCTGTTAGCGTCTCCAATTCCCGCAACAGGGACAGCACTTGCGCAGATAACGGCACGGCATGGGGGCGGCGTAGCTTTGTACGTTCGGCGGGAACGCGCCATATCGGTTCATCCCAATCAATTTCTTGCCACAGCGCCATTCTAAGCTCGCTAGGGCGCAATGCGACATGAGGGAGTATCTGCATCGCCAGTTTCACCGTTGGCGTGCCAGCATAGCAATCCACAGCCCGCAGGAACGCGCCTAGGGCCAATGGCTCCAATATCGCCGCCCGATGCTTAACGACGGGGTTAGAGAGAGCGCCAAGCAACAATGCGGCTGGATTGCCCTCACAGCGCACCGTTGCCACCCCATAGAGGAAAACGCGACTAGCAAAGGCGCGGGTTGCCTTGGCGGTATCCAGCCGCCCCGTTGC
>JAYUPJ010000136.1:0-19539 GCA_043760195.1 Sphingomonadales bacterium | reverse complement strand
CTAAATACCGTCCTGCTTAAACCGCCAACCATGTCAAAGAGCCAGCCCTGAAATAGCGGCCACGACCCTCGTTCCCAGAACAAATCCTACATTACAAGTGCTAATGCGAGGTCAGGATTGAGCGGAACAGAACTCCCGCCGCCGAACGCCGCGCCGTCGCCTGAACGCGCCACCATCATCCTGAACACAACGCCGTCATCTTGCAAACCCGCCGTCATCCTGAACTTGTTTCAGGATCCATCCATCCGCGAGAGTTGTTGTACCTGTGACGGAACAACGCCTGAAATTACGGCACCCCCCATCACTTCGCCCCATCTTTGCGCCGTAATATGGTGCCAAATGTTTCACACAAAGGCGCAAAGATTTTCAAGAGGGCAGTGACATGCGGCGAAGCCCGTTTTTCAAAAGTGTTAGAGGTAAGAGTGCACACGAAATGGTGCGCGGCGATGTTAGCCAAAAACCAGCCTCTTAAAAATCTTAGCGCCTTTGCGTGAAACCAATTGCACTGCCGTTTAGGTTATGGGCAGCGGCAGGTTAGTGCAATGTCACCTTAGCTTGCATGTATTTTCTCTGCGGCCTCTGCGTCTCTGCGCGAACAAAATTATTTCACGCAGAGGCCGCAAAGTTCCGCAGAGGCGCAGAGATGTTTGGGAAGGCAACTGGGTGATTGCGCGCGTGATATGAGCGAGGAGTAAATGAGTTATTGCGCCCGTCACCATAACTCCTTTCACCCTTTTTCCTTCTACCCTTATATGAAAATCTCATCACGGCGCAGCAACGAGAGAAAATGCAGATTCAGCGCATGCTTAACAGCATGCAAGGCGCAAAGGGAAAGAAGGAAAAAAGGGTGTGGGCGCGGGGACATCGTAACACAACAATAGTTTAGTGCACTGCCACCGTAATTCCGTTTAGCTATCCATATCAATTATGGTCGGCGGCAGACCGATTAGGACTAAAGGGCAAGGATTACCAACACCCCGAGCGACGCGATCCATTAGTTTGGACCAATGCGTTGTCGCCATCCCAAACTTATCTGAAACGAATTTATTGGCCCAAGCTTCGACAAAAGCTCGGCCTGCGGCGACCTGTCGATCAATTTGACTCTTTTGCGGGCGGGTAGGATTGAGGTCCATTCTCAATAAGTCAGCATATGAATCTAGTTTATGTTTTTGACCAAACTCGAGAACACGTGCGAACATTTCTTGCTGCATCACGCTTCCTCTAGTTATGATACCCCCAATACTTACCGCCCCCTCGGCGTGTAAACGTTTGAAATTTTCAAGATCTCGATCAAAAAATGGGTCCTTATTGTTCCACTCAATTTCGAACGCAGCCGTTCCTTGTTCTGCTCGTCGGACATGGTCAATTTCGTGGCTCGTCGATTCTTTTGCTATCCCATCTACAGTTTTTGTTACGATGAAGTTATGTTTCGGCCAACCCAACTCTGCTAGCGCGCGCCGCAGGCGTTGTGTCATTTTAGCCTCTCCACCGCCGCCATCAATTATCTCAGACATCGGCAACCTTAGTGCTAATAACGCTGACTCAATTTCTCCAATAAGGTCTGGAAAGTCATGAAATAGAATGGCTTCAGCGTGATTTGTACTTCTAATTTCAAAGCCGGCCGCGGCTAGCGCGTCAAACATTACTCAGCCGCTTCGAGCGTGCTGTTATAAGCATATGTTTTCCAGTCGGGAGCGTAACTTTCATCTGCTTGGTTACCCCAGACGCTCCAGCCGCGTCGCTTGCCTCGACTGAACATTTCAAGGCGCGGCCCCCAGCTGCAATTCTCAATAATCTCATATTGCTCATCAGGCTTACGGCTATGTTCGCGTTTTCGTGTGGCCATTAAATTTACCTGACTACGACCGGGTGAAAGTGTGCGCGCATTTTTACCCCGAACGCCGAAAAGCAAAATTTCTGTCACATTTCGAAAATAGAAACCGACGCCACGGCCGTCTGAACCTCCATCCTTCCGCACTTTGTGCCAGACAATGTTAGAGATATACCGATAGCCCCACGCTTCCATTACCTTCAAGCCGTCGGGAAGTAATGCGTTTGGTACCCAAAGGTAAAGGTGCGAGGGATCAGCAGCGACATCGACTACCGGCAGTTCGCAAATTTCATCTAGAGTCATCGTACTGTAACGGTTCAGACGCTTATGCTCCGGTGCCACTTTGCCGGTACGATTTTGGAACTGCCACGGGGGATCCGCAAGGATTGTTCCGAACTTTTCCCCCCTTGCACAAGCGAGCAGGTCAACTGATGCAGACAGATGGTCAGATGGGTCAAGCACGGACGAACTCCGTTAAATTAAGAACAAGGTGAGGTCTTATACGCATCAGCTAGAACGTCAATGCTGTTTCAGCGCAAACGTTACTCCGCCGCAACTCCTGCGCGTTTAAACATATCCACGCCGTCATTTTCGAATTACGCTGACAGAATTACAGTGCCAGTATACCAAATGAATTACGGAACTAAGGTGACGGTGCACTGAACTATCTATAATTGACGTCATCCTTCCTCCTTACCATCCGGCAAGAAGATAACAGCAAAGATAATTAAGCGCACTGTCACCTTGCGCCCCACCTTGCGCCCCGCCTACCCATGACGGTAATCGGCGATCACGTCGCCGCATGTCCGCAGTTCTTCTTCGTGGCCAACCTCGCGCCAGCTTTCCGATAGCGCTTCGGCCTCCCATTGTTGCATCGCCGGGTGGGCCAGCATCATTTCGGCCCATGCCTGCCCTTTCGGACCGACCTGCAAACCGTAAGTTCGCACGCGGTAGACGACGGGGGCATAGAACGCATCGGCAGCGGTAAAGCGGTCCCCGGCAAGATAAGGCCCGCCAAATTTGGTCAGGCCTTCTTCCCAAAGCTCCGCGATCCGGCTGACATTGGCACGCAGCGCCGCCGACATCGGTTTTGGCTTCACCCGAACGCCGACATTCATGGTGCAATCACCCCGCAACGCGGAGAACCCGCCGTGCATTTCGGCGGCGGCGCATATCGCCCAGGCACGCGCCGCTTCGTCTGTTGGCCAAACGCCCGCATGCCGTTCTGCCAAATAGAGCGTGATGCCAAGCGAGTCGTAAATAGTTCGCCCTGCATCCAGCAGCACCGGCACCTGCCCGGTCGGTGAAAATGCCCGAAAATCGGCGTAATTTTCTGCTTTGGTAAACGGTTCCAACCGGTCCCGAAACGCGATGCCCAGCGCCTTCATCAAGACCCATGGCCGCAAAGACCAGCTCGAATAATTGCGGTTTGCGGTGATTAAAACATAGCTCATGCGGCGGTTTCCTGTCTGGGGTTGGCGATCTGCTTACGCGGATACCGGCAGAACCGGCCAATATTCTGAAATACTCTCGCCGTCGAAAACCGCAATGTTGCCAAACTGCAAAAATACTGCCTCGCTTTGCGCCGGGCGGAAAAAGACAAACTCATCCGGCTCAATCGCCAGGTTCGCGCCTGCATTCAACATTTCCTGATTGCTCGACCGGCCAAACAGGCTGTTATATTGCAGGCCCGGCGGATCAACGGGCTTCGCCAGCCAGTGCCCGCCATGGATGAACACCGTCTGCCGCGTATTCGGATCCCACATCCGTTGCAGCGAAGACATCGCGCCAAAGCCGTTGGGCAACTCGGTTGTCCGGACCCGCTTAATCACCGGCGTGGCGATAAACGCCGCGGGTTGGTGCGCGCTCAGCAGATCGGTGTCGAAATCTGCTGGCTTGACCAACGCCGATCCGACCGAAACCTCGTTTGCAACTTTGGTATCCTTATAGAGCCGATAGGTCGGGCTGCCCGCCGCGTTCAGAACCTTGTCGTCCAGTATCTCGCTGCCCAGCGCGGTTCGTATTTGCGCTTTTACCTTTTCATAGGTGGACCAGGCATGAGCAATCGACCGGTTTTGCAATCCGAACAATGTTGGCACCGACGGCAGATGCGCTTCATATCCCATCGTTCCGGCAAACCGCAGGTTGGGATTGGCCTTGATCTGGTCCAGCATCTCGCCAAGCGCCGCGCCCGGCCCTTGTCCGCCGCGGTGCAAGCCAACGTCTATTTCAATGGCGACATTCAAAGGACGCCCCGCCGACGCCGACAGCGCGGCATATTGCGTAAGCCGTTCGGGCGTATCAACCAGCCAGTCGATCCGGTCGATTGTGGTCAGCGCCGCCTTGGACGATGCAAAAAAGGATTGGGCCGCAGCAATCGGCAACGGCTTGCCGATCAATTGGTGGGCGTCGGGCATCGCCGCCGCCAGTTCCAGCAACATCGGCAGGTTAAATGTCATCAGCCGGTCGGTCCCGGTGCCCGCACGCGCGCGCTCCAATAATTTTTGCGCGGGCAGTGACTTGACCACGATCCGGTATGCCATGCCCGGCGGCAAGTCGGCTTTTAACCGGGCAATATTGGCATCAAGTATCTGGCTATCCAGCACCAAGGTCGGCGTAAAGCGCCCCGCCGCAATCAGCGCGGCTTGCAGCTTTTGGAAATACGCGCCGCGCGGCCCGGAATGATCATTGGGCCGCATCAACATGCCGCCGCCAATCGCGGCAACACCGCCGCCCGCCAGCAACATCCGACGTGAAATTTTTTTACCGGCCAAATCAAGTTCCGAACAATTCTGAAAGAAAGGGGTTAAGCATCTTTCGTTGCGGATCAAGCGTTTTACGAAGCGCCGCAAAGGCATCGAATTTGGGATAGAGTTTGCGGAAATCCTCTCGCTTCAACGAATGCAGCTTGCCCCAATGCGGCCGCCCGCCATGCTTGCGAAAAATCGGCTCAAACACCGTATATAGAAAATCGACGTCTTCTTCCGCCGATGTGTGGACCGAGATCGACAAGCGCGGTCCGGAATTGAACGGACTAAGCCAAGCGTCGTCGGCAGCGATGAAACGCGTTTCGGTGGGATAGAACAGATTCTTTTGCGCATCGGCGGCGGCGATCACCTCCAACAAAGCCCGCCTGCCGCCCTCAATCGGCAACTCATATTCCATTTCATTGAACTTTAGCGGCCTGCCGGTGGCGAGAAGTTTCCAACTTTCATCGCTCGAATCCTCAAGGGTTCCCTGCGGCATTTCGCGGTTGGCAATGTAACTGCGCAGCCATGGCCACCATCCAAATTCATCGCGCAGCTGCTTCAATCCGGTAATGACCTCGTCATCGCCGCTTTCCTGACGCCCGGTAATCGGTCCTGCATGCACATTGTGCGTCAACGCGGCGGCCATGCCGGTCGACGGCAGATAGAAGAATTCGAAATTGCGGTTGTTCTTGGCCAGCGCATCCAGCTTTGGCAGCAGGGTCGCAATCGGCTCCGACCATAATTTCCGTTTCAGGTTGAACGCGGGCACTGGCTTGACGGTATACTGCGTAATCACGCCCAGCGCGCCCAGCGATACTTTGCCAGCGGCGAACAGATCCGGATCGCTGGCCGCGCTCACATCGCGCACTTCTCCCGATGGCAGCATGATCCGAAAGCTGGTGATGTGGTCATGAATGGCCGTCAATGATTGGCCGGTACCATGGGTTGCGGTGGCGAACATGCCTGCCAAAGTCTGGGTATCAATGTCCGACAGGTTGGAAAACGCCAAGCCGCGTTCGGCCAACAACCGCGCCGCTTGTTGCAGCCGCGTGCCAGCGCCAAAGGTCACCGTTCCTGCCGCTTCGTCTTGCGAAATGACGCCTGCCATCGGGCTGATATCAATGATCGTGCCGTCCGTTGGCACCAGCGCGCAAAAACTGTGGCCGCTGCCAACCGGGCGAAACGGCGCCGTACCCTCGGCAAAAATCTGCTTGAGCGCAGCCTCGTCTTTGGCGACAGAGACTGCTTTTGGCGTTGCGCGCTGTATGCCCGACCAGTTCGCCCAGTTCACCCGCCCGGCCGGAGCAGGCGGCACATCGGGGTTAAATCCGGCGCGGACGAAATCCTTTGCGCCCCAATTCAAATGCAGCCCCACAGGAACCACCGCCGCCGCCGCGCAGCCGCCCAAAATCAATGCTCTGCGTGAAAGCGCCATCACTTTCCCCCGGTGGACATGAAAGCCGTTAATGCCTTAAACTGTTCGTCGGTGCAATCGGGACAAAGCCCCTTGGCGGGCATCGCGTTCAAACCATTCTGCACCGAAGCGAGCAACGCCGCTTCACCCTTTGCCGCAATGCGCGGCTGCCAAGCCTGGCTATGCCCGGTTAACGGCGCATTGGTGTTGATCGCCGAATGGCATGTTTTGCACGACCGTTCATAGACCGCCGCCAGCGCCGGGTCAGCAGGAACAGCATTATTGGCAAAGGCAATCTGCGCGGCACCCGGCCGTTTGACCGCACCGACGGCACCGACGGCACCGCCCGACGCAGATACGCCGTTATCCGGCTTGTCCCCACAGCCAGACAATAACGACAATATGCAGACGCCAAGCAAATGCCCGAGTTCGCGTTTCATCCATTATTCTCCCGGTTGCCTGCCAATCCTCATAATCGCGGATGGGTAAATGTCAAAACAGCTTTGAAACCGCAGGCTGACGGTTGGGCTGAGCAATACGGCAATGTATAGGAAAACTGGAGCGGGCGAAGGGGAATTGGGCGTCGGCGTTGTTTTTTTCGAGTTGCTATTTGATCTACGGCCTGCAATTGGAATGAATAAGTTATTGAAATAGGCGATCTAATCAAAGTATTGAAAATTTTGAAAAACCTCTTATAGTTGACGGTGTAGAAAGGTGCCAAATTGACTTACGATGCCCGCCAGGTTACCAATTGGTTCATTGAACGCGCTGCCAATGATCGCAAGACGCTCTCAATCATGTCGTTATTAAAGCTGGCTTACATTGCACATGGCTGGAACCTCGAAATGAGGAAGGTACCGCTTTTCAGCAACAAGATCGAAGCATGGCGCTATGGGCCAGTGATCCGTGACGTTTACAACGCATTCAGGCCACAGGGAATTAATCCGACCAAATCGGATGCATCATTCGCAGCTTTAACTGACGAGGCGGATGTCGGGTTCCTTGAGCAGATTTATCAAATCTATGGCGGCATGTCACCGTTCCGGCTTTCGGAACTGACGCATGAAGCAGGTGGCCCTTGGGAAACTGCGAGCAAACTTGGCGGATCATACGCCGAAATTCCCAATGATCTGATCCTTGGCCACTACGTCCAGAAGCGCCAATTGGCGAATCAGACGAATGGCTGAAGAGCCGCTTACAGTCCCTCCTGTCGATGTAACGCCCAACGGCTCCGATGGAACGATCGGAAGGAGCGATCATGAATATCGGCTTCTTGAGGCTGACGCCAAGGCCAGAGAGAATCTGAATCGCGAAGCCGATCAACGATATTGGCTTCGCTGGGTCGCTGTCGGCTTGGTGGTTCTTATCATCATTGGGATGGGCTGTTTGCTTGCACATGTAGCACATTGGCTGCCGAATGAGGCGAACGCCATGGGTGCCGTAATTGCGCTCCACATCGCGCCAATCGTCTCCATGACGACGCTATCGATCTCCCTCTTGGTTGCGGCGTTCAGGGGTTTCAAGGACGGCGACGAAAAAGCTGGAGCGGCCATTGCGAGCGAAGGTGCGCGGGCAACTAGCTACTTATAATATTGCTTTGACGAAACCCGGTAGCCGACGGAGATCACCATATCTAAGCTAAACAAGGTAGTAGGAGCACCGCGGGGATTTATTTGCGTTTTCTGCAAATAAATCCCGTCCAGTTCACCTTCTTCCAATATGCTGTTAATGTGTCGCGAAATCGTTGAAACGTCGCGCCCAAACAAATCTGCAATTTGAGCCTGCGACATCCAAAGCTCTTCGCCTTCATAATATATTTCAACCTGCGGCCCGCTATCCGCTCCATAAATTAGGAATCGTTCACCCGTAGCTTGATCCTCTTGCAGGTGCACAGGTTCGAGCTCTGACATCAATATAGCCCCCAAAATCAGCAATTCGAACGTAAAGGGAACAAATAGCACGCCGTGGACATGTTGCCAATAGCACTGCGTCGCATTGTCCACTACTCCAAAGGCATCGAAGCTGCTTTGAAAGCCATTCGCTTGGGCCTGAGGCGAAGGTCAAATCTGGAGGCGTTCGCATCCATCGACCAAAGCAATGTATAGGAAAACTGGAGCGGGTGAAGGGATCATAACAAATACCTAGAAACAAACAACATTTTTTGCTACTATTGCCCACACAGAACCTACACAGCTACAGCGATTCAACGACTTAGAGCCGCAATCTGCACAGATTCTGCACAGTGAGGCAAGGGAAATGAAATTCATCACCGACAAGGAGCAGGTTAAGGCAGGTCTCATCATCTTCCGGCGCGGCGATGTCGGGCATGACCGATACTACTGCCGAATCAGGATTCAGAACGAGGATCGCTACAAGACCATCTCGCTCAAAACATCGGATCGGCATACAGCGCTCGACGAGGCGCTGGAGCATTATGCCAATATCCGCATTATGGTGAAGCATGAGCTTCCCGTGTTCAATCGCTCTTTTTCGCATGTGGCCGAGGAATATGCGAATATGCAGCAGCGACGCGCGAATGCGGGTGAGGTCAGCCAAGCACGCGCAATGAACGTCAAGAACAAGGTCAATGGGCCGCTTGCCGCCTATGTTGGCACGACCCAGATTCATCTTGTCAGTCAGGATCGCTGGTCGGAATATCCGTTATGGCGGCGCGAGAACGGTGTCGGACGGCGCAACGGCAAGATCAGCGATTCCACCATTCGCATCGAGATGAGCATATTTGCCGCCATCATGAATTTTGCGATCAGTAAACGCTACGTGCCTGCCCATCTGCGGTTCGAGGGGATGCCCAAACTTAAATCCGCTCGGCGCGACGAGTTCACGCTGGAGGAGTATCGCAAACTGCACAGTGTGGGCCGCAAATGGATGAAGGAAGCCACGACCCCGCAGGGCATCTGGTATCGCCAGATGTGCTACAATTTCATTCTCGTCATGTGCAACACGGGGATGCGACCGCCCGAGGCGAAGAACTTGCGGTGGCGCGACATCACCAAAGCCAAGGACAAAGACGGCACTGACATTCTGGTGATTTATGTTCAGGGTAAGGGCAAGGAGCGCAATCTGATCGCGCCGAAAAGTGTTGGCGACTATCTCGATCGCGTCCGCGCTCAGTCCAAAGCCACCAAGCCCGATGATGCAGTTTTCACCATCATCAATGGCAAGCCCGCAGTCTGGCTTTACCGCGATACCGTCGAGGAATTGCTGAAATATGCCCAGCTACGCGACGGGCCGAGCGGTATCCCCCGCACCACCTATTGCTTCCGCCACACCTATGCGACGTTCAGGCTCTCCGCAGGCGTCGATGTCTATATCCTCGCCCAGCAAATGGGAACTTCGGTCAAGATGATCGAACAGCATTATGGCCATGTGAACACCATCAAACATGCCGACCGCGTGTTGATGGGCATTGGCGGATGGGATGCTATGCACACCGAAATGGACGCCGAAATTGACAAGCAGGAGGCCACCGCAAGGGCCGTGCAGTCGATCAAGGCGAAAGAGCAAATGAAGCCGTCACGCTCCAAACGCTAGCGCGAGCATGGGTTCGGAAATGAAGCGACCGGCCCGGAAGCGCCGAACTCGTGCTTGTGCCTTCGACCCACCTTTGCGACATTGCCAATGCACCGCCGGTGCTCTCGATTGGGAATTTCGCCAAGCGGGGATGGGATCAAGGATGCGCCGAGCCTCAAGCAGCCCTCACACCCGCGTCTTCGAGCCGCCGTGCCGCTGGCACTCTGGGCGGTAAGAGCTATCGCTTTACCTCACTGCCACTGGCAAATTTAATTGCATCTTGATTGAACCTTGTGTCTGGTCCACGCGACTACTGTTGTGATGGTAGTTTCGGAGTGATCTAAAGGGAGGGGTATTGATGGCCATTCAACAGAAAAAGGGCTGTTTCGCGCTAAGAAGTGCCATCGGCGCTCTCACAGAATCAATGGCTTTATTCTGGAAACCAATGCTTGTTGCCGCGCCTTTGATCGGGACAGCCTTGTTTTTTGCCTCGAGCACGAATGCACAAACGAGCGGCAACGCGGTGCCTTCCCCAACTAGAGCTGCAAATGGATCAGTTGCACCTATCGAAACTACAACTGCCGCGCGTCGCAAAGGACCAAAGATAAAAGAGAAGGAGGCGACGAATGATCGTGTCGCGAATCCGACTCCAACGACTGGACCCGTTGCGCCGACAGCGGCGCCAGAGGCAGCGCGGACGGGGCGGCCCAAAGAGAAGGTCAAGGAAGTATCAACACGCGAAGCGAATCCACCCCCAGCGACTGAACCAGTCGCCCAACCAACTGAAAGGCGGAGAAAGGGACCGAAAGTAAGAGATGATGATCTGCGCGACACTAGTCGCACGGGCCGCCCGAAAGAACGGGATGACAGCCCTCGCGACACTAGCCGCACGGAAGCGCCCGCGCCTGAAACTCAACCCGCTGGACGCAGAAAAGAAGGACCGAAAGGCGATGGCAGTCACGGTCGCACGGCAACAACACCGCTGATTATCGGCGCGCTCGGTGCGGCCACCGTTTTGGCGTTGGTGGTTTCCAGCGGCAATGACCGGCCAGCCAGTCCATAACCGCCAATATCAGCCGATGCTTCACTTCGCCTGATCGGGCCTTTTGATCAGATGCAGAATTGATCCAAATTCATCAGTCCAGCGGGTAAAGCCTTGCTGTTGAGCGAGCGGTCGCCATTCACTGTTTTGGACAGTCGCCCCCTGCGGCACCGCATTGCGCGCCCGTTGCAACCCAACCTTAGACCGCGCCATCATCACCCAGACCGACGTTGTCTCGCCCGCATCAATTTGTTCCTGTGTCACGCGTTGCGTGATGATCGCGGAGGCCCATCCGCGCACTTTGGCCTCGCTGGCCAACACCGGCTCCAGATCGAGATAGCGGTTGGAAATATGGATCAGCAGAACGCCGTCCTTCGCAAGCACGCGGTCGTAAATCGCAAACGCTTCTCGCGTCAGCAAATGCGTGGGCACGGCATCGGATGAAAACACATCCATGACAAGAATATCGAGCGCGGCGGCGGGCTGCTTGGCGAGCGTCAGGCGCGCATCGCCAATGTGCATCGCGGCATTGGGCGTGCAATTGACCAGAAACGTGAACCAGCCCTGTTTGCGGGCAATATCAATCACCAGCGGGTCGATTTCATAGAAGGACCAGACCTGCCCCAGCTTTGCGTAACAGGCCAAGGTTCCGACGCCGAGACCAAGCACACCAATCCGTGCGCCTTCACCATAGAGTTTTGGCGCAGCGGAGAGTATCTGACCCGCGCCAGATTGCGGGCCGAAATAAGTGGTCGGCTCCAGCAGCTTTCCGGCCTCCAGTTTCTGCGCGCCGTGGAGTGTGGTTCCATACGCAAAGGTCCGCAGCGTGCCGGTTTCATTTTCCCGCACGGTATAAATGCCGAAATAGCTGCGTTGGCGCAGGCCGTTCCAGCTAAGCACCAGCGGATCAATCCCTGCCAGACCGATCAGCGCGGCTGACACGCTGATGATGGTCAGCCAACGATGATGGCAGACGATCCAGATCATCGTGATGAGCAATGCGGCGACCCACAAAGCAGTGTCGTCAAGCCAACCCATTGCCAGCGCGCTTGCGATCAGTGTGACCGCCAGCGCCGCGCCCCATTGCCACAGGCTGGCTTCGCGGCTCGTGTAGCCAGCGGCAAACACAACCGCTGCAAGCGCAAGCAATGGAAACTCGTAGTTCCAGTCAAAGACCAACGGCGCGATGACGGCCACGAAGATGCCACCAATGGCCCCGCCGACCGCGAGCAACAGATAGAATGCGGTCAGCGCCGATGGATCGGGCCGCGCGAGGTATAGCCTGCGGTGGAGCGACAAGCTGGCGATGAACAGAAGCGCCAAGGCCGCTGGGCCGGTGACGTAAACCTCAAACGCTTCGGTGGACAAGGCGATCAAGGCCAAGGCGGCGATGATTGGCGCGGCATAATGCGCGGCCCAGTCTACCAGCGGCGCGGTATCCGAAAACGCTAGAATAAAGCTCAACAGATAGAGCGCTAGCGGCAAGACCCAGAGCAAGGGCATCGCGATAATGTCGGTCGTGATGTGCGTGGTGGTGGACAGGATCAGGCCCGAGGGGATGGCGGACAGTATGATCCAGTGCGCCGCCTTTTGCCAATCGGGGCGTGTAGGCTTTGCTGGTGGGGCGTGTGCGGTGGGCGCTTGCCACGTGTTTTGGGGTCGTGTGGCGAACATCAGCCAAAGCGATAACGCAGCGAACAGCACGAAGCCCGCCGACCATGCAGTCGTTTGCACCGACACCGGCGTCAGCGGCTCAACGATCAGCGGAAATGCCAGAAGCCCGAGAAAACTGCCGACATTGGAAAAACGATACAGCCCGTATGGCTCCGCCCCGCTCCTATCGCGCAGCCAGCCCTGCAACAAAGGAGCCTTTGCCGCCAGCAGCACGAACAACGGCCCAACCGCCGCTGCAACCTGCCACGGCACCCAATACAGCAACGCATCCCCCGACGGCGCACCCGCCGCATCCAGCCCCAAAGGTAGCCAGATCATGGCAATAGCTAGCAGCGCAATATGCACCAAAACCTGCCACCGCCGCGTGAGCGTCAGCAACCAATGCGCATATCCATAGCCCACCAGCAACAACAACTGAAACGCCACCATCGCACTCGTCCAAACCGCCGCATTCCCGCCGAGTTGGGGCAGCGCGATTTTGGCGATCAGCGGCTGGACAAAGAACAGTAAGAAGCTGGCGAGCAAAGATAGGGCGGCGAACGGGTGGATGCTTATGCCCAATTGATTTTGCACTCTACTTTTCACGTTCCAACCTCCAGCGATGCCTGCGTCAACGCGCTACTTGTTGAAACGAGGGAAAATCTGGCTGCTGGCGCAGCAGCAGGAGGAGAAAGCTGCCGATGCGGGAGGAGTAGCATTTGGGTCAAACTTTAAGCTTCTTTTGAGTTCACATAGGTTCATCAATTTTGATAATTCGACTAATAACTTCCTGACTCAGATATTTTTACATCTTTCGAGCCACCCGATCCGAACAGCTCTGTAAGATATCCTTGCTGGCAGTCATAAATCTTTTTCATTGCGCTATCGCCATCTTTGATAAAAGCAACAAAACTCGGGTATCCATCATTTGACCCAGAAATTGTAAATATTTTGTTTTTTTGATCTATTACAAAGTACATCTTGTAATTTATATTTGGAAGAAAACGAACGGCAGAAGCAGTTTCCCCGGTCATCCAGAAGTTCAATACTTCAGATTTGTGCAAAAAATCAGTAACATCGAATGAATTTCGTACACCCTCTTTCTCGCCAAAGCAGGGGATGTGTGTGGTACCAACGCTATATGTTGTTAGATATTGCCTCAATTGCCCATCATCAGATCTATGATATTCTCCATCGAATATGAATAATTGAGTACTCTTTACACCTTCCTGAGCACTGGTATCGGTTTTTCTAATGATTGATTGAATGATTATTTGTATTTTATTCCTCGGCTTGGCTTGAGCTTCAGGTCTGTCTGTGGGCCCTTGGTATGTCGACCCTTGCGCACCATCCGGCCTACCATCGCTTTGAACATACATCACTCGTCCTCCGCGTGTGGCTTGTCCTTGCAGTCGCAATCATAGTCAGTATTGTCTGCGAGCGCGGGCAATTGCTCTGGTGCCTTCTCGCACACGCAATCGATCGGATAGCATGGCAGGCACGCGTTTGCCTGATCGCCGATCCAAATCAGGTCAGTCGGCAACTCAAAGTGGAACGGCGCGCCGACGTATTTTGCGCCGACTGCCCAGTTGTAGGGCTTGAGCAACGGAGTGGCAGCATCGGGATCGATCCATGGGGCAAACTCAATCTTGCGGTCGAGGCCCAAAAGCCAGCTCATCTGGTTGGGGATCAATGCATTGTAAGCAAGGCTGTTAGGATCGGCGACGAGGCTGGTAATTCGGTATTCGATGCCATCGATGTAAATCTGGTGATCCAGCTCCAAGTTAATCTCATCCTGATCGATCCCACCTCCAGAGCCAATGTCCCAATAGCGGTCAGTGAACACCTTAATCTGACTATCGAACAACCCGGTCACGAGGTCTGGATAGGCCTCGACATGAGCCTCGCGATCCTGCTGGAAACAACCGCGTGCGTGCTTGATCTCATCGACCACACTGATCCAGCGCGGGTCACTCGGGTTGTGCGGCCAGGTACCCGTATCACCCCATAGGCCACCGGATTGGAGGTAGTCTTGAACGTCTTCTTCCATTCCCGGCGCAACCGGGATCATCACCCGACAATAGCCTGCGCGTAAAAATGCCTTGAATAGAAAATTCTGCTCATCAGGCTCATAGGAATCAACCCATTTGCATACTGGATTGCGAAAATAGTCGTAAAAGGTGAAGCTGGCGAGGTTCCAGTCGAAGGCGCGGTCGAAAAAATACCATTCGTTGGTCGCGACATCGGACTTGGTCCGATTGGGCCAGGGAAAATGGCACATCTCCGAATCCATATTCATCACGTCGGGCCAGTTTATCTCACCGCACATCATAAAGATTGCTGAGCGCTTCATCTCGGTCCGCATGATCTCTTCGCACGCGAAGGGATGGCGGCCCTTGATCTTGTCATCCTGAGCGGCGTTGTAAGCCTTGAGCGCTGCCTCGTAGTCGGCTTGCTTCCCTTCCCATTTTTCAAGGTCCGCCTGATACTGCTTCATGATCAGAGCGTAGACCGAGTTTTGCCAGGGAGTTAGGTCGGGCTGCACAGGCGGATCGGGGGTGAGGGTCAGCACCACGCCAATCGACGACTTGCCAAGCGTAAACGCGCCTTTGGAAATGACGGCCGATCCACTGTTCCGCTCCGACAGTGCGACCGATCCTGGAGAGTTGCCGGTTCCAACGATGTATTTGACCACCTCGCCGCCAAACTTTAGCGAAATCCAGTTGCCAGAAGTGTGCGTTTTGACGTCGTCAGAGGTCAAGTCCATCTTGGTCGCGGTGTAGCCTGCCGGGATAGTGACCGTGACCGACCCGTCCTTTGCGGTCCCCTGCACTCCGAGCGTTTGCGTGACCCCATCGGCTACCTCTGGGGGTGGTTCGTCGTAGCCAAACACGCCGTACTTCCCGGCCAGTGCTACATAGGTCTCGCGCCGGATGTCTTTCGGAGTCAGTGGGACGAAGGTGCTTCCTGATCTGTCACTCACATCGGTCCCTGGCTCCACCGGCTGATCGCCCGGCCCTTGGGGCTCGCCGGCCTTACGTTTCATCTCCTCCATCTTGCAGAACAGCATCGCCGGGCTTGGCACCAACATGTCGATATGCAGTCGCGGACCGTGGCTAAATAACTGGCCGCGTTTCTCCTGCGTGACCCAAAAATATTTTGATACTGCGGCGATTGCGGTGGTGTTCTTGAACTTGTGCTTGTTGGTCTCGGTCTGCTGAGTTGTGACCGTTCGGCTCCGCAACTTGCGGGTCTGCACCTGCATTTTGAGCGTGGCGTGCTCCACCTGCTCGCGGACTTGTTCACGCGCTTCGCGGTAGGCAGTCTCTTTTGAGAGTGAGCCGCGAACGTTTAGATCGAAGGAATAGGGACCGTCCTTCTTGCCATAATGCAGCTTGGCATCGACATCGAGACTGGACTTGAGGTTATTGGTCAATTCGGTTTGTAGGCTGAATCGGTCAGAAACCTGATGATCGAGCGATTCTTCGCGGCTGGAATTGGTCTCGTCTTCACTCGATTCGACGACCGTTCGGGTGTGGCCATGAGTGCGGATACGCGTTTCGTATGGTGCCACGTTTTCGATATAGGCGATGTCGGATGGCTTGTAACACCAAGTTCGGTCTTTCAGCGTCAGAAGGTCAGTGATGTACCAGCGCACTTCGCCGCAACATGGATCAATGGGAACGCAAGCTGCATCACTGCATTTGCAATCGCAATTGCTTCTGTGTCCGAGCGTGCCTGCTGCGCTGTCCTTGTCTTCGCCGGCGACAACGGTGTTAGCCTCGCTGTCTTTGCCATGCCCAGCCTTAACTTGGCCGACCGCCGTTCGCACCTTGCTGTTAAAAGATTTGAGGCGTTCAAGTCGCTGCCCCAACAAACCGCGTGTATTGTCATCTTGTTCGCCGCGGGTTTTACAAATTTCTAGTTCGAACACGAACGGCGGCAGAAATGGCTTTAGCTCAAGGACATGGTCGACAAAGGAATTCGGCAGCTCGCACGGCTTGGAGCGCTTTGGCATTCCTGCATAACAGGCCTGAAGCGTAGCAAAGGCGAGGTCTGCGCGTAAGCCGCCAATCAGATCAACCCCGCGCGGTGGCTTTATTCCACTTACTGCTGTTGCCAGCGTTTGAGCCTTTTCGAGGTCAATCCGTGAGTGGGCTGAGCGAGACCAGACAGCTTGTTCTTGTTCCGTCAGGCTTTCGATGAGAGCAATCCGTTCGGCATTGGTCGATGCCTTGCCCTTGTATTGAAAGAAGCGTCGAATTCGTTGATCTGCTGCGCTTAAACTTTGAAATGAGGAGATCGGATGTTGCTTGAGGAAGCCTGAAGCAGCCTTATCCATCGCTGAAAAATCTTGTGCAGCGAACAATTTTAATAGCCTATCGTAAAGTGGGTCAAACAAACCACCGCTCTGTGGTGCTGAACCCTTTTGCGTTGCTAACGGGAGGATCGCTTGAACTTGTGCTGTCGTGAGCAAATGTCCGGCAGGTGACGATGTCACCATGCTCGCGTTCATTTTTGATGGAAGCAAATTCCAGCCATTGGCGCTACCGCGAACGCTGAGCGCTAGGTCGGGTTCGCGCTCAATCCGATATTTAAGAACTTGGTTCATGCCTATTTCCTCGCCTTAACATTTTAAGCGGGTAGCTAACTACCGTGCCATCAAAGTCCCTTTGTTGAAGTTGCAATCCTCAGTCGGTAGCGGAGCAGAAAAGGTTCAATTGGGTGCAAGATTTTTCTGCGGTGATGTGAAAAACGATTGACGGTGGGGCGGTCGACTTATCCGCTCAAGGACTCGTTGGCCTATCGTTCCCGCTTGTTGCCACAATGATGGCGGCGATTGCTGCTGCGCCGCCTAGGGCGGGGAGCAAGAGGTTGGAACCACGACCCGGCGTCGTCGCGCGTGACCGCTTCGTGTGGGTTCGAACGCTGTCATCCCTCTCCTTCGGGCGTCCAGTGCGGCTAGTGTCGCGGACGGGATCATCTCTTACCTTCGGTCCCTTTCGCCGCTTTTCAGTGGGAGCGGGCGTTGGGTTCGCTACCCGATCATTAGTCGGTGTCGGATCCCGTTCTTTGGGGCGGCCCGTGCGCTCCGCCACTGGGGCAGCGACTGGTTCAGTCGCTGGAGTTGGGTTCTCCACGCGGCTAGTATCCATGGGTGTCTTATCCCTTACTTTGGGCCGCCCCGTCCGCGCGGCATCCGGTGCGTCAATGGGGGCAATAGGCGCAGTTGTCTGTGCCGTAGTGGCCGGATCGGTCGTGGGTGGTGGATTGGCTAAGCGACCATTTGTTGCCGTTTTCGTTTTTATTTTCGGTCGGCCGGTCCGTGCCGCTTCTGGTGCCACTGGCCCATTCGCAGAAGTCGTGGCAGACGGTGCCGCACTACCGCTTGTTTGGGCTTGCGTGCCTGATGCGAAGAACAGTGCCGTCCCGATCAAAGGCGCCGCAACGAGCATAGGTTTCCAGAAGGAAGCCACTAATTGGGCCACGGCGCTGATGGCACTTCTTAAAGCAAAACCGCCCTTTTCCTGTTGAATGCCCATCGATACCCCTCCCTTTAAGATCACTGCGAAACTACAATCACATCAGTAGTCGTGCTGACCAGACACAAGGTTCATTCAAGATGCAATTTTATTATGAGAAACCGACGTGGATAGTGCAACAGACCGGCGTTGCGATAACAGCCAGACAGGTGCTGGGCGCTGCCTAACGGCGACCCGCTCTATGCGCTCACGCGCACCAAGCCTTTAGTCTTGGCCGTTCCGGTAACGATCAGGAGCGCAGGACAATGAGCGGGAATTTCCAAGGTCGCACTCTTTCCCGCTACGCTCCTGGGGGGGCGGCGTTTTTGAGCTAACCCGCTGGCACTCTCGCCTCTCGACTGGCCGAACGCCCGCTGGTCTCACGCTGTCGCGGACATGGCGGAGCTGCGCTTTTCGCGCAACATCTATGTCCGCTCGGCGCTCGCCAGCAGGGCATCCGGCGGCGTCGCGCCATGCAAGGGTGTCGTTTCTGTGCCGCGTTGCGGCTGAGGGGAGGCTGATCGCCTCCTTTTCCTTGTTCGGCGGGAACGCCAAGGGCTTTGCCCTCTCATTTCCCGAAGCAGAATAGTCGCCCCCGTGTGGCGGGCTTCGCCCGCTGGCCCGCGCCAGGGCAACGATTCAGCTTTCCCTCCCCCTCCCATCCTCGCCGGAAGGCAGAGCCGCATGTCGCAGAGCGATGCGGCTTTCAGCCCAAGAGGAGGCAGGAAATGTGTGATTTGCAGTTGATGTATCGTGAGTGCGGGGCCGAGACCCGCGACGATTATTTGCGCGGTATTGCCGATGAGAACGGCTTGCCGATTGCCTGTGTTCGCAAGATTGCCGACCGGCTTGGCGAGCGCGAAGATTTCGGGGCGCTGATCCTGATTTGCGAAACGCGCAGGGGGCGGGGGCAATGAGCGCCCTTGCTACAGCGCGCGAACAGACGGCGCGGATTGCGCGTTTGAACGACTTGGCCCGCAGCGCGATGGGGGTAGCTTGCACCGCCGTTGCCACCGTTGGTTTTCGGTCGCTGTCTGCGTCTGATCAATCCTGTGTCCGCGAACTTATCGAAACCTATGACGCCTTTGACGAAGGTTGCGACCCGCACGGCGAACGCGACTTCGGGTGCGTTTATCAGCTTGGCGACGGACGATGGACGACCGAGCGCCCGCGATTGCGTGATGATGAGCGCGAGCGGGTGTTCTGGAAATTCGATTATTTCGACCGCGATTTGCAGTTTGGCAGCGAGGATGCTGCGAACCCTGCCATCACGCGGCGGGTGCTGACCATCATGCTTGCCGATGAATATTGAGGGGGCAGCCGTGACCAAGCGCAAGACCCTGCCGCAGATCGTGCCGCCCGACTCCGAGCAGATAATGATGGCGGGTGTTGCGCCCGTCAGCATGGTGGAGCGACTTGGCTGGCTCGCCAATCAGCCGATGCAGCCTCGTCGCCAACAGCGTCCGCTCGACATCGGATTCTGGGATCCGATGCGTGACCAGATCGAAATGTTCTGACGCTCACGCAACTTTTCGCGGCCCGTCCCTAGGGACGGGCCTAGCCCGATGCCTTTGCCATCGGTCTATCAGCGGCGCGTCGGCTTATGGCCGCCGCGATGCCGAGCGAAAGGCTTTGGATATTTACGGGTCGATTTGCGGATATAGTTGCAATTATGGATATTTATGGGTATAAATATGGATATGGCCATCAACACCGCCTCGCTGGCGATCACGCCGCAAATGCTCTCGCTGATTGCCGAGATCGACGAGTTCAAAGGCGCATGGCGCGCGCTGGGA
>JAYUPJ010000135.1:0-6695 GCA_043760195.1 Sphingomonadales bacterium | reverse complement strand
CGCCGTTTTCAGGCCCAACTGCGCCGCACGGATCGCGGCAACATAACCGCCGGGGCCAGCGCCGATAACGATAAGGTCGTAAGGTGTGTCAGTCATTTCTAAGGTCCAGACTTATGTTATCACGCTAAATAATGCGGAATTTATTGATTTTCCGTATGCTGCATACTTACGAAGTTTGTCGACATGCTCAATTAAGAACTCGAGAGCTTCCGGTCCCTCTTCATTGAGCGTTTCACCTAGATAAACTTCTTCCTGAACCAACTGGACTGAATCATATTCAGCAATTAATGTTTCGTTGCTTACTTTGGAGATCGCGTCGCTAAACTCAGCTAATTTATCCGCAGAAGTTAACCACGCAGGCCCATACCCATGATCTGGTCCAAGCTCTGTGCCACTACCAAGCAAAATACTAAGTGGATTATCCGTCGAACCTGCAGATTTTGTAAGCAAAAAATGTACAGCATGCCATTCTTTGTCAAATTCTAGGCTGCCCCCAGAATGATATCCTTCCTCGGAAACGATGAAGTCGTATATCTGATCAGGTGCTGCTGTAAGACGGCTTATATCATCGCTACTGGCCAAACGCAGGCATAATACCATTCCCATAAGTCGCTCCCTACAAATCAATCAACAACCTTGTCGGATCCTCAATAGCTTCCTTGATGCTTTTAAGGAAGGTAACCGCTTCGCGGCCGTCGATCAGGCGGTGGTCGTAGCTGAGTGCGAGGTACATCATCGGCCGGATGACAACCTGCCCGTTCAGCGCGACGGGGCGGTCCTCGATCCGGTGCAGGCCGAGCACGGCCGATTGCGGCGGGTTGATGATCGGGGTGGACATCAGCGACCCGAACACGCCGCCATTGCTGATCGTGAAAGTGCCGCCCTCCATATCGGCCATGGTCAGCGTCCCGGCCTTGGCCTTGGCCCCGAAATCGCCGATGGCCTTTTCGATTTCGGCAAAGGACATCGCCTCGGCATTGCGGATCACGGGCACGACTAGGCCATTAGGCGCGCTGACCGCGACCGATACGTCGAGATAGTTGAAATAGACGATTTCATCACCTTGGATTTGCGCGTTGACGGCGGGAACGTCGCGCGCGGCAAGCGCCACCGCCTTTGTGAAAAAGCCCATGAAGCCCAATCGGACGCCGTGCTTCTTTTCAAACAGATCCTTATACTTTGCGCGCGCAGCGATCACTTCGGTCATGTCGACATCGTTGAACGTCGTCAGCAACGCAGCCGTTTCCTGCGCCGTCTTGAGCCGCTTGGCGACGGTTTGGCGCAGGCGCGTCATCCGCACACGCTCCTCGCCGCGCTCTTCACCGCGCTTATCGCCGCGCTTATCGGAAATGGAGGCGGGAGTGGCCGTATTGACACTCGCCGCAGAAGCCGGTTCAACCGCACCCTTGGCCGCCGCCAGCACGTCTTCGCGGCTGAGCCTGCCGTCTTTGCCGGTGCCTTTGATTTTCGACGGATCGATGCCCAGTTCCAACACCAAACGGCGCACGGAAGGTGACAACGGCAGATCGGTATTTCCCACCGCAACAGCAGCAGGCACCGCTATGGTGGCGACCATTTGCGTTGCAGCAGCGGGGATAGCTGCTGCGCCGGAACCGGCGTCGATGCTGCCAATCACCGCGCCAACGTTCACCGTATCGCCTTCATTGACCGCATAAGCGCCCATGATACCGGCGGCTGGTGCGCCGACCTCAATCGCGACCTTGTCGGTTTCAAGGCTCGCGATAGCCTCGTCCAAGGCCACTGCTTCGCCGGGCTTTTTCAGCCATTGGCCCAATGTGGCTTCGGAAATGGATTCGCCCAATGCCGGGACTTTTATTTCAGTGCTCATGGGATTCTACCCTTTTCTTTGACGGCGGATTTCGGCGCGCACATTATGCCCCAATGCATCGGCAACCAGTGCGGCCTGTTCGGCTTGATGGCGTTTGGCAAGACCGGTGGCGGTCGATGCGCTGGCGCTGCGCCCCGCATAACGCGCCCGAACGGGACCCAGTTTTGCCTTTGCCAGACAGTCTTCCAAATAGGGTTCGGCAAAGGACCAAGCGCCGTTATTCTTCGGTTCTTCCTGCGCCCAGACGACTTCTTCCAAATTCGTCATCCGCTGTAGCCGCACGACCAAAGGCTCACCGGGAAACGGATATAGCTGTTCAAGGCGCACGATGGCGGTGTTCTTGTCGCCTGCTGCATTACGCGCCTCCATCAAATCATAACTGACTTTGCCGGAACACAAAACGAGCCGCTTCACATCCGTATCTGCGGGAGCCTGCGGATCGGACAATATCCGCATGAAATGGCTTTCATCCATAAAATCCTCAACGCTGGACACGGCAAGCTTGTGACGCAACAGCGATTTTGGCGTCATGACGATCAACGGTTTGCGGAATGACCGTTGCATCTGACGGCGAAGCAGGTGGAAATAATTCGCCGGAGTGGTGCAATTGGCAACCTGGATATTATCCTCGGCACAAAGCTGCAAAAATCTCTCCAACCGCGCAGAGCTATGTTCAGGTCCTTGGCCTTCATAGCCGTGGGGCAGCAGCATGACGAGCCCGTTGGCGCGCAGCCACTTGCTTTCACCCGACGCAATGAACTGGTCGATGATGGTTTGCGCGCCGTTGACGAAATCGCCAAACTGCCCTTCCCACATTACCAGACTTTTCGGCTCGGCCCCGGCAAATCCATATTCGAATCCGAGCACGCCAAATTCCGACAAGGGGCTGTCGTAAACCTCGAACCGGCCATGGGGTAATGTCGATAGCGGCACATATTTGTTCTCGGTGGTTTGATCGACCCAGACCGCATGACGGTGGCTGAATGTCCCGCGTCCCGAATCTTGACCCGACAACCGCACGCCAAAACCTTCGGACAGCAATGATCCAAATGCCAATGCTTCCCCGGTTGCCCAATCGAAATTGGTCCCGGTTGCAAACATCGCCTTTTTGGCATCGAGCACCCGTTTCAATGTCGGGTGGATGTTATGACCGTCTGGCACCGTGGTCAGGGTACGCCCCAACCCTTCGAGCAATTTTTTGGGGATACCGGTTTTCACATTGCGGCGTGCAGTTTCGGGATCGGCTGGCTTTGACAGTCCGGTCCAGCGGCCACCAAACCAGTCGGCTTGGTTGGCTTTGTAATTTTGCCCGGCAGTAAACTCTTCTTCCAATAGCGCGACGAATTGCGCCGCATGTGCCGCCGCCCATTCGCCGTCGATCACGCCTTGGGCTTGCAAGCGGGCGGCATAGCCCTCGCTCACGCCGGGTTTGCCTTTGATGATTTTGTACATCAACGGCTGGGTGAAACTGGGTTCATCGCCCTCGTTATGGCCGAACCGGCGATAGCACCACATGTCGATTACAATATCGCGGTGGAATTTCTGGCGGAATTCGATGGCCATTTTGCAAGCGAAAGTCACCGCTTCGGGATCGTCGCCGTTGACGTGGAAAATCGGTGCTTGCACGCCTTTGGCGACGTCCGATGGATAGGGCGAGCTGCGCGCAAATTGCGGGCTGGTGGTAAAACCGACCTGATTGTTGACGATGAAATGGATGCAGCCGCCGGTATTGTATCCGCGAATGCCGGAAAAGCCGAGGCACTCCCAAACGATACCTTGCCCGGCAAAAGCAGCATCGCCGTGCAGCAATACTGGCAAGACGAGTTCATGCTTACCCAAATCGCCGCGCGCGGTTTGGTTGGCGCGGACCTTGCCCAACACCACGGGGTTCACGGCCTCCAAATGCGACGGGTTGGGAACCAGCGACATGTGCACTTTGATCCCGTCAAATTCGCGGTCGGTGCTGGTGCCCAGATGATATTTGACATCGCCCGATCCCCCGACATCATCGGGGTTGGAGCTGCCGCCGGAAAATTCGTGGAAGATGGTGCGATACGGCTTGCCCATCACGTTGGCGAGCACGTTCAGGCGGCCCCGGTGCGGCATGCCGTATACAATCTCGCGCACGCCCAATGCGCCGCCATATTTGATGATGCTTTCCAGCGCGGGGATCATTGCTTCGCCGCCGTCCAGACCAAAGCGTTTGGTGCCGACATATTTGCGGCCCAGGAATTTTTCATACTGTTCGGCTTCGATGACTTTGCCGAGGATCGCTTTTTTGCCCTCGGGCGAAAACTCGATGGCTGCGTCCTTGCCCTCCATCCGGTCTTGCAGGAAACGGCGTTCCTCAATGTCGGAAATGTGCATATATTCCAGGCCGACGGTGCCGCAATAATTGGCGCGCAATATGTCGATCAGCTCGCGAACGGTGGTCCATTCAAGCCCCAGATTGCCGCCGACAAACACCCGTTTGTCTTGCGCGTCGCCGGCAAAGCCGTGATATTCGGGTGTCAGGTCGGCGGGTATTTCCTGACTGACCATGCCAAGCGGATCGAGATTGGCGGCGAGATGCCCGCGCACGCGGAACGTGCGGATCAGCAACATCGCGCGGATCGAATCGCCGCACGCCGCCGCAACGTCATTATCGGCGATCGGCTTGCCCGCCGCCTTTGCTGCCGCTTTGATCTCGACCGCCATCTGCGTCGGGTCCATCGCGCCGGTTAGGTCGTCGGTAATGCCCAGCGGCCAGTGCGCCCGCGCCCAGCTAGGGCCGCGTTCGGATTCGGTTTCCGCTGCAAATTCTTGGTTTTCGATACCCATAATCCATTCCTTTTTCCTTCCCATCGACTTGCGATGGGGAGGGGGACCACCCGCAGGGTGGGGGAGGGGTCAGCAACGTCGAAGGCCCCTCCGTCATCCGATGCTAGGCGCATCGGCTGCCACCTCCCCATCGCAAGTCGATGGAGAGGATTTTGGTTCTCAACCCTTCAGCTCAGCCACCAATGTCTTGCCCAGCTCGCTTGGGCTGGCCGACATCCTGATACCCGCAGCCTGCATCGCGGCAATCTTGCTTTCCGCGTCGCCCTTGCCGCCCGATACGATGGCTCCGGCATGGCCCATGCGGCGGCCCGGAGGCGCAGAGATTCCGGCGATGAAACCAGCCATCGGTTTCTTGCGGCCCTTTTTGGCTTCGTCGATCAGGAATTGTGCCGCCATTTCCTCCGCGTCGCCGCCAATTTCGCCGATCATGATGATCGATTTGGTCGCATCATCGGCCAGGAACAATTCCAGCATATCGATGAAGTTGGTGCCGTTGACAGGATCGCCGCCAATGCCCACCGCTGTGGTTTGGCCTAGGCCCTCGGCGGTGGTTTGGAACACGGCTTCATAAGTGAGCGTGCCCGAACGCGATACAACGCCAACCGAGCCTGCCATGAAGATGCTGCCGGGCATGATGCCGATTTTGCATTCGTTTGGCGTCAAGACGCCGGGGCAGTTTGGCCCGATCAGCCGCGATTTTGAGCCGGAAAGTGCGCGTTTCACGCGGACCATGTCGAGCACCGGAATGCCCTCGGTAATGCACACGATCAGCGGGATTTCAGCGTCGATGGCTTCAAGTATCGAGTCCGCAGCAAACGGCGGCGGCACGTAAACAACGCTGGCATCCGCGCCGGTGGTCTGCTTGGCCTCCAACACTGTGTTGAACATCGGCAGCCCGATATGCGTCGTCCCGCCCTTGCCCGGCGTAACCCCGCCCACCATCTGCGTGCCATAAGCCAACGCCTGTTCGGTATGGAAAGTCCCGGTCGCGCCGGTCATGCCCTGGGTGATGACCTTGGTATGCTTGTTGATAAGGATGGACATTATATTTCCTTTATTTTCGGTCGTCCCACGACGCCCGCAGAACCGTTTTTCCGGCAGTTTCACTAGGGGTGTTTTGCCAATCATTTGTGTCACGGATATAGATTATGCGCTTGAGCGGATCTTTGGTCCAAGCCAGCCAAGTTCGCATAACTAGGCCTGAAGCATCCAGATGAGGTAGCTTGTTGGCTTCGCTAAGCGGTCCAAAAGCAGCTTCCAATGCTGGATTATCGATTTCTGTAGCACCGCTCATGTCAACTATATCACATCCAATAATAGTCACGTTGCCACTTGTGTTATGTCGATGACGATATAACAACAAACTCAGGCTTTCTTTTTCAAAGCCCCTGATTTCAAGCATTGTACCCTTAGCATCGAGATTTTTTTTGAATGATGTGAAATAGCTATTGCCTCGGTAGTTAATGTCTTCCCAGCCTTCGCTGCGGGCACTCCGAACAAGCCGATCAACGGCGGTATTTCCCAAGCAAATCTTTTCAAAAGATGAGAGCATGATGGTAGGGTCCGTTTGCTTAGACTGAGAACAGCTTGTCGTTGCCACAACCAAAAAAGCTGCCAAGTAAATTGCGCGAATGAACGATCCCGCAGGATTGATGCAAGTCAAGTTCACGCCAAACTCGGCTCAATCGCTTTACACGCCGTTAGCAATTCCTTTACCGCATCGACCGACACGTCAAAGTTCACCTTGGCATCGGCTTTCAATTCGATTTCGACAATGCGTTCTACGCCGCCTGCGCCGATCACTACGGGCACGCCGACATATAGGTCGTTGACGCCATATTGACCGGTCAGGTTTGCCGCGCATGGCAGCAAGCGTTTTTTATCTTTCAGGAAGCTCTCGGCCATCGCAATCGCCGATGTGGCGGGTGCGTAATAGGCGCTGCCATTGCCGAGCAGGCCAACAATCTCGCCGCCGCCGCTGCGGGTACGCGCGACAATTGCGTCGATCTTCTCTTGCGTGGACCAG
>JAYUPJ010000134.1:0-3002 GCA_043760195.1 Sphingomonadales bacterium | reverse complement strand
TTGAAGAAGACATTACGGCGCGGATCGCGAAAGATTTGAGATCGGTTTCCGATGCAGTTGTGAGTGTGCCCACATGAATGAACCAAAACTTCGCGCCGTTATCAAAGGAACCGGTTCGGCCTTGCCGGCAAACCGCGTTTCAAACGCTGAACTGACGCAGCGGGTGGATACGTCGGATGAATGGATCACCGAACGTACCGGAATTAAATTCCGGCATATCGCAAACGCCGACGAAACGACGGCTTCGCTTGCCACCCAAGCGGCGCGCAATGCGTTGGAAGCTGCGGCAATGACCGCGGCAGACATTGATCTGATCATCGTTGCCACCGCCACGCCGGATCAAACATTCCCGGCCACAGCCACGATTGTTCAGGACCAATTGGGCCATCATGGCGGGGTCGCGTTCGATGTCGCGGCAGTATGCTCCGGCTTTCTTTACGCCTTTTCGGTCGCCGAAAGTATGATTCGCGCCGGTTCCGCCAACAACGCGCTGGTCATAGGTTCGGAAACATTCAGCCGCATTGTCGATTGGGAGGACCGCACCACCTGCGTATTGTTTGGCGATGGAGCGGGCGCAATAGTCTTGTCTGGAGAAGTCGGTGTTCGCGGCGCGCTAGCAACGAAGCTGCATGCCGATGGCCGCTATAATCAACTGCTTTATGTCGACGGCGGCCCGTCAACCACGGGAACCGTTGGCAAGTTGCGGATGAAGGGTCAGGAAGTGTTTCGTCATGCCGTAACCAACCTGGCGTCGGTGATGCATGAAACGCTGGATGTCGCAGGAATTGCCGCAGCCGACGTTGATTGGGTGGTTCCGCATCAAGCCAATGTACGGATCATTGATGCCACGGTCCGCAAACTTGGCCTCGACAAGAGCAAAGTGGTGGTTACGGTCGACCAGCACGCAAACACGTCGGCTGCGTCTGTGCCATTGGCGCTCGACGTTGCCGTGCGTGATGGCAGGATAAAGCCCGGCGATATCGTGGTGCTGGAGGCGATGGGCGGCGGTTTCACCTGGGGCGCGTCTGTTGTCCGCATGTAATCATAATTTCCTTGGCACAAATAGACAAATTTACATTGCTGAAAATAGGTTTATAGTAACGAATATCTGAGGATGAGAATTACAGGAGGGCATTTTACATGGCAGACACAGGAACGTTAACAAGGGCCGATTTGGCTGAAAATTTGAACCGGCAAATTGGATTGTCGCGTGCCGATTCATCGGCGATGATCGAGTCCATTCTGGATCACATGACCGACGCTTTAATCGGCGGCGAAAATGTCAAAATTTCGGGCTTTGGAACTTTCGTCCTTCGTGACAAGGGCCAACGTATCGGCCGCAATCCAAAGACCGGCATAGAGGTTCCCATCACCCCGCGCCGGGTGCTTACTTTCCGTGCTAGTCAGGGCATGCGCCAGCGCGTAAAGTAAACGCTGAAATGGTTCATGTTGGAACGGAGAGACCGCTTGGAAAAGTCATCGGAAGCCTTTCGCACGATTGGTGAAATGGCGCAGTTGCTGGGAATTAAGACCCACATATTGCGCTATTGGGAAGAACAATTCCCGATGCTTAAGCCATTGAAACGGGCGGGCGGCAGACGGCATTATCGCCCCGAAGACGTGGAAATGCTGACGACGATCCAGCGGTTGTTGGGCCAAGAGGGCTATACCATAAAAGGCGCGCGGCAGTTTTTAACGCGTGGCGGCGCAGCTCCGGCCTCGGCTCCCGCTGCTGCTGCGATACCTTCGTCCACCCCGGCGACCATCGGCACAATTTCGGTAGATCAGATCCGCGCAATACGGGACCGGTTGGCAGCAGCGTTAATCGCGGCTTAGCTGCCCGGCCTGTCTTGCTGCGCGGTCAAATGGATTTGGCGTAGAGCAGATCCTTAAACACCACGTCGCCAACCCAGAATTCGGTGTCCCCGATATGCGTAAATCCTTCGTCCGCATAGAATTTCTGCGCGCGAACATTGTCTTCGTACACCGCCAAGATAACCCTGCCTGCGCCCCTTCGTTTGGCAGCGGCCAAGGCCAGATCCATCAACGTCCGCCCGTTTCCGCCGCCTTGCCATGGCCCCAGCAGATATATGCGTTTCAATTCGATATCACCTGACTGATGCAAGCCGGGATGATCTGGCGCCGTCAACATTGCATATCCAACCGGAGCGCCCAGCGGCGCCTTGCCCAGAATGACATGCGATTGCGGGTCGGCGAGAACACTGGCATAAAATGCCGCGCTATGCATTTCTTTCAAAAATTCAATCAACGCCTTGCCGGGGTGATCATAGGCAAAACTCGCCAAAAAGGTCGCAGTGCCCAAAGCCGAGAGCGCATCGGCGTCGTCAGCCTGCGCATCATTCCAAGCAATTGGTGTCATTCGTCCTCGGGTCCCAGTTCCGGGTCAAGATCGCGCGGACAAATGAAGCGGGTAAGCACGCCCTGACCGCGTTCAATTCCGCTCCACACAGGTAGCTGCAATTCAATTTCAGCGATCGCCGCCGTCGGATATTTTTCATAAACCGAATCGCGCAATGCACTGCCCGAATTTTCAGGCACCAGATCCAGCACCAGATCCTCAAGTCCCGGATTGTGGCCAACCATCAGCACCGATTCGGCACTGTCATCCAGCTCCCGCAGCACATCCATCAACGTTGCCGACGAAGCCAAATACACGCGCCGTTCCCAGCTGGGATCAAGGCGGCTGCCATAACCGCCAATTACATGGTCAAGCGTTTCAATCACACGCACAGCGGGGCTGGCAATCACGCGGTCGAAAGTCAATTCTTGCTGCTTCATCCATTGCCCGATCAGCCGCGACGCTTTTTCACCCCGCTTGTTCAATGGCCGGTCGAAATCGCGAGCGACAGGATCGTCCCATCCAGATTTGGCGTGGCGCAATAGGGTCAGTTTTTTGGTCAAAATGGAATGCTTTCATCGGGTAGTATCTCAAAATCCTCCTGCCCTAATTTTGAGTGCGGTAAAAGTCCCGATTTAATCGA
>JAYUPJ010000133.1:0-6731 GCA_043760195.1 Sphingomonadales bacterium | reverse complement strand
GCGCATGGCGCTTTCGGCAACTTCGGTCACGGTTTCATCGGGATTATCGAGCTGGAACAAATAACGTTCCGGATCGTCGATTTTCCAACGCACATTATATGCCATGTCGATCACGTTTGAATCGCGCGTCAGAATAAGGTTTTCCGACGTGCTGTCCGGCGTACCGATGGTAATCGTCCGCACTTGCCCGGTATCAACCTTTTCCAAACGTTCAATCGGCGCAGGCCAACTGAATGAAATACCCGAACCCACGGTCCGCGAATATTTGCCGAATGTTGTTACCACGCCGCTTTGCGCGGGTTCCATCCGGTGAACGCTGGTGAACACCAGCCACAGGACGGCGAAGCCAATCGCCACCAGCGGCCAGATCGAACGGCCACCTGAACGGCGCGGTAATCCGCCCCAGCCATTGCCGCCGCCCCCGCCGCCAGCACGGCGCAGCAGTTCTTCGAGTGAAGGGCCGCGTTGCTTTTTGCCCGCTTTGCCGCCGTCAATTGAAACCGGGTCCCACGGATTGCGCGATCCTTTTTGGTCGCCGCTAACTTCTTCTCCCGTTGGAAGAGCCGGAATAGGTCCTTTTTTTCCGCCGTTTGCCCCGGGATTGTCCCAAGGTCCGTTGCCCGATGAACCCATCGTATGTATAGCCTTTTCAGTGAATTTTTTGTCCATAATCTCTTTATAGGAACGCTTGGCAAAGAAAAACAGTGTCAATCCGGTGATTCTGATTCTATTCGCATTTTCATGGTTACCAAAGATGAAATAATTGCCGCGCTTGTTCCCATCAACGGAGCGCAGGCAGGCGGTATCAAAGCCGAAAATGGCACAGTTTCGCTGATGCTCGATATGTCCGCCGTTGCGCCGGGCGAACGCGCCGCGCTGGCCGGCAATGTCGAGGCGTGTCTGCGGGCGCTGGACGGGGTCAACAATGTCCGCGTCTTGCAAACCGCCGAGCGCATCGTGCCAAGGTTGATCGCGGTCGCCAGCGGCAAGGGCGGGGTCGGTAAATCGACGCTGTCGGCCAATTTGGCGGTGGCGATGGCGCGCGCCGGGCGCAAGGTTGGGCTTGTCGATGCGGATATATACGGGCCGTCGCAGTCGCGCTTGTTGGGCGCAGAAGGGCAAAAGCCGGAGTCGAGCGAACAGAAACTCCATCCGGTAATTGGCGCGGGCGGCGTGCCATTCCTGTCAATGGCGCAGCTGGTTAAACCGGGCCAAGCGATTGCGTGGCGCGGGCCGATGGCGGGCAACGCACTTTCCCAGTTGGTCGATGCCCATTGGGGTGCGGCGCGTGATATCATCATCGATTTGCCGCCGGGTACAGGCGACATCCAATTGTCGATGGTGCAGAAACATAAGCCGGTTGGCGCTGTGATCATTTCGACACCGCAAGATCTGGCGTTGATCGACGCGATGCGCGCGATCAGCTTTTTTGAACAAGCAAACGTTCCGATCATCGGGATGGTGGAAAACATGTCGGGCTATATCTGCCCCAATTGCGGCGACGTGAGCAATCCGTTCGGTTCCGGCGGGGCGCAGGCGGCGGCGGAAGAACTGGGCCTGCCGTTCTTGGGCCGCATACCGCTCGACATTAGCATCCGTCATTCCAGCGACGAAGGCACTCCTCTGGCGCTGGGCAGCGGGCCGATTGCCGATGCCTTCGCTGCCGTGGCACTGCGTGTTTGCAACTGGGTCGACGACCGGAAAGCGGGCGGATGAACGCCAACGATGATACCGGCGAGGGCAGCGGCTTAACACGGCGGAAATTGTTGATCGGCGGCGGCGTTGGTGTCGGCTTAATCGTTGCATGGGGGTTATGGCCGCGCGAATATCGGTCGAACCTGGTTGCGGCAAAGGGCGAGCATATATTCGGGTCTTGGCTGAAAATCGCAGAGGACGGCAAGGTCATCGTGGCGATCCCGCAAAGCGAAATGGGGCAGGGCGTATCGACATTGTTGGCACAAATTGTCGCCGGGGAATTGGGCGCTGACTGGCGCACCGTGGCGATCCAGCCGGCGATGCCAAGCCCGTTGTTCACCAACGCGTTAATCGCCCGCGAATGGGCGCCTACTTTTGTGAGCCAGAGTTTTGATACCGCCAAAGTTGACCCGGCAATCATCGACAATTTTGCCGCCCGCAATGCGTTTGTGGTCACCGCCGGATCATCCTCGGTTCGGCAGTTTGAAACGCCATGCAGGCAAGCGGGTGCGACCGCGCGGGTGCTGCTGTGTCAGGCAGCGGCGCGGCGGTGGAATACCGAATGGGAAAACTGTGCCACGCAAAAGGGCTTTGTGACATTCGGTACAAAACGCATTGCCTTTGCCGAATTGGTCGCTGCGGCAGCGCAATTGATACCGCCCGACCCGGTACCGCTGCATGTTTCGCCCAGCAACCATTTGTCGGGCAATGAGGCACCGCGGCTTGACGCTGCATCGAAGGTCGACGGCAGCATCAGTTTTGCCGGTGATATCCGTTTGCCCGACATGCTGTTTGCATCCATCCGGGGCGGGCCGATTGGCGACACCAGGCTAAAATCGTTCAACCGCAAGGCCGCTGATAAAGTCACCGGCGTTGTCGATGTCATCAGCACGGGCAACTGGCTGGCGGCGCTTGCAACGAACTGGTGGGCGGCAAATCAGGCGTTGGATATGATGTCGCCGGTTTTTGAAACCACCGGGCTGTTGGCCGACACAGGCAAAATGGCCGAGCATATTTCGTCCCGGTTTTCAAAGGGCAAAGGCTGGAAGATTTTTTCCGCCGGATCGTTTGACGCCGCCGCCGCCAAAGAATCAGGCACGCGGATTGTGCAGGCGGAATATTCGGTTTCCCCTGCCGTCCATGCCCCGCTTGAAACGCGCAGTGCGACCGCGGCGTTCCGTTCGGGGCGGTTGGAATTGTGGATGGCATCCCAGGCACCGGAATCGGCAAAGAACGCCGCCGCATCTGCGATTGGCATATCCGCCGACGATGTGGTGTTGTACCCGATGGCGGCTGGCGGTAGTTTCGGCAGGAACTTCGACAATCTAATCGCCGAACAAGTGGCGGTGCTGGCGCAGAAAGCAGGCAGGCCGGTGCAGCTTATTTGGTCGCGTCCCGAAGATTTCATGCGCGATCATTACCGCGCGCCTGCGGTGGCGAAATTGACCGCTGCTTTGGCGGAGGACAGCCGAATAAGCGGTCTTTCGGTGCGGATTGCGGCACCGTCAAGCGGCCGTGAACTTGCCGCGCGCCTTGGCGGAGATAGCTCGGCCGAGGCAATGCAAGCGTCCGGCGGCGAATATGAAGCCATGGCGGTTGAGGGCGCGATCCCGCCCTATGCCATCCCGAATATCAGCATCGAACATTTCCCGGTCAAGCTGCCCATCCCCACTGGCCGGTGGCGCAGCAACGCGCACAGCTACACGGCGTTCTTCATCGAATCGTTCATCGACGAGCTGGCGAAAAAGGCCGGGATGGAGCCACTGTCATACCGCATGCAAATGCTGGTCGGGCAAACCCGGCTGGCGCGCTGCTTAACCGGCGTTGCGGCGCTCGCGGGTTGGGATGGCGGCGCATCGGGCAGCGGCAAAGGCATTGCCTGCCATGCGATGCGCGGCAGCTTCATCGCGGTCATTGCCTCTGCCGTCACCGGCGAAGACGGCGTCAGGGTGAAGCGAATATCGGTGGTCGCCGATTGCGGACGGATCATCAATCCGGAAATTGCACGGCAACAGATCGAAGGCGGCATCGTATTTGGATTGGCGCAAGCCTTGGGCGCGTCCACCGACTTTGAAAGCGGATTGCCGCTCGCCCGCCGATTGCGCGACGTTGATCTGCCGCTGCTCGCCGACGTGCCCGAAATTGAAATCGAATTTATCCGCAGCAACGAAGAACCGGGCGGCATCGGCGAACTCGGCGTCCCGCCGGTTGCCCCGGCAATCGCCAACGCACTTTATTCTGCATCCGGAGTACGCTTGCAGGAACTGCCTTTGTTGTCCAAAGGGCTGTGATGCAAATTCCATCCGATCACCCGCAAATCATGCCGCCCAAAGTCGGCGTGCTGCTCGTTAACTTGGGCACACCCGATGCGCCGACCGCTCCTGCGGTAAAACGCTATCTGAAGCAGTTTTTGTCCGACCGCCGCGTTGTTGAAATTCCGGCGCTTATCTGGCAGCCGATATTGCGCGGCATCATATTGAACACCCGGCCCAAGAAATCTGCGCGTGCTTATGCCAAGGTTTGGACAGGCAAGGGATCGCCGCTGGCTTGGAACACGGTGGCACAGACCGATGATTTGGCAAAGCGGATGCAAGGCATCGCCGATGTCCGCTATGCCATGCGCTATGGCAAACCTTCGATTGACACCCAATTGCAGGCGATGAAGGCGGATGGCTGCGAACGTATATTGATCGCGCCGCTTTATCCGCAATATTCCGG
Organism: Sphingomonadales bacterium; assembly: GCA_043760195.1. Classification (GTDB taxonomy): domain Bacteria; phylum Pseudomonadota; class Alphaproteobacteria; order Sphingomonadales; family Sphingomonadaceae; genus Sphingorhabdus_B. The sequence continues at coordinate 2,318 of JAYUPJ010000133.1, read as the reverse complement.
CGCAACCACCGCGACGGTCATGGATGATGCTTATGCAACCTTGGCAAAAATGCGTTGGCAAATGTCGCTGCGCTCGCTGCCACCGTATTATGATGATCCTGTGTATATCGGCGCGCTGAAAACATCGTTGCAGGCGTCGCTGGCAAAGCTTGATTTTACGCCTGACGTGATTCTCGCGAGCTTTCACGGCATGCCGCTGCGGACTTTGGAACTGGGCGATCCTTATCATTGCCACTGCCGCAAAACCGCGCGGCTTTTGTCCGAAGCGACCGGCTTGCCGTTGGAAGTTAGCTTTCAATCGCGCTTTGGCCGCGCCAAATGGCTGGACCCCGCCACCGACGCGACATTCATTCGGCTGGCCCAAGAGGGCAAGAAAAAGCTCGCCATTTTCGCGCCCGGCTTTTCGTCCGACTGCCTTGAAACGCTCGAGGAATTGGCGATTGCAGGCAAGGAACAATTTGAAGAAGCGGGTGGCACCCATTTCGCCTATCTGCCGTGCCTGAACGCCGAAGCGCCGGGCATGGATATGATCGAAGCTCTTGTCCGTAGAGAGATTTCTGGCTGGATTTAATTGCTGCGGCTTACGTGCGCGGCAACTTGCCGCCGCATCAATCCCTACTTAACAAATGGGTAAAGAGAATCATATTTGAGGGAGCGGATCATGAGCAGAATTGCAATCGTAACAGGCGGCACGCGCGGCATTGGTGAGGCGATCAGTATCCGCCTGAAAGAAAAGGGCCGCACTGTGATCGCCAGCTATGGCGGCAATGACGAGGCTGCTCAGGCGTTCAAGGCGCGCACCGGCATCGAAGTGCGCAAATGGAATGTCGGCGATCACGAAGAATGCATCTCCGCATGCGCCGCGATCGAGGCCGATTTTGGCGCGATCGACATCATGGTCAACAACGCCGGCATCACCCGCGACGCGACGATGATGCGGATGACATACGAACAATGGGAAGAAGTAATCCGCGTTGATTTGTCCGGCTGTTTCAACATGGCAAAGGCGACATTCCCCGGTATGCGAACGCGCGGATGGGGCCGGATCGTCAATGTCGGATCGGTGAACGGGCAAGGCGGGCAGATTGGGCAGGTCAACTATGCTGCGGCGAAATCTGGCATCCACGGCTTTACCAAATCACTCGCCATGGAAGGCGCGAAATACGGCGTCACCGCCAACGCCATCGCGCCCGGCTATATTGCAACAGATATGCTGGCCACTATCCCTGACAATGTAATGGAAAAAATCGTCGCGCAAATCCCGATTGGGCGGCTGGGCCAACCCGATGAAATCGCACGCGGCGTGGAGTTTCTGACGAGCGAGAATGCGAGTTTTGTCACCGGGTCTACGCTGTCGATCAACGGCGGGCAGCATATGTATTGAGGAAGGGCCCGGCCAAAGCGCTGCTTTGGCCGGGCTTTGACTTCGCGCTCAATCCAGCCAGTAGTCGGTGACTTTCCACATTCCGTCTTCCTCCACCAGCGTCAGCGTTTCCGCCGTATCGGGCTTACGTTCAAAGCTGGAGTTGAATTTTAGCATTTGATAGCCATAGGGCGGGGCAGGCACAAATTCAGTACTGAGATGATTGCGGGTCAGCACTTTGCCCAGCTGCGGCTGAACCTTGCCGCCAACCTCGGTCCATTTCTGCAGTGTGTTGAGCTCTCGGAAGGATTTTCCGGTCGCATTATAGGCTTCGGTCCAGCGATAGTCGTCGACCAGTGCCAGCCAGTCATTCGCGGCCTTCAATAGCTCGGTGTCGGCGGGTGCCCTGTCCGGTGTTGCCATCTCCATCGGCGCATTTGCGGCAGTGGTAACGGCAATTGGGGCCGTGTTTTGGTAGAGCGATGCAGCCAGCATGGCAGCTAAGATTAATGACATGACAATTCCTCCTGCTATGGCGAGGCGGCGCGAAGAAAAAGCGCGACCCGCCGTTGTTGGTGCCGTCATATGTGCCCTCGCCCCGCCGCCGATGTCACCCCTCATTTCTATGTCCACAGAATTTTGGGGGTGTTTACCTTCGCATTCAGCAAACAGGCGTGCGGCTTCTCGGCTGCTCGAAACCGACATCTTTTGGCGGACGTTGCGCAGCCGTTCATTGATTGTATGCACCGAAAGCTCAAAATGCCGAGCGATAGTTTTTGCGTCATAACCGCGCAGGAGCAGCCGCAGCGTGTCCTTTTCTTTATCGGTAAGTGTGTGGTACCCGTTTGACATTTGGCCGCCATTGTTCGTGCATAGAACAGTTAACCTAAGGCGAAGCCTCAGATCTATCCACCCCAAAAAATTTGTAGGCATATACCGGTTGCGAAGATAAACA
>JAYUPJ010000132.1:0-19803 GCA_043760195.1 Sphingomonadales bacterium | reverse complement strand
ACTGCTATGGCTATTGCCCTGCGATATTGTGATTGCGCCCAGTTTTCGTTTGGTCTTGGCAATGACCCGGTCGTCGGCCTGATCATAGTGCAGCTCTTGCGCCGTTACGATTTTTGCGCCGAATACATCTTCAAGCTCCGCATCGCTCAACGCAGCAGCAGAGATGATACGTGCGCCCGCTGCGCTACCTTGCAGTTCCGCCACGGCGATCCAGCTCGCATTGGTGAGCGCAGAGGCCGCATCCAAGCGCAGCCCGCGCCCCATCGCGCTTAACCAGTTTTCACCTTTAGCATCGCGGCGCTTTGCCACGCGGTCGGGGAATGCAATTGCCACCAATGCGCCAACGGATAATGCCCGCGCGTCTTCTTTCGTCACCAGATTTTCAGCTGTTGCCGCCAACCGGTCGGCATATTTGTGTGCTGCTGCGGACGTGCCACCACGTTCGCGGGCAAAGCGTTCCATCCGCAATTCAAGATCATCGCCGCCGCCGCCAAGCCCCCGTTCTTGGATGATCATGGCCAATCTGGCTGCTGTTTTGGCTTGGCCAATTTTCGCCGCCGTCAATAGCATATGGGCAAGGTGCGGCGGCAGAGGCAGCTTTGCCAACGCATCGCCGTGCGGAGTGGTTCGGCCAGCGTCGTCAATCGCCTCCAGCTGCCGCAATGCCTTTCGCGCTTCGTTCAGGGACGCAATTGGCGGCGCATCAAGCCAACGCAGCCGTGCCGGATCGGCCTCCCCCCACGACGCGCAATCCAGCAGCAGCCGGGTGAGGTCGCTTTCGAGTATTTCTGGCGGGTCAAACGGCGGCAGGCCGCCATTGCCTGCTTGTTCCCATAACCGATAGACGATGCCCGGTCCCTGCCGCGCCGCACGTCCGGCGCGCTGCGTGGCGGCAGACAGGCTGGCTCGTTCGGTGACCAGCCGCGTTACACCGGCCGCCTTGTCAAACCGTGCACGGCGCGCCAGCCCGCTGTCGATAACGATGCGGACACCGTCAATGGTCAAGCTGGTTTCGGCAATGTTAGTGGCCAATATGATCTTGCGCCGACCGTCCGGATCACGGCGTAATGCCGCACGCTGAACGGCTGGATCAAGGCTGCCGTACAACGCAAGTACCGCGAATTTTGGACCGATTGCGGCAAGCAATTCGGCTGCACGTTCAATTTCACGGGCCCCCGGCAAGAACACCAATATGTCACCGTCTTTTTCATTCAGCGCCAACCGCACGGCACCGGCGACATCTTGTTCGATTGTCAGTTCGGGCCTGCGTCCGACATAGCGGGTTTCCAGCGGCCAGTTTTTGCCTTCGCTTTGAAAAACCGGCGCGCCGTTCATCAACGCGGAAAACCGATCGCCGTCGAGCGTCGCCGACATCGCCAGCAACCTTAAATCAGGCCGGAACGCCGCCTGTGCATCCAGCGCCAGCGCCAATCCAAAATCACTATCGAGACTGCGTTCATGGACCTCGTCGAACAATATCGCAGAAACGCCGGTTAATTCCGGGTCAGCGATGATGTGGTTGCGAAAAATGCCCTCGGTAACCACCAGCAACCGGGTATTGTCCGAACGCTTGCTGTCCATGCGGGTCGCGTAACCGATACGCTCGCCCAATCGCTCCCCTGCCATCTCGGCGATCCGCTCTGCCGCCATTCGTGCGGCAATCCGCCGGGGGCTCAAAAGCCAAACCTGACCTGTGCACCAGATTTGATCCAATAACGCCGGGGCAACCATCGTCGTTTTACCGGCACCAGGCGGCGCAATCAGAACAGCGTTGGGACTTGCGGCCATTCCCGCGAGCAGATCTTGCAGAACTGCTTCAACAGGATAACGCATTGCTGCTGCCTAATACGCCCGCGAAACGGCGAATTGCACAGCTTCGAACAACGCGGACTTGGCATCGCTCGCGGGGAAATGACCGATGGCATCGATGGCCCGCTGCCCATAATGCCGCGCCCGTTCAACGGTGTCATCAATGGCTTTGTGCGCGATCAGCAACGCAGTAGCGCGCGCCAAATCAGCATCGCCAATCTTGTTGCCCAACATCGCTTCACGCCAAAACGCCTGCTCATCGGCAGTCCCCCGGCTGTACGCCAGAATGACCGGCAACGTCATTTTACCATCGCGGAAATCATCGCCTGCGTGTTTGCCCATCGTTGCGCCGTCTGATGAATAATCCATCACATCATCGACCAGCTGGAATGCGATCCCCAGATTGCGGCCATAGCTATCCAGCGGCAATTCTTCGGCTTCGCGCTCTGCGACCACAGCTGCGATCCGGCAAGCGGCGGCAAACAACGCGGCTGTTTTGGCTCCGATAATATCGAGGTATTTTTCTTCGCTGGTGGTGATCTGGCGCTGTGCCGTTAACTGATTAACCTCGCCTTCTGCAATGACCGCCGACGCATTCGACAATATTTTGAGCACTTTCAGCGATCCATCCTCGACCATCAGTTCAAACGAACGGCTGAACAGAAAATCGCCCACCAACACGGCGGCAGGATTGCCAAAGATCAGGTTCGCAGCGGTTTTCCCGCGGCGCATATCGCTGCCATCGACGACATCGTCGTGCAACAATGTGGCAGTGTGGATAAACTCCACCGCTGCTGATAATTTGTGGTGGCGGTCGCCGGGATAATCGAGCAGCCTAGCGCAAGCCAAAGTCAACATCGGCCGCATCCGTTTGCCGCCGCCCGCTATCAAATGACCGGCAAGTTCGGGGATTAGCGGGATCTGCGATTGCATACGATCCAAAATCACCGCGTTCACACGGTTCATGTCATTCGCAACCAAAGCCAACATCGGATCGAGCGATGGGCCCACTTGGCCCTTAATCTGGTGAATAGAAGCAGTCATAGATTTATTCTCTGGCAACGACGCCCTGTGCTGGCAAGTGCAAAAGTTGCAAAATGGCTTGTCTGTTAAAGGTAAGTTCGGCAAAGCGATTGCCATGGAAGATGATGACAAACTTGCCGGTTATCGCGACAGCATCGACAACATCGATGCTGCGCTGGTCTTCATGCTGGCCGAGCGGTTTAAAGTGACGCAGGCCGTGGGCGAATATAAAGCAACCGCCAGCCTGCCGCCAGCAGACCCGATGCGCGAAGAGAAACAGATTGCCCGGCTACGCCAGCTTGCGCGCGATGCCAAGCTGGACCCCGATTTTACCGAGAAGTTCCTGCGCTTCATCATTGATGAAGTGATCCGCCATCACCAAAAGATTCGCGCCGATCAAGACTGAATGCCGGGCGTATTCGGTCCCGTTTAATGGGCTTTGGGCAACGCCAACCGGACCATCAACCCGCCCAAATCTTCGCTTTCTTCTAGGCTAACCGTGCCGTCATAAATCTCGGCCACATCGCGTACAATGGCGAGGCCAAGTCCGGTGCCGGGTTTTCCGGTATCGAGCCGAGCGCCGCGATCAAATATCCGCACACGTTCATTTTCCGGGATACCATTGCCGTCATCTTCGACCAAGACTTCGATAAACTGCCCCGCATCCTCAACCGTTACAAAGACGCTGCCGCCGCCATATTTGGCCGCGTTCTCAATCAAATTTCCCAGCATTTCGTCGAGGTCCTGCCGTTCCACCCGCGCGGCAGCTTCCTGATCACCGGTCATATCCAAACGCACATGAGAATATAGCCTGCTGACCGCACGTTCGACGGATTCCAGCGAATCCCACACATTGGCCCGGCTGTGAGCATGACCGCGCCGTCCGACAGCCCGCGCCCGAGCCAGATGATGATCGACCTGACGCCGCATCGTCGTGGCCTCCCTGATCACCGTGGTATCAAGGTCGACTGCTTTTGCGGTTGCGCTGTTCATGATCACGGTTAGCGGTGTCTTTAGCGCATGGGCCAAATTACCAGCATGACGGCGCGCTTCTTCCGCTTGTTTTTCATTGTGGTCGAGCAAGTCATTGAGCTCTGTTACCATCGGCATCACTTCATCAGGCAATGCCGTGGCGACACGCGTTTGTTTGCCGCTGCGCATTTCTGAAATTGACCGGCGAACGGCGCGCAGCGGCCACAACCCATAAAAGGTCTGCAATGCGGCCAGAATGATCAAGCCCAACGCCAATAGCAAAAAGCTGGAAATAAGCACCTCGCGCAATTCGCGAATTTGCGCATCCAGGCTTTCGCGGTCTTGCGCCACCATGAAATTCCAGCGGATATCGGAATCCGGCAAAATTATCGAGCGTTCCGCAATCCGGAGCTGTTCACCATCAAATTCGTTGCTGCCGCGAAAATGCACGGTCGCGTCGGGATGCTCTTTGCCGGGCAGCATCTCTCTATCCCACAGCGAACGCGACGGAAATGGAATCGCGTCTTTGCCGCTAATCTGCCAGTAAAGCCCGCTCTTAGGCTCCAAAAAGCGTTGGTCGCCAAGCGGCCTGTTCATCCGAACTTCACCGTCGGGGCCGATTTCCGCCGATGCGATCATCGCGGTCAGGACATATTCCAACTGATTGTCAAAATTGGTTGAAACCGAATTTGACAGCACACGGTCCAGCGCAATCCCGCCGCCGATCAACAACATCGTAATCCACAACGCCGCAATACCAATCATCCGGCGGCTGAGTGATCCAGTGCCTTTGGCCAGCGACTTCGCGAGTGCTGCCCGCCCGCCGGCCGCCGCAATCGGCGATTCTATGGCGGACTGCTGGTTCAGCTTATGGGTTCCTCAAGGCTATAGCCAAGGCCGCGAATCGTCGAAATGACATCTTGACCGAGCTTCTTGCGGATACGCGTCACAAAAACCTCGATAGTATTGGAATCGCGGTCAAAATCTTGATCGTAGATATGTTCGATCAATTCAGTGCGCGATACCACTTTGCCTTTATGATGCATCAGATACGACAGCAGCTTATATTCCTGCGCCGTCAGTTTCACAGGGCCGCCCGCAAGGGTAACCCGGCCAGAGCGCGTGTCGAGCCGCACGTCCCCGGCGGTTAGTTCCGAACTCGCATTGCCCGAAGCCCGGCGGATTAGGGCGCGCAGCCGCGCAATCAGTTCTTCGGATTGAAACGGTTTGGCCAAATAATCATCGGCACCGGCATCAAGGCCCGCGACCTTATCCGACCAGCTATCACGCGCGGTCAGCACCAGCACCGGAAACTTGCGGCCTTCCTTGCGCCATTTGTCGAGCACCGTCAGGCCGTCCATCGCGGGTAAGCCAAGATCCAATACCACCGCGTCGTAATTTTCATTAAGACCCATGAAATGGCCGTCCTCACCATCAACCGAAAGGTCGATAGCGTATCCCGCTCCTTCGAGGGTGGATTTGAGTTGCTGGCCCAGCGTCGGTTCGTCTTCAACGATCAATACGCGCATGTTTTCCCCTTTTTACGGATTATTTTTCTACATCTGCCAGATAGCAGATAAGCTGCGTTCAGGAAAACACCAACTTTTCTTGTGCATGAAACCGATTATTCCCGCTCTTTACCGCTGCCGAAGGATGTTGCCTGTACGGCCATCGACATCAACGAAAATCACCCGGTCCTTATCAATGAATTTAAGGCGGAACACTTGTGCAATAGCATCATATTCTTGGCCAAGATATTGCATCCCGCGCATCCGCGGCAATATCTTACTCTCGATCTCGCGCGGCGCTTTTACTTTGCCTTGCTGCACGTCGGCACGCAGTCCGCCCTGATCATCGCCGCGCCTTGCCTCGGCGGGCTGGGCAGCCGCTAACGCAGCAAATGCGGCAATCAAGAGAGCGGTTTGTTTCATCATCATGATTTGCATCTAACCTTGCCGCGTTGAACGCAATCTGAATGGGCCATACAGGCTAAAGAAAGTTCGGCTCGGTCCGTGCAGCGCCTAAATCGCACTTTGCCGCGCCCATGCGATATACGCCTTTCGCAGCATAGCGGTCACCGGACCGATATGGCCATCGCCAATCACCGCGCCGTCAATCTGCGTCACGGGCAGCACCAAAGCTGTGGCCGCCGTGACATACGCCTCTGCTGCGTTCTGCGCCTCCAGCACCGTAAACGGACGTTCTTCGATACGTTCAACCAGTCCGTCGGTCATCTGCATCATCGCCGCGCGGGTGATGCCGTGCAATATCCGCCGGTCCAACTGGTGCGACACCAGCACGCCATCTTTGGTGATGATATGGGCGTTTTGCGATGTCCCCTCGGTCACAAATCCATCGCGGGTCAGCCACGCATCATCCGCGCCAAATGCCTTTGCCTCCATCTTCATCATCGACGCGTAGAGCAGCTGCGTGGTTTTGATATCCGCCCTGCCCCAGCGCAAATCGGGCAAGGTCGCCACTTTGATCCCCGTTTCCGCTGCGGGATTATCAGCCAATGCCAATGCCTGGGTAAACGCCAGCACCGTCGGCGGCGTGTCTTCGGCTGGCCAGAAAAAGCTGCGGTCGCCGGGGTCGCCGCGCGTAACCTGCCAATAGACCATGCCTTCGTTCAGGGTATTGCGCGACACTAATTCGCGGCAAATCGCCAGCCAGTCGTCATATCCCGGCGCGCCCATTATGCTCAACTGCCCCAGCGAATGGCCAAGCCGGGTCATGTGTCCGCCGAAATCAACCAGCTTTCCGTCCATCACCGACACCACTTCGTAAACGCTATCGGCAAACAGGAAGCCGCGGTCGAATACCGAAACCTTGGCTTCATTCTCGGGCAGATATTGGCCGTTGAGATATATTGTGCGCATCGCTAACTCCATAATTTCGTCACCCTGAACTTGTTTCAGGGTCCATTTGGCAGGCTGGCCCTGTTCTATGCGGTAAGATGGATGCTGAAACAAGTTCAGCATGACGAATGGCAAGGTGTCCGCGGCAGAGGAGATGCCTAGGGGTTGCATAGCCATTGCCTTCCCCCTATCGGGCAAGCGATATGGCATCTCCCCCAATCCTCTCGTATGAAAAACTTGGCCTGCAACAGGGCGGCGGCTGGCTGTTTCAGGATTTGGATATCAACATCGGTCCGCGTGACCGGCTGGCGCTGATCGGCCGCAATGGCGCTGGCAAAACCACGTTGATGAAACTGGTTGCTGGGATGATCGAGGCGGACAAGGGCAAGCGCACGATCCAGCCCGGCACCAACATCGTGATGCTCGATCAAGACCCCGATGTGGCCGCGCATAAGACATTGCTCGATTTTGCTTTGCACGGTGACAATACGCTCGCCGAATATGAGGTGCAGGCGATTGCCGACCAATTGGGCATCGATTTATCCCGTGAAGCCGCCACCGCCAGCGGCGGAGAGCGCCGCCGTGCCGCGATCTGCCGCGCACTGGCCAGCAATCCGGATCTGCTGCTGCTGGACGAGCCTACCAATCATTTAGACCTGCATGCCATCGAATGGCTCGAAGACTGGCTGACCCGGTATCGCGGCGCATTCATGGTGATTAGCCATGACCGCACGTTCTTAACCCGGTTGACGCGGCAGACATATTGGATGGACCGGGGGTTGCTGCGCCGCAGTGAAATCGGTTTCGGCGGATATGAAGCGTGGACTGAACAGGTCTATGCCGAAGATGCGCGCAATGCGGCGCGCATGGATGCGAAGCTTAAAATTGAAGAGCATTGGAAAGAGCGCGGAGTAACCGCACGGCGCAAACGCAACATGGGCCGCTTGAACAAGCTATATGAAATGCGCGCTGCCCGTGCCGCGATGGAGGGGCCGCAGGGCACGGCAAAGCTGGCCGCATCCAGCGATGATAGCAAGACGAAGACGGTGATCAACGCCGACGCCGTGTGCAAAAGCTATGGCGATCGGGAGATTATCAAAGATTTCACGCTGCGTATTCAACGCGGTGACCGGATCGGAATTGTCGGTGCAAACGGCACCGGAAAAACGACACTCATCCGCATGCTGACCGGTGAGACGAAGCCGGACAGCGGCAAGATTACGCTGTCACCGACGCTGACCGGCATCGTGATCGACCAACAACGCAAGCTGCTGACACCTGAAAAGCGGGTGCGTGACGTGCTGGCCGATGGCAGCGACTGGATCGACGTGCGCGGTGTCCGTAAGCATGTGCAGGGCTATTTGAAGGAATTCTTGTTCGACCCCAGCCTGATCGAGGCGCGGATCGGCACATTGTCGGGCGGCGAACAATCGCGGATATTGCTCGCGCGTGAATTTGCCAGAGAGGCTAATTTACTGGTACTCGACGAACCAACCAACGACCTTGATCTGGAAACACTCGACCTGTTGCAAGAGGTGATCGCCGATTATGACGGCACCGTCCTGATCGTCAGCCATGACCGCGACTTTCTGGACCGCACCGTCAACCTGACATTGGGCCTGACGGGCAGCGGCAAGGTCGATATCATCGTCGGCGGCTATGCCGATTGGGAAGCAAAACGCGACAAGCCAAAATTTGCCGACAGCCGCAGAAAACCTGACAAGTTGAACGTAGATTCACTGGCGGATATCCAGCAAACGGCGCCCCCTGCCCGCGCCGTCAAACTGACTTACAAGGACCAGCGTGATTATGATCTGCTGCCCCATCGAATCGAGAAAATCGACGCTGACATCGCCAATATTGAGGCCGAGATGGCGGACCCGAAATTGTACACGGCCAATCCCGAACGTTTCGCGGCGTTGATGGATCAGGCCAAAACCGCGCGCACCGAAAAAGCGGCCGCCGAAGAACGCTGGCTGGAACTGGCGATGGCGGTTGAAGGTTAAGAATATAGAGGCGCCCAACGGCGGCTACAGCATGATGACTTTAGTATCACCCGCATCGTCTTTGCGAGCGAAGCGAAGCAATCCAGGGTAGTCCTGCGCAGCTCTGGATTGCTTCGTCGCTTCGCTTCTCGTGGGTGACGACACAATCGAATGTTATCCCACTCTAATGGCGACAATATAGAAATTACATTCCCCCTAACCCGGCAGCCGGTAATATTCCGCCAAGCGGTCCAGTGCAATTCGCAGCACCAATTTGCCCGACCGCACCGGCCAAGCGAGGGCGCGCTCCGCCACCGGAATTCCTTCACCGGCGCAAATCACGCGCCACGCGATATCGGCCAAATCGCGGCCCAAGTCAGCCATTGCTCTATCAAACCGGTCTTTCGCCGACAGCATCCGTTCACTTGCCTCCATCATCGCGGGCGCACTGCTGCGGTTGCGGCTAAGCGAGAGATTGTCCCAATTCATGGTGACGCGCGGCGCCATCGCAGCCGCCTCATAATCGCTGCGCAACATTTCTCCGGCCAGCAATTGCCGGTCGGTAACAAGGCTCCTTGCGTGCAGCCAAGCCAAGGGTGACTCCGCCAAATTGACCGTCACACTTCGCAAGGTCCGTTTGGTTCGTTCGTGCTCGGATATGCTGCGTTCGGCGAGCGGACGGGGGTCGGTATATTTCGGTGCAGCGGCAATTTTGCGTGACATGATAGTTCCTCAATTCGGGTTATCTTGAATCGCCTCTTGCCATTTGGTAATTATTGTAGGAAAGTAAAAACCTATTTGGTTCTAAGGAATTTTCTGATGCTTAGCAGAATACGCGATGTCCGCCGCGCAAAGGGGCTGACGTTGCTTGATGTTGCCGAACGCTGCACGCCGCCGACGACCGCGCAAACCGTGGGACGTTTGGAAACCGGAATGCGGACATTGTCACTCGATTGGCTGAACCGGATTGCAGCGGCGCTGGGCGTAGACAGCAGCGAACTGGTGCAATTGCCCGATCAAGCCGAATTGCCAGTCGCCGCGATTTTGGGTGCCGATGGCGCGCATGCACCGGCCAAGCCGGAAACCATGTTGGTCCCCAATATCGGCGGGCAAATGGTCGGGCTGCGCATAACTGCCAGCATTGGCGAGTATCGGCGCGGTGACGAAGTGTGGCTGGAGCAGTTGGCACCCGAACAATTTTCAGAGGCGCTAAACCTTGATGTGCTCGTCCCGCGCCCGGCGGGGCGGTTTCTGTTTGCCAGGCTCTTGGGCCGCGAAAATGGTAAGCTGCACCTGTTGCCAATCGAATCGGGCGCACGTCAACAAGTGGTCAGCGATCCCGTCTGGATTGCCAAAGCCGTCCGGTTGATGCGGGCGTTATGAAGCATCGACCTTTGCGTATCCTGACATTGTCGACGCTGTTTCCCAATACAGCGCAGCCCAATTTCGGGATATTTGTCGAACGGCAAACCGCTGGCCTTAGCGCGCGTCAAGGCGTGGAAGTCACCGTCATCAATCCGGTTGGCATCCCGCCATGGCCGCTCAATCGGTCGGCCCAATATGCGGCATTGAAGGCGCTACCCTCCCATGAGCAATGGCGCGGCCTGAACGTCTATCGGCCCCGGTTTGCGCTCGTTCCCAAATTCGGCGGGCCGTATAATCCGGCGATGATTGCCAATGCAATTTTGCCATTATTGCGGCGGCTGCATGCGGCGACCCCGTTTGATCTGATCGACGCCGAGTTTTTCTATCCCGACGGCCCGGCAGCAATGCGGTTGGCAAAGGCGCTTGGTTTACCTTTCACCATAAAAGCACGCGGCGCGGATATTCACCATTGGGGCAGCGCAAAGGGATGCGTATCGCAGGTTTTAGCAGCGGCAGATGCTGCCTCCGGTTTACTGGCTGTATCCGCCGCGCTGAAAGCTGACATGACCGCACTCGGCATGGATGCAGCCAAGATCATGGTGCACTACACCGGCCTCGATCAAAGCCGGTTTGCGCCCCGTGACCGCGCCGCTGAAAAGGCCCGGCTGGGCATATCCGGCCCCATGCTACTGTCGGTTGGCGCGTTAATCCCGCGCAAGAATCAAGCGTTACTGATCGAAGCATTACCGCAATTACCGTTGGTAACATTATGCTTGGCTGGCCAAGGCCCGTCCGAAGCCGAATACCGGGCACTGGCCAGCAAGCATGGCGTCGCCGGACGCGTTCGTTTCATGGGCAATATCCCGCATGATGATTTACCTGCGTTATTTGCTGCTGCCGATGTCATGGCGCTGGTTTCCCAAAGCGAGGGGCTGGCCAACGCATGGGTCGAGGCTTTGGCATGCGGAACGCCTGTGGTCACCAGCAATGTCGGCGGCGCGCCCGAACTTATCCGCTCCGACGATGCTGGCCGGATTGTAGCCACCAACGTGCCCGCGATTGTGGCAGCTATCGATGAATTGATCCACCACCCAATCCCGGCAAGCCGCGTGGCGGCGTCAGTGGCGCATTTTTCCTGGGCCAATAATGCCGAACGGCTGGAGGCGTTTTTCCGGGGCTTGGTGAGCGAGTAAGCGCGCCCTATCCAAAAAAAATAACGTCACCCTGAACTTGTTTCAGGGTCCATCTTGCTGAATAGGTCTGACCTTAGCTGCGCAATGGATCCTGAAATAAGTTCAGGAGGACGTGCTTGATGTTGATGACATTAAGTTGAAACTTAACCGTAGCCCTGAGCCTGTCGAAGGGCGCTTCACGGTAAGGCGTACTTCGACAGGCTCAGCACTACGGTGTAGCTATAACGTGCAGCTATATGTCACCGCGCGCTAATAGCATTGCCGTTAAATCGCGCCCAACATCAAACCTTTGCGCCATACCCTTCGCTCATCCGTTCAGCTTGCTTATTCGCGGCGGCATCTTCGTCTGGCACAAAGCTGTCGGGACCCACTTTGGTCCAGATCAGGATCGGCGCGGCCATGTAAATCGACGAGTATGTGCCTACAAAGATACCGAATGTCATCGCGGCGGCAAACCCGAAAATGACATCGGGGCCAAAGAACACCAGCACCGTAAGCGGCGTCAATATGGTCACGCTGGTCATAATCGTGCGGGACAGCGTTTCATTGACCGAAAGATCAAGCAGCGCGCTCATATCCATCTTGCGATATTTTTTCAGGTTTTCGCGAATGCGGTCATACACCACAATCGTATCATTCAGCGAGTAACCGATAATCGTCAGCAACGCGGCAATGATGTTCAGGTCAAACTCCATCCCGGTTAGCGAGAACAGCCCCAATGTCAGCACCACATCATGCACCAACGCCCAAATCGCACCGACCCCGAACTGCCATTCGAACCGTATCCAGATATAGGCTGAAACGCCAATAACTGCCGCGATCAATGCCCATATACCATCGGAAAACAGCTCACTCGATACCTTGCCAGATACCGAATCGACGCCGTCAATACGCACACCGGGATGGTCTTTTTTCAACTTTCCGGTAATTTTGTCGGCCATCACATTGGACAGTTCCGGATTTTTGTCGGCCCCGGCGGGCAGCTTCATCCGGATCGACACCTGATTTTCTTTGCCGAAACGTTGAATCGTCGGATCACCATAGCCAAGCGATGCCACTTCTTCGCGCAGTTCCGCGACGGGTGCGACCGTATCCTGCGTAAATGTTGCGCGGATCATTTGTCCGCCGATAAAATCAACGCCGAAGTTCAGCCCGCGTGACGCGATCAAGCTGATCGATGCCACCATCAAAAGCAAGCTTATGCCAAAGGCAATGTTCCGCCATTTGAGAAATCCAATATTGGTATCGTCGGGAACCAGTTTGAGCAGTTTCATGATTGCATCCTCCTCAAATAACCAGTTCGGTGGGGCGGTTCGACTTGATCCAGCCCGACACCCACATGCGGGTGACAACAACGGCAGTAAATACGCTGGTGGCAATGCCGATGATCAAAACCACGGCAAAACCCTTGATCGGTCCAGACCCGATCAGGAACATCAACACCGCCGCGATAACATTGGTAATATTGGCATCAAAAATAGCGCGGCTGGCCTCTTTATAGCCATTTTCAATCGCCTGTACCAGTTTTCGCCCTCGCTTCGCCTCTTCACGTATTCGTTCGTTAATCAGCACGTTGGCATCCACCGCCGCACCGATGGTCAACACAAATCCGGCAATACCCGGCAAGGTCAACGTCGCATTGAACAAAGCCATAACCGCAAGGATCATCGCAATATTGATAATCAAAGCCAGGTTGGCATAAATCCCGAACCGGCCGTAAGTGACCATCATCAGCACCAAAATCGCCGATGTCCCAATGACCGCAGCCAACGCGCCCCGGCGGATCGAGTCTGCACCCAAATCTGGCCCGACAGAACGTTCTTCAACCACTTTCAAATCCACGGGCAACGCGCCTGAACGCAACGAAATAGCCAGCTGATTTGCGCTCTCTGTCGTAAAGCTTCCTGAAATCTGTGAAACACCGCCCAAAATAGGCTCATTGATCCGCGGTGCAGAAATGACTTGGCCGTCCAAGATAATTGCGAACCGCTTGCCGGTATATTGCTGCGTCATGCGCGCAAATTTTTGGCCGCCTTCGGTATCAAACTGGATTTCAACGGCGGGCTGATTATTTTGATCAACCGATGGATTGGCTTTCACAAGTTTGTCGCCCGCAATGCCGCCCAAACGGCGCACCGAAATTAAGCCGCCGCCTTCGGCATAGGGCAAGATCTGGCTGCCAACGCGGGCCTTGCCCTTGGCAACATCATCGGGGTCGGCTTGATCGTCAACCAGCTTAAACTCGAGCTTCGCCGTCTTGCCGATCAACGCCTTTAACTTTTCCGGATTATCAAGCCCTGGAACCTGCACAACAATGCGATTTTCGCCTTGCCGAATGATTGTCGGCTCCAACGTGCCAATCGCGTTGATCCGGCGATCAATAACGTCTTTGGCGGTGTCCATTGCTTGATCCAGCGCTTCGGCATCGCCCGTAGCAATCGGCGATAAGCTAATCCGATTTCCGTCAATCACCGAAATGTTCCAATCGCGGCCGCCAGTTGTATTTGCAACGACAGGCAGCAACGCCTCTCTGGCGTCATCGATTTGATTAAGCTCGGTTACCGCAAAGCTCAATTTTCCATCGGCGCGCGAAATATTCTCAATCGCAATTTTCGGGTCGGCCCGGCGCATGGCGTTACGGACCGCATCATCCAGCGTTTCCAGCCGTGTCACCGCCAGTTGCGAACCATCGGCTTCCAGTAAGATATGGCTACCCCCGGCCAGATCGAGGCCCAGATTGATTTTTGCATGCGGCAACCAGGCGGGCACTTTTGCCATATAGCTTGGCGGGATCAAGCTTGGAATAGCGAGTATGATGCCCATCGCGATCAGCGCATAGAGCATCCAGCGGCGCATCGGTGAAAATTCAAGCATTGGCAGTTTCCGAGATTTTTATGAACTGAGTATTTGAGCCGGACGATAGGCTTGCGCAAGGGGCGCAATCAATCATTGGCAGGTTTTACATTGCGCGACTGGACTTGCGAGATCGTCGATTTCACGGCTTTCACCTTGACGCCGGTCGCAATTTCCACTTCGACATAGTCATCGGTTACCTTGGTAACCTTGCCCATTAAGCCGCCGCCGGTGATTACTTCATCATTTTTCTGAACCGCTGCAATCGTGGCCGCATGCTCTTTGGCGCGTTTTTGTTGCGGGCGGATCAACAAGAAATAGAACACCACAAAAATCATGATGAGCGGCAATATGTTCGATATGAAAAATGCTTGCCCGCTGGGAGCAGCAGTTGCGCCAGCAGCGGCGGTCAAAATTACGGAAAAGCTCATCATTATATCCCCGAGAAATACGTTTGCGCCCGTACCCAAAGATCCAGGCGACATGCAATCGCGGGCGACTATCACGCAAGGTGCATTGGTGCAACGTCTAACGACGGCAATGCTGCGCTTGCATTTGTCAGTGCACGGCCATATAGGCCGCCATCAACAAGTTACGCGTGGCCGGATGTTGCCAGACATTCCACCAAAAACCACGCGTCCGGTCGGGACGTAGCGCAGCCTGGTAGCGCATCACACTGGGGGTGTGGGGGTCGCAGGTTCGAATCCTGTCGTCCCGACCAATGATTTCAATGACTTAGCAGCAATTTGGTCACCTGACAAAGGGTCAAAATGCCTCTGGTGGTGCACTGGTGGTGCAGCTTTCTGAAATTATATTTCAAGCACGGCGCATTTTAGTTTCGTCTGGAATGCTTTTGCGCACTCACATGGAATGCAGCTGCAGCCGAACTCATTTGAAACCGGAGCCGATTCTCTCTAAGCATTGACCCCGATGCAGGAGCAGTTGCCCCTTCGCCCAGCCGAGTTTGTCAAAATTCGTGACGGCTTCATCGCGTTCCTGAAGCAACCGGCTGGAACGCCCATTGAGCATGTCATCCCGCAAAGCATTATTGATGCGATGACATCAGCGGCGAAGCGCGGACGCAATCATTGCCGGATGCTCGACATCGCATCTGGCGTATCCATCTTGGTGGCAGTCGCAGGCTCCATTCTCAGCATCGCCATTGAGCCGATGATTGTGGGGAGTTCATTGCTAGTTTCGGGCGGTTTGGCGTTCATATGGGCGCATAATCGTCGCAAAGTTCGTTATGAACTCGAAAATGACCAGCTAGTCACTGAACCAAATGAAGTACTTCACCGCAATTTGCGGGCGCTGGACGTTTTTCGAAATTTAATCGCAAGTGGCGACATCCTTTGCGAGGAGCACCTTCCAGATGGAACCATCAAGCCTCTATCCGCTAAGATGCTTCGCGCCTTTGGCGCAGATCATGGAGCGCTTCTGATATTGAGCCGCGATCAAGGACTTTGGCAATGTGTCGCAAGTCGTCCCATCCCGATGAGCGCATTATGGATCAGGCTTGGCGGGCGCATTGCGCCCGTGTTTGTTACGTCACGAGCCTTGCTTGACACTGCCGACAGACAGCTCTTCGACCGCCGCATCGAATGGCTGCTGTCAAAAGCCGACAACCCAAACCCGCGCGCGCAATCGTTTCGCGAAGATGTGCAGGCAATAGTCGCTTTACGGCGTCCAGAATTTGAAGGGCTGACCTTCGAGCAAAAGAAGCAGCGCCTCATCGAAAACAAGGAATTTAGCGCCAGCCGTTTGGAAAAGCTCCATGCGGGGGTTTATCCGCCATTCAACAAGTTTTTGACATCGCTGCCGATGCATGAATTTCCGTGAATGTGGAACTGAATAGCTTCTAACGCATCACCGCGACACGTCTTGCATTCAACCGAATGAAAGGACGCCGCCGTGTTACCCAATCGAGACAAACTCCTAACCGTCACGGACGTGCTCAACGTTACCGGCTTCAAATCGCGCACTACACTGTATCGCAGAGCACGAAGCGGCGGCTTCCCGTGCCCGTGCAGTATTGGCGCTGGCAAAATCCGCTGGCGGTCGGGCGACATCGAGGACTGGCTGAACAGCCTCCAAACCCGCCGCTATTAAAACCAATTCCCTCGCTCCACGTCAGATTGCCTGAAAGGCACTCCCATGTCCGTTCGATCCCTGATTGCCCGCCTCAATGGCTGGCCGATGATAACCACCAAGTACCGCGCGCATTGGCGCGTGATGATCAACACCCATCGGCTGATCCTCCAACTGCTTGAGGATAACGCCGATGGCGACACCCGCCGTGCGTCGCTTGCCGAATGGCACCGGGCCGAACGTCCCGTGTTGTCAGTGCTGCGCGGAACCACATCGCTGTTGCGGATTGAAGGGCCACGGCAATGCATAGGCAATACTGAGTTTGCGATGGGCGCGCTGATTGAAAGCCCCGGCGTGACCGCGCACCTTGATCCAGTTGATACGCTTCACCTTGAAGCGCGTGTGCGCCACGCTATCGAGCGGGAAGTATTGGGCTGGATTGCCGAGCACGAATTGCAGAATTGCCTGCCAGACCTGCCCCGCGTTGACCGCGATGTTTTTGACCCCAAGGCCTTGCGGCGCATGAGCGATTGGGTTCGCCGTGACCACTGGACACGTGAGCAGTCCTATGGCGGATAATCGCACAACAGAGCGTCTAGACGAAGGCTGCGATGCTACGCATCGAGCCAGCAATTCAGATACACACCTCACGCACATGTACATCCAGCTTTTCTGCCATTTCTTTGGGGGGCTATGCGCGCGCGCTTTATTTTCTCGCCCAAAAACCGGCTCAAATCAGCCATATTATGAGCGCGTCAATGGCGCGCTCTGGGAGGTGTTGTGATGAATCGTATCAAGCTCTCTATCCGTGTGCCCGTGGGGCAGGAAATCATGCTCCGGCACATCGCCGATGTGCGCGGACTGACCCGCTATCAGGCGCTCGCCCGCGTTATCGAAACCGGGCTGGGTGCAATCATGCACGGCCCTGCGCCTTCGGCGAACGGCACAGGCGATGATATCTTTGCGTCGCTCGAATCCCGCTTGTCCGTCATCGAAGCATTGACCGACCGCAGCCTGTTCACCGCGAGCGCCGCCTATGCCTATGCGCGTCGTGCTGCTCTGCGCAATGACAGTGATGCCGATAAATCGGACAGCGCGACCAGCGAGGCGGCGCAGGCATCCTACAAGCGCCAAAGAGCGCTGGCAGCGGAGTCGCTGTTATGAGCCGCGACCATGACAATCTGCTGCGCGGCCAAGGGCTGTTCCGGCAGGCCATTTCCGGCTTTGCGACGCGCTGGAAATTCTATCTCTGGACAACCGCTTGCGTTTCATCACTTGGTGGCATCGGTGTGCCAGTAAACACGGTCGAGCCATGGCAGTTCAAATGCGCCTTCCAGCACGGCAAAGGAAGTCTCGTGTACTGGATTGCCAGCGGCAAATCCGATCCCGCGATCATGGTCAGTTCGGGCGGCCAGATCGGACAGGTTCCAGCGAGTGTTCTTGCCAATGATCCGGTGTGGAACCGTTGCTGGGATGATTTGATGAGCAAGGCGATTCTCGGAGGCGCGTTTGGCGGGCTGTTGGGCTTTGGTCTGTGTTTCGGCCTTGCTGTCTGGATGCGCGACCGGGGTCGCAAAGCCGCACTCGACAAGATCATTGCTGGCACTGAAATTATCACCGAGCGCGAGCTGCGACGACTGACCAAGCGCGCGACGGGTGACGCGTCGATCCGCATTGCCACCGTCGGCATTCCCGAATGGCTCGAATGTCGCCACTTCGCTTTTCTCGGTACGACCGGCGCTGGCAAGACCACCGTGTTGCGCCAGATGCTCGACATGGTTGAAGCGCGCGGCGAGCCGGTATTGGTCTATGACACCAGCGGCGAGTTCATCGCGCATTATTACCGGCCTGAGCGCGGCGACATCATCCTCAATCCGTTTGATGCTCGTTCAGCCTATTGGTCGCCATTCTCGGAGATCGCCCACCCAGCAGATGCAGACCGCATCGCCCGCCAGCTCGTGTCCGAAACTGGCGAGCGTGACGATGATGTCTGGCTGGAAACCAGCCGCATCCTTGTCGCCAATATCTTGCGGACATTGAATGCCGAAGGAAAAACCACCTTGCCCGACCTGCTCAATGCCTTGCAGGCCAAGACCAAGGACGAGATGAAGCTTTGGCTGGCAGGCACATCGTCAGCCCGCACCTTTGAAGATGATGCCGACCGCGCGACTGGCAGCGTGCTGTTCATGCTCGCCAAGGCGTCGAACCTCTTGCAGTTCCTGTGGCGCGAACCGGGCGAGAACGGCAGCTTCGCTTTCCGCGATTTCATCAACGGACTGGACCAGCACAAAGGTCCCAAGCCGTGGATCTTCGTGCCCCGCAAGGAGGATTATTTCGAGGCGATGAAACCCTTGCTCGCCTGCTGGCTCGAATGCGCCGCCAGTGCGACGCTTGGGCTCGAGCCTTCGCCCCGGCGGCGTCTGTGGTTCTTCCTCGACGAGTTGGCCGATTTGCCGCGCGTCGATAATCTAACCCGGTTGCTGCCCGAGGGGCGCAAGTTCGGGGCCGGTGTCGTGCTGACCTTTCAGGCCATCGGCCAGATGTACCGCCGCTATGGCCGCGACAGCGCCGAGGCGCTGCTGGGCTGCTGCAACACCAAGCTCTATCTTCAGCTTATCGACCGCGACACGCGCAAATGGGCGTCCGACAATATCGGCGATGTCGAAATGGAAATCCCCAGCGGATCGGACAGCTTCGAATACGGCCCGAACAGCGGGCGGACATCGCTTGGCAGTGTGCGCCATGTCCGCGCGGCTGTGATCGAAAGCGATATGCGGCTCGAACCGCATCATGGCTTCCTGCAATTGCCCGATGCCTTGCCGGTAGCCAGGATCAAGCTGACCAATGCGCATATCGCGGCGCGCGGGGCGCCGCGCCAGCGCGGCTTTGTGCCGGCCGATGTCAGCCGGTCGCTCTGGGGCAAGCTGCCCATCAAGGGTGCTGCCGCCGAGGCGACGATCAAGGCCGCCGGACCGGTCTGATGGTCGCCACGATCAGCGCGCTTGGCAGTTCGGCGCAGGCGTCGAGCTACTACGAGGCCGACGACTACTATGCCGATGGCGGACTCTCGCCCAGCGAATGGCAAGGCGAAGGCGCGAAGCAGCTTGGCCTTGAGGGCGAGATCGAGCGCGACGAATTCCGCGACATGCTCGACGGCAAGCTGCCCGACGGCCAGCAATTGGGCAGGCAGATCGGTGCTGGCGGCGGCGGCGAGGTCCAGCACCGGCCCGGATGGGACGTGACGATGAGCGCGCCCAAGTCGGTCTCGATCATGGCCGAGGTGGCGGGCGACCGCCGCCTGGTCGGGGCGCATGATCGCGCGGTCAAGGCCGCACTCGGCTTTGCCGAGCGTCACGCCGCTGCGACCCGGATCAGGGATGGCGGCGCGGTAGCGCGCCACCGGACCGGCAATCTCGCCATTGCCAGTTTCCGCCACGACACCAGCCGTGCGCGGGACCCGCAGCTCCACACCCACAATGTCATCTTGAACATGACCCGCGATGCCGACGGAACCTGGCGCAGCCTCGAACCGCGCGCGCTTTACCAGCTCCAGAAGGCCATCGGTGCGGTCTACCGGCAGGAACTGGCCATCGGCGTCCGCGCGTTGGGCTACGAGATCGAAGTGGGCAAGGACTCGCTGTTCGAGATCAAGGGCGT
>JAYUPJ010000131.1:0-6764 GCA_043760195.1 Sphingomonadales bacterium | reverse complement strand
TACATCGCCGACCTTGAAAAACGCATGCGCACCGCCGCCGCCGATCTGGAGTTTGAAGAAGCCGGACGCCTGCGCGACGAAATCCGCAAGCTGGAAGCCACGGAGCTGGGATTGCCCATCGACAAGCAAGTCGCCGCGCCAAAGGGGCGGTCGATGGAGGGTAAACCGGGCACGCGCAAGATGAAATACGGCAAGACGCAACGCAAGTGGGGGAAGTGATTAATGCCTCGACCAAAGAAGATCGATAAAGTTACAGACACACATTTTTTTAATGACGTGACACCACTTTGGGTGTCTCCAGGTCGGCCGCCAGTTGAGGTTCGCTATCACGATGCAATATCTGCGTTAGTCGAATGGATTGGTCCGGACTGGGTGGACAACGACAAAACGTGGTTTTTCCCTATGCGATCAATTTTGGTGAAATCATGTGAAAGTTGGGCAGTTCACGATTGGCAGTCCGATTTCGAATGGATCGAAGAACGAAAGGCCGATATTAAGCACCTACCTGAACTTGATCGAGCATTTGAAAATTTTTTACTGGTACTGAACAAAGCACCGTTTCGCCACAAGAAACGGCTGCTCGGATTGACATTTTTGGCGGAGCTCGACTCCAATTCGACAAGCGGTCTATCGAATAAGGATGGGATTGCCGCAGTTGATCGCGCTGTCGAGTGGTTCTCTGGGAATCTAAAAATCAAAGATCGCGCCTATGCTCGTTACGGAGCCATCGAGTATGACGGCATTCCTCCACAATTACCTCGCAGAGAGGTAGCCATTGCCTTGAGTCTTGCCGACCAAATTACATGGATGCGGCGTGATGGTCTCTCAGAAGGGACATTAAACTGTCCGCACAAACCTTCAATTTCCAAAAACTTGCCTTGGAAAGTAATTGCACTATTTGCATCCGCCAACAGTACAGATGGCGACAATGAATTGAGCACTTCCAACGTTCAGACGCTTGTTAAGAGCTTGGCTAGAAAAGTGGTTTTGGTAAATTGGAACGGCGATAAACCACAAAACGCTGAATCGAAACCACCGGAAAATGCTGTCGCTTGATCCAATAGCTTCATGCCGTGTGTTACTGAAGCCTGATCAAACGATAAAAAGGATCGGACATGCCCAAAAAAATTGACAAACCCCAAAATGTCCCTTATAAAGGACATGTCATACAAATCCTTCAAACGCCCGACTTTCGCAATTGGCTTAAAGAGCTGCGGGATCGTCAAGCGCAAGTGAGGATTGATGATAGGCTCAAGCCCCTCGCCGGCACCATACCAGAGATACGAAATCGGTTCGCGAAGGTGTGCAGGAATTGCATATGCGCTTTGGTCACGGCTATCGCGTCTATTATGTCTGGCAGGGGGATGTACTCATCATCCTGCTGAATGGCGGTTACAAGGACAGCCAAGTCCGAGACATCGCCAAAGCAAGGAAGATTGCAAAGGAAATCGGCGATGGCCATTCAACTTCTACCCTTTGACCCAGCCGAGCATATCGAGACGGAGGATGACATCCTCTACTACCTTGAAGCGGCCATGGAGGGAAATGATCCCAAGCATATCGCCCGTGCACTTGGCGTGGTGGCCCGCTCAAAAGGTATGACCGAAATCGCCAACAAATCAGGCCTTGGGCGCCAGGCGCTTTACAATGCTCTTTCGGAGAACGGCAATCCTACGCTGGAGACGCTGACGTCTGTGCTGACGGCGCTTGGCCTTGAGCTGACGGTGCAGAAACGCGCTGCTTAATTCAACCCTAGTTCACCGCCCCACGTTGGCGATCAAATCGCCTATCGGGTCTGCTCCCATTTGCGGCGCTTCGTTCACTTCCATCCCGCTTTCCCTTGCTGCGGTCCGGTTGATGTCGGCCAATAGTCTATTGTCGAAACTCAGCATGCGGATGCCTTGCATGCGCGGTGTATTGATTGCGGCGACTTGAATTTGTGGGCGTGATGCAGCATTCCCGCCGCGCCCGCCCGTCAAGTTCGCCACCGCCAACCGCGCCTGATGGTCGCTGCGTTGCTGGCTTGCATAGATGAAGCCATGCACTGGCCAGCGCGTCGTGCCGAGCGCGGCGTTGGACGTATACCAAACCTGCACCTCGCTCCAGTCATTGTTTGGCGAGGCATCGACGACGCGGACGTCCTGTTCAATATGCCCGCGCTGCCCGTCTATGGTCGACCAATTGGCATGGCTGACCAGCAACGTCCGGCTGTCGATAATCTTGCGCACGGCGGCAACATGACCGAGCCGCATCGCGCCATGCGGTTTGAACGCCAGCACTGCGCCGACCCGTGGCCGGTCACCCCGGTCATAGCGGCCCTGCGCCTGCCCCCACCAGGTATGTGCATCGCCGCGGATCTCGACACCCGAAACCGCGCGGGCATAAGGCACGCATTGCAATCCTTCATACAGCGCAAATGCGGGTGAACTGACGAACAGAATGAGAAGGAAGATCAGCCGCATGGTTGACTAATGGATAGCGAAGATTGCCCAATATGCGGCTAATGACTATGGTTAATCAATGGTTACCCGAATGCCCGCCACACGGCTGATATACCCGCCACACCCAGCAACACCGCAACCCCGCCGCGCCATATTGCCGGGCTAACTTTGCCGAATGCCTTGCCGCCCAGCCAGTTACCGAGCAACATGGGCACGAACAACAGCAGCGATAACGCAGCCAATGCGATGCTGGCATAGCCGCCCGCAAATGCGCTGATCGTGCCTGCGGTTGCGGTGGAGAAGAATATCACCATCATCGATGCCCGCGCCATGTGCGGGCTGACCGCATTTTGCAGATAATATGGCACAACGGGCGGACCCGGCATTGCGGCGAAACCGGTGAGTATGCCTGCGGTCAGTCCCGTCGCGGCCGTCACCGGCAATCGCGGGCGGCCATGTTTTGATTTCGGCATAATGACTAGGATGAACGCGCCAATCGCAATCCCGGCAATCAACAGCCGCGCGGTATCGGGCGGCGTCACTGACAACAGCCAAAGCCCCAGCGGAGTGGCTGCCATTGCCGTACCTGCGATAATATAACTCGACGGCTTTTCGCACTGTGCGATGCTGTTTCTGATGCCCACCGGCCCGATCAGGAATTGCAGGAATATGGCCAGGATCACGGCTTGGCTTGGCGCGATGATCATCCCAAGCAGCGGCACCAATATGATCGCCATGCCAAACCCGGTAAGCCCGCGAACATACGCCGCACCGAATGTCATCAACGCCGCGATGGCGAAGGCAGACCATGTCAGGCCGCTGGCGGTGATTAGGGCGTTCATATTGGTGCGCGTTGCGAACCGAGTGCTTGCGAAGCCATCATCTACCGTTCGTGCTGAGCTTGTCGAAGTAAAGGTTGCTTGCCCCGTCCTTCGACGAATTCAGAACCTCGGCACGAACGGTTTGTAAATGCAATACGATAACTACCCCCGCAAATCCGGCGGCGTTGCTTCGTCGACCAACATCGCAATCGCTTCATCCGCAGTCATAAACCGTTGCCCTTCGCGCCCCAATGTCCGCACCGCGACCTTGCCTTCTTCGGCTTCGCGCATGCCGATGACCAGCAAATGCGGGACTTTGGCCAAGCTATGTTCGCGCACTTTATAGTTGATTTTCTCGTTGCGGAAATCGGCGTTGACGCGGATGCCTGCCGCTTTCAACCGCTCGACCACGCCTAACGCATACGGGTCGGCATCGGACACAATGGTCGCCACCACGGTTTGCACGGGCGCCAGCCAGACGGGGAAACGCCCGGCATATTCTTCGATCAGGATACCGATAAAGCGTTCGTAAGTGCCAAAAATTGCGCGGTGCAGCATCACCGGGCGGTGGCGCGCACCGTCTTCGCCAATATAGCTTGCGTCCAATCGCTCGGGCAAAACGCGGTCGGCCTGAAGCGTGCCAACTTGCCAAGTCCGGCCAATTGCGTCGGTCAAATGCCATTCCAGTTTCGGCGCATAAAACGCCCCTTCACCGGGCAGTTCTTCCCAGCCAAATTCTTCGGTTGCCAGGCCAGCTTTGACCACTGCATCACGCAGTTCGCCCTCCGCCTTGTCCCAATCGGCATCGCTGCCGAAACGCTGGTCCGGGCGCAGCGCAAGTTTTACCGAATATTTGAAACCAAAGTCCCCGTATATCCGGTCAATCAGCGCGCAAAAGGCTCCAACCTCGTCAACAACCTGATCATCGCGGCAGAAAATATGGGCGTCGTCCTGGGTAAATTGCCGCACGCGCATGATGCCATGCAACGCGCCATGCGCTTCATTGCGGTGGCAACAGCCATTTTCATAAAAGCGCAAAGGCAGGTCGCGGTAGCTTTTGATACCTTGGCGGAAGACCATGATGTGCGCGGGACAATTCATCGGCTTCATCGCCATCCAACTGGCATCGGCGGCGACCGTGGGCGCTCCGCTTTCGCCTTCATTTTCTTGGGGGGCTGGAACGATGTCGGGCACAGCGAACATATTTTCCGCGTATTTCCCCCAATGGCCCGATTGCTCCCATTGCCGCACATCCATCATCTGCGGCGTCTTGATTTCCTGATAGCCCGCACCGTGTATAGCGCGGCGCATATAATCTTCCAATGCACGGTAGATCACATAGCCATTGGGATGCCAGAACACGCTACCTTGCGCTTCGGATTGCAGGTGGAACAGGTCCATATCCTGCCCGATGCGGCGGTGGTCACGCTTGGCGGCTTCCTCCAGCCGCAGCATGTGGGCGTCGAGCTGTTTCTTGTTGAGCCAGCCGGTGCCGTAAATCCGCGTCAGCTGCGCGTTGTTCTGGTCGCCGCGCCAATAGGCTCCCGATACGCGGGTCAGTTTGAAAGCGGCGGGATCCAGCTTTCCGGTCGATGCCAAATGCGGCCCCCGGCACATATCCATCCAGCCATGTGCATGATCCGGCGCACCCGACCAATATACCGTCAGCTCTTCGCCTTCTGGAAGCTCTGCCGCCCATTCGGCCTTAAACGTCTCGCCGCTTTTCTGCCACCGGTCGATCAGGTCGGCGCGGCTCCATGCCTCACGCACCAGCGGTTTATCGGCGGCGATAATCTTGCGCATTTCCGCCTCTATTAGTGGCAGGTCATCATCGGTAAACGGACCGCGTGCGGGCGGCGCGGCAAAGTCATAGTAGAAACCGTCATCGGTCGATGGGCCAAAAGTTATCTGCGTGCCGGGGAACAGTTTCTGCACCGCCTCTGCCATCACATGGGCAAAGTCATGCCGCGCCAGTTCCAGCGCGTCGGCCTCGTCCTTTGCCGTCACCAATGCCAGCGCCGCGTCACCATCAAACGGCCGCATGATATCGCGCAGTTCGCCGTCAACGCGGGCGGCAATGGCCGCCTTGGCAAGACCTGGGCCAATGCTTGCGGCAATATCGGCGGGGGTGGTGCCGCGCGGAACTTCGCGCAACGAGCCATCGGGAAGAGTTACTTTGAGCATATCAGACATGCCAAAGCCTATGCCTAGCCAACGCCGCTTGGGCAAGTGCTAAGCGGCGGCAAAATTGCTATAAGTCGTCGATATAGCCAGTGCATCTGTTCGCCGCCAGAGCCAAGCCGGTCAACTTCGCCATCACCAACCGCTTGACACTGCTTGCACTTTACAGCCACAGTTGAGTATTAACAGGGGGCAGAAAATATGGATGAAGATCGCGGCGAAGCATTGAGTGCATTTCGGTTTCACGGGAACTGGCGCGCGTTTCTGCCAATTGCGTTGACCAACCTGCTGCTGACAATCGTGACGCTGGGTATTTACCGGTTTTGGGCAACCACGCGCGAACGGCGATATTTGTGGAGCGAAACCGAATTTATCGATGACCGGCTGGAATGGACCGGTACGGGCATCGAGCTATTGATCGGTTTTGTGATGGTGCTGTTGCTGATCTTGCTGCCGTTTTTTGGCATAAATATGTTGGCGCAGGCGCTTATGCTGCAGGGACAGGCCCGGCTTGGAACCGCATTGCTATTTGGCATGTTCGGTTTCATTTTCTATCTGACCGGTGTCGCCAGATTTCGCGGCCTGCGCTATAAGCTATCGCGCACGTATTGGCACGGCATTCGCGGCGGCAGCGATGATCAAGGTTTGCGCTATGGCTGGTCCTATATGTGGCGAACTGTTGTCGGGGCTATACCGCTATATTTGCTGACGCCATGGGCAATGATGACATTGTGGAATGAACGCTGGAGCAGCATGTCGTTCGGGCCGCATAAGTTCAATTCTGTTGGTGACGAGCGCGAAACATATAAGCGGTTCTTATTATTCTATCTGCTGCCATTTGTATTGATCGTGCTGGGCATAATAATCGGTATATCTGCGACTGCAGGAGGCAGAGGCAGAGGCGGAGCCGCTGCTGCTGGATTGTTGATGGTGCCTTTGCTGATCGGTGGTTACGTTGGCTTCGGCGTAATTACACTTGCCTTTTACGCGAAATTTTTCCGCGTTGCTGTCGGCGGATTGTCGCTGGGTAAATTGGAATTCGGTTTTTCTGCGCGGACAAAGGATTGGTTCATCTTGCTGCTCGGTGACATTGGATTGTGGATATTGGCCGCGATAGCCGTTGCGGTTCCATTTGTAGCGGTTGCCGGAACAATGGGCGGACTGAGCGGGTTTCAGATGCCCGCGCCCGATGCCACGCCAAGTCAGGCATATCTGGCGATCTTGCCGATAATCCTGCTGGCATTCCTGCCCTTGGCTTTGGTCGGGCCGTTCATCCGTTATCGTCATTGGAAATTCTTCATCACCCACATGCAGGGCTAT
Source organism: Sphingomonadales bacterium (assembly GCA_043760195.1). Classification (GTDB taxonomy): domain Bacteria; phylum Pseudomonadota; class Alphaproteobacteria; order Sphingomonadales; family Sphingomonadaceae; genus Sphingorhabdus_B. Next base: position 1 of record JAYUPJ010000131.1, on the reverse strand, counting down.
G
>JAYUPJ010000130.1:0-6772 GCA_043760195.1 Sphingomonadales bacterium | reverse complement strand
TCACCTGGAATGAATGGCGGGCGCATATCCGGTTTAACTATCGGGGCGAGAAATACGACGCGGCTGATCCGCGCACCGCCGAAATGGCATTGTTGGAACGGCAGGAAAAAGTGCTGCGGCGGCTGCGCAATTATGTGGCGGCAGGTGGCGGTTGCCCGTGTTGCCGGCAACAGCTGCCCGAAGGATGGCCGCGCGCTTCGATTATGGAGATGCAGGTTCTGGGCGTGATCAACATTTGGGATCATCGCGACGGTTGGGGCGCACTCGGGCCAACGCGGACGCGGCCTGATCCGGTCGATGTCTTTATCCCGCCGCTGATCTGACCGGATTTTGGCCACTGCTTGCGGTCTTTTGATGCCCAGTTTACCATCCGTTAACCATTCATCTGCGATAAGATCATCGCGACCCATTAGATACGGGTAATAAGGGATATTTGAGATGAAGACGCTTTTGACCATGAAAATTGTGAACGCGAAATCCGTTTATGCACTCGCGCTGATCGCGGCGGCGACTTCTGGATCGTTGCTGGCTTCGGCTTCGACGGCAAAAGCGCAGGCACCGATGGCGGCTGCTGCGGCGGCGGCACAAAGCAAGCCAGCCGTTTCGCTGGCCAGCGAAGTTTTTGTCGAACGCAAGATTGTCGATGCCGCTGGAAAAGAATCCGTTTCCCTGAAAAAGCCCGGCGAAGTCGTGATCGTTCCGGGTGACCGCGTGGTATTTAAAACAAGTTACAAGAACAATGGCACCGACGCAGCAACAGGGTTCCGCGCAACAAATCCGATGCCAGGTCCGATCCAGTTTGTCTCGGCACGTGAAGATTGGGCCGAAGTATCGGTCGATGGCGGCGTGACGTGGGGCAAGTTGGCCGCATTAACGGTGACGCCAAAAGCCGAAGCCGTGGCCGAGGGTGCAGCCCCCGCCGCAACCGCGCCAACCGTCAGAGCAGCAACCGAAGCCGACGTCACCCACGTCCGCTGGGTATTCAATGATCCAATTCCAGCAGGTGCAGGCGGTGAAGTTTCTTATATCGGTTTCGTGAAATAAGCCGGAAACCGGATCGCGCCGCCGTTACTGTTTAATCTTTGCACCGGGGCTGTCCCGCGATGGAACAAATGGGAGCCTTCGCCCGTGAACGCATCTAAAAATCGCATAATAGCACAGCGTTAACCCTCTTTATGGGTGGTATTCGGGTGCCCGATAACGCAGCATTCCCGGCAAGATTATATTAGGAGCAACGTTATGCGTGCCACCATCAACCCGCCCCTCAGGCCTGCATTGCGCCGGCTCGTCATTGCCGCAACGGCGATGGCATTGCCCTTGGCGCTTTCGGCATGCGGCCAGAAAGACGCCGATGAAGCTGCGGTGGCGGCTCTCGATGAAAAGCTGACCGGAGCAGGCAGCGATCCGGCGATGAACACCGCGCTTGATGACCGCATATTGGTGGATCCCCAGTTAACCGACAGCGCCAATGTAACGACAGTGCGGGAGGCGGAACAACCGCTGAACGGCGCATTGCCAGCTGACAATGGCTATGAAGGATCGACCCCCACAGCCGAGGACCTAAAAGGCACCAAGATGATCAGCGCGCCTGCGCCAAAGATCGTGGCCAAGGAAGATTGCAAAAGCTGCGGCGAAAATCGTGCGGTGACGTTGGGCGGAATGGCCGAAGATCAAGGCGTGCAGCGCGGCAAGGGAACGTGCGATGCAAAGCTGCAATATGGCGCCGCATGGGCAACGCGGATGCCCACCGACTTCCCCGTCTATCCCAAAGGCCGCGTCAAAGAAGCCGGCGGCGTTGACGGCGGCGTGTGCAACATCCGCGTCGTCAGCTTTACCACATCGGCCAAGATGAAAGACGTGGTCGATTATTATTACAGCCGCGCCAAAACCGCGCGCTTCACCGCAGATTACGAAATCCGCGCCGGTGAACACACGTTGGGCGGAGTGCGCAATGCCGACGGCGGCGCGTATGTGATCAGATTCAACCCAGCGCCGGGCGGATCAACGTCTGTTGATATAGTGGCGAATAACGGGCGGTAGGTAGCGGGCGGCAATGCGCCAGTGGATAATAGCGTAACATCGGAACAGATCGTCATTGCGATCGAAGCGAACAAACGTTGCATGACCTCTTGTGGCGTCAGAATTCTAAGAACTGGGCCTAATTAGTTTTGTGTCCCCGGAATTGGTACCGACAGCGATAGAGCGGTTAACGATGTCGCGGAAATTGCTAAATTCTTCGAACCTGCATATTGGCAAACTTCCGGTTCCATGCTGCTATGTTAAACACGGCACAGCCTCTTACAAATGGCCGCTGCCAATTCTGTTTACTTGGTCCTAAAACTGGCAATTTACGATCCACTCCGGACTTTCGCGCTGAAAGTTCGGATGCGGTCAGTTTTTCGAAAGCAATCAAAACCAAGTAGTATACCGGCTTTCGTGTTATTCGCCGTTCCGCCCATTCGTAAATCCATGTATCGCGAAATTTCGTCTTTAACTCTTCGTCTATCTTGCCGCTCGAAAGTTCATCAGAAAACTGCTTTCGCCGCTGTTCGTTAGCGGTTCGGTCTGGATCCTTTATCTCGATGTAATAAATAAGATCAGGCATCTCTACAATAAAATCAACTGCCTTCATACAGTGCGAGAGACCGTGATCGTCGCCATCAAAACGCCTTCCGATTGCTTCCGCGGGCAAGTGAATTTCCAAACCATTTTCTCGTAAAGTTGTCACGTGCCGGGAATATCCAAGCTGCGAGAAACTTCGCGATCATAAAGGTCGTCAAAAGTATCAGAGATCAAGTTGGGATCAATTGCATCAAAGCTATCGCTTGCATTTTTTTGAACAGCACCATCTACTCCGCGAAAAAGAGTAAGATATTCGACACAGTCCTCTGATTTTTTACGCAAATCAAATTCCTTGAGGAGAACATGGTTATGGGTCGTCAGGACAATTTGGACACCGAGGCGATGCAATTTGAGCATCACATCAACCAATCGACCCATCAGCGCTGGATTGAGATTTGCTTCTGGTTCATCCCAAAAAAGCACTGAACCAGCAGCAAACGTTCCGTTTTGAATCAGTAGCCAAACCAACGCAAGCTTCCTCATACCTTCAGCTAACAGAGTGAATTCAAGATCGCCTTGTCGGTTCTTCAGAAAAAAGTGCTCTCCTTTTAATATCACCTTACCTTGAATTGCATCTTGAAGTGCGCCTAATAGCCCACGGCGCGCAGAATCAATTGGGCCTTTTAGTACCGGAAGATACGCCAACTTAATGATATCTGGATATACTTCTTCAAATGACAATTCTCTTCGTGCCATAGTGGCCAAAAATCCTGGAGCATGCGCCAGCATTTATTTTACTGGGATATAAGCACTGGACAGGGCATCACTTTTCCATGATTCTTGCCCTGTCGACTTTACCCCATCAAACGATTTAGTGTGATTTGAGAATTTCACCGTTAATTTTTTACTGCCCTCGCGTTCGACTTGAATGCTAGTATTGATGCTAGTTGAAGTTCGCCGCGCAAGTCGACCAATTCTACCCTCATACGGATTGAAAACGTTTCTGAGTTTCTGCGCAAAACTGAATTCACGCCCTTCCCCAAGCGTTATCGCACATGCAGCATATAAAATCTTAAGAAGGTGAGTTTTACCGGTTCCGTTCGCTCCGATGATCACGGTTATTCCAGGTGATAACTTATGATCAAATGACGCGAAAGCGGTGAAGTTAGTGAGCTTGACTCTTGTCAATCTATTCATTGCTATTGCTCTACCCCCGACGCAATTGGAGCCTTTGAATAAACGAGAAATTCGCAAATGTCATCACATTTAGGAAACGACGCAAGTGCGGAAAGGCCCTTGTAATTTCTTGAGCAATAAAAGGGAGCAAAATTCTAAATTCACCGGGGGACTCCTTTAGCATGTGTTGCGACAATCCCCCCACCCACCCCAAAAAAACCCTCCGCTTCCCTTAACTGCAAAGCGCGCCTAAGGCGGGGTTATGAAATCTCTATTATTTGTAATGATGGGCGGCGGGGTTGGGGCTGGGCTTCGGCATTTGCTCAATACGGCTTTGCTGCGCGCGCCGGGTGCGGCGGGCTGGCCATGGCCGACGTTTGCGGCGAACTTGCTTGGCGGGCTTGCGATGGGCGCGTTGATGGGATGGTTGACGCATACCGGTCGCGGGACGGGACATGACTTGCGGTTGCTGATCGGAGTTGGCTTGCTCGGCGGGTTTACGACTTTCAGCGCGTTCAGTTTTGAAATGGCTACGATGATCCAGCGCGGTGAAATCGCGCAATCGGCGGTTTATGCGGTGCTTTCGGTCTTACTGGCATTGGCCGCAGTGTTCGCGGGCCTTGCGATCAGCAAAGGAGTTTTCGCATGAGAAAGCCGCCGATCAAACGCAAAGCAGCGCCCAAAGCAGCCTCCAAAGCGTCACCCAAAGTAGCCCCCAAAGCCCCAGTTCGATCCGGGGCACGCACACCCAACAGCCCTGCAAAAACAAAGGCTGCGGCGGCTTCCGCTGCTGCGCCGTTGGCTAAAGGCGGATCAAATAACCAATCCGGCGCGCAGGGCATCCGCGAATTTATCGTCGTCGCCGATGACGAAGATATCCGGCTCGATCGCTGGTTTCAGCGGCAATTGCCCGATATCAGCTTTAACGAAGTGTCGCGCTGGGCGCGTACAGGGCAAATCCGCGTCGATGGTAAGCGCGCCGCACCTGGCGACCGCGTGCATGCCGGGCAAGCGATCCGCGTGCCGCCGTCCGATCCCAATGCCGATGCCGATGCGCGGCCATCGCGCGTGAAAAAACGCAGCGAGCTAACCGACGATATGATCGAGTTTGCCCAAGGGCTGGTCATCCATAAAGACAAAGACGCGCTGGTCATCAACAAGCCAGCCGGGTTGGCGACGCAGGGCGGCACGAAAACCCACGAGCATGTCGATGGCTTGCTGGATGCATTATGGTTCGATGTCGATGGACGGCCAAAGCTGGTTCACCGGCTGGACAAAGACACATCGGGCGCATTGTTACTCGCGCGTTCGGCGCGGGCGGCGGCGCATTTCTCCAAGGCGTTTGCATCGCGCACCGCCCGCAAGGTTTACTGGGCATTGGTGGTCGGTGTGCCTGCGATTGAGGATGGCCTGATCGAGCTGCCCATTGGTAAACAACCCGGGTCGGGCGGCGAGAAGATGCATGTCGACCCCGACAAAGGTCAGAGCGCGAAAACCCGTTACCGGATTATCGAACGCGCGGGCAATACCTGCGCCTGGGTTGAGTTGCAGCCATATACCGGGCGCACGCATCAGCTGCGCGTACACATGGCGGCGATTGGGCATCCGATTGTGGGCGACGGCAAATACGGCGGCAAGGATGCGTTCCTGACAGGCACCATTAGCCGTAAAATGCATCTGCATGCGCGCCGGATCAGGATCGATCATCCCAAGGGCGAGGCGCTGGACGTGACCGCCAATTTGCCGGCGCACATGGCGGAAAGTTTCGAGGATTTGGGCTTTGACCTCAGCCTTGGTGACATGCTGCCGCTGGTGACGCCCAAGGCCAAGGATACGTTGGAAGGCAAAATCCGTCTGAAGGCCAATATCGCCAAAACCGCGCGCAAAGAACGCAAGGGCGAACGCCGTTCGCGGGGCAGCGAGCCGGTTAAAAAGGCGCGCAGTGATAGTAAGAAGGACACCTCAAAAGCCATCGCATCCAAAGGGCGCGGCAAGGCATTGGGCAAACCAAAAGCTGGCGTATCACGCAGCGCGCCCGTCAAGAAACGGAAGGGCTGATGCATCCGAATGCGGCATTTCGGACAAAGTTGGCTCCCGAAGAAGAGCGCCAATATCTGGTGCAATGGGTGCGTGACATCGGCTTCGGTTCGATTTTTATGACGACGCCTGACGGTCCTAGAGTGGCCCATACGCCGTTTGTGTGTGCGGATGGCAAGCTGCAATTTCATTTGGCACGCGGCAATGCACTGACCAAGCATATCGCCGGGTCCGTGGCTTTGGCAGTGGCGGGCGGCCCGGATACCTATGTCAGTCCGGATTATTACATCGCGGCCAATCAAGTGCCGACATGGAATTATATTGCGATTGAAATGGAGGGGCCGTTGCGGATGCTGGATGAAGACGGCCTGATCGCGCAACTGGACACTTTAAGCGCGCTGCACGAGGCGCGGCTTCTGCCCAAAAAGCCATGGACGCGCGATAAAATGGACGACGACATTTTTCGTAAGATGCTGGGGGCTATCGTGGGGTTTGAAATGGAGATTACCGCGTGGCGGCCCACGTTCAAATTGTCGCAGAACAAGCCAGCAGATGAGCGCGCACGCGTGGCCGATGCTTTGGAAACGCGGGGAGAAGGCAAAATGGCGGAGCTTATTCGCGGGCTGGCAGTGTCATGACATTCCTCGCGCTGTTCGACTGTGATGGTACTTTGGTGGATAGTCAGGCCAATATCTGCATGGCGATGGAGCATGCATTTGGCGCGCTAAACTTAACGCCGCCGCCGCGTGACCGCATCCGCCGGATCGTCGGGCTGAGTGTTTTTGAGGCCGCAAGCGCGCTGATCCCCGATGCCGATGAAGCGGTGCGTAATGAGCTGACTGAACAATATAAATCGGCGTTCCATAATCTGCGCCACAAAGGCCTGATCGAAGAGCCTTTGTATGACGGGATGAAAGAGCTTTTGGATGCATTGACTGGTGACGGTTGGGCGTTGGGCGTGGCGACGGGAAAATCAGATCGGGGCCTGAACAATTGC
>JAYUPJ010000129.1:0-3061 GCA_043760195.1 Sphingomonadales bacterium | reverse complement strand
CAAGGCTCCGGCACCTCCCGCCTTCCCGCCAACGAAGGCGGCCACCACGGCCTTCACATCAATGCCGGAAACGACTGGATGGTCATGGCGCACGGCTACGCTTGGGGCGTTTACACGGACCAATCCGGGCCACGCGGCGATGACAAGACCTACGTCCAATCGATGGCGATGCTGAATGCGCAAAAGGACTTCGGATGGGGCCGCTTGCAAGTCAAATCCATGCTCAGCCTAGAACCGTTAATGTCCAATCGCGGCTATCCCAACCTGTTTGCCACCGGCGAAACCGCAGGCGGCGAGCCGCTCGTTGACCGGCAACATCCGCATGACCTGTTCATGGAACTCGCCGCGCGCGTTGACGTTAACATCACCGATAACGCCAGCCTGTTCCTCTATGGCGGTCCGGTCGGTGAACCCGCGCTTGGCCCTAGCGCCTTCATGCACCGCGGCTCCGCTAAGCTGAACCCCGAAGCGCCGATCACGCATCACTGGTTTGACTCGACCCACATCACCTACGGCGTCGCAACGGCAGGCGTAACGAACCACAAATTTCAGCTTGAAGGTTCCGTTTTCACAGGCCGCGAACCTGATGAGAAGCGCTGGAACATCGAAAAACCGCGTTTTGACAGTTGGTCCGTTCGCGCGACATGGAACCCGTCGAAAGAATTGGCGCTGCAAGTCAGCCACGGCCGCATCAAAAGTCCCGAGTTCCTGATCCACCCCGGCGAGAATGAACACCGCACCACCGCGAGCGTTCATTATGCCAGCGGCAAGGGCCTGTCCGCGATGGCCGCGTTCTCCGCCAAGAACCGCGATCCGGGGCGGACACTGACGGCGTTCCTCGCCGAAGCGAACTGGGACATTGACGATCATCACACCCTTTTTGGCCGCATCGAAAATGTGAAGAATGACGAGCTGTTCTCCGACCATGATGATCCGCTGCACGAAGTCCCCTTTCGCGTGAGTAAGTTTCAGGCCGGATATGCGTACCGCCTGCCGCTCACCGGACCTTTGAACCTCGCGCTGGGCGGCACGGTTTCGGCCTATTCCAAACCCGGTGCATTGAACGCCGCTTATGGCAAGAACCCGGTCGGTGCGACGGTGTTTGCCAAATTGTCATTGGGGCATTAATGCGGGCCATGCATTATTTCGAAGATATCGTCGTCGGCACCAAACACGCGTTTGGCAGCTATTCCGTCACCCGCGAAGAAGTGATCGATTTCGCCACCAAATATGATCCGCAGGCATTTCACCTGAACGATGAAGCGGCGGCGCAAACCTATTTCGGGCGGCTGTCGGCCAGCGGATGGCACACCGCGGCGATGGCGATGCGGATGCTGGTCGACAATATGGCGGTCAACAAGCAAGCTAGCCTGGGTTCACCGGGCCTCGACGAACTGCGCTGGTTAACGCCGGTATATCCCGGCGATACATTGCGCATCGAAAACGAGATATTGTCGAAACGGCAATCGGTGTCAAAACCGGAGATGGGCAGCTTTCAGGGGCGGGCTACGGTGTTTAACCAGCATGACGTTGCGGTTATGACGATGGTAAGTATCGGGCTGATCCGGGTGCGGGGGGATGCGTAGTTGTACGGATTGACAATTTTAGCGCAGTTTTGTATTGAACTATCATGGCGCAAATGAATGTCTCACTGCCGGATGGCCTTAAAAACTGGGCAGAAGCCCGCGTTTCCGAAGGTATGTACAGCAGCACAAGTGATCTTGTGCGGGATTTGCTTCGCCGTGAACAGGATTATGTTACCAAGCTGGAACGGCTTCAGGCCGCCATTGATGATGGCCTTGCTTCCTCCGCGACGGACAAATCCATAAAGGATATCATCGAACAGGGCTTCGCCCGGCTTGCTTAAGATCGAAATCCTCGAACGGGCGCAGGACGATATTTTCAACATCATCGAATATGGCGTCACGGCGCACAGCGAGACGATGGCGCGGGAATATATTGGCAAAATCAGCGCTCGCATAAATTGGCTAAGCGCCAATGCAGGTCTCGGCCCGGTCCACAGCGAACTGCGCGGCGGAATAAGATCGTTTCGTCAGGGGCAGCACAGGATTTATTATCTGGCCAGTGCGAAGAAAATTACCATTGCCAGAATTTTGCATTTGTCGATGGATGTGAAGCATCAGTTCGAGTGACGAGCTTCGACAATGCCGTTTGAATTAGGTGCATTTGGTAAACTGGTCCCGAAATCCTATCGTTTTGAAGTTGTAGAGTGTTTTACTTGATTTCAAACATTCGATATGACCGTGAATCATTCCCTCGAGCTCCTGCAAATTTGACGGTAAATCATCGCGTATTGTAAAGCCGCCATGCTTCTCAGCTATGCGCCGCAGCAACTCTATAATGACTAACACTAGCTTTGCGAGGCGAACCAAATTTGCTCGATAATAATCGTCATCATGTCTGTCAAAAAATGTCCCCAGCATTTGATTTGTACCAGTGCTATCGGTATTATTTATTAGCGACATTATGCTACCGTGAGCTGTCGATTTGTTTATATCATCCTTTGACTCTTTTAGACGATTTGACAGGTCACGATATTCGACTTCTAGAAATTTATATGAGTCTTTTGTGAGCGTTTCCTCCGACTTTAGGATGTCATTGGTGAAAGCCCCGCGTGGGTCATTGAGCAGATACGCCGTCAACGCGCAAAGCTCTATCATTTGCCGCGAATTAAAGTCACCTTGTCCGACGTGACCTCGAGCATAAGAAAAATAGGCGAGCGTTGTATTTCGTTGGATCGTTAAATAAAGACCTGTTGCCAGAAAGCGATCTCGTTTTGTACTGTCGAAAGCACTCTTCAGTAGTGCGATAGATGTTATGCACAAATCGTTAAAGCTACCAAATGCGTGCTGTGCTTTTAGTACTTTATCATGCTCTTGAGAGCTGAGATCATGAATCGTTTTTTCTTGAATTACGGTTAAAGTATCCAAATTTTACCCCCTCACTTCCGCCCAAACAACTTCTCAACATCGCCCAGCGCCAGTTTCACCCACGTAGGCCGGCCATGATTGCATTGGCCCGAATGTGGGGTGACTTCCAT
>JAYUPJ010000128.1:0-6904 GCA_043760195.1 Sphingomonadales bacterium | reverse complement strand
GAGTTTGAGTTTGTGTTCGCAACCTACCCGCGCCCCGAACCCCAACGGGTAGGAGTATTGCGACGTGGCCCTTGGCTGCCCGTCCCCCGGCAGTCAGGGGTCTTTTTTTTGGGCTGCGTTTCGCGCTAAGAATTTGGTATCGCGGTCCGCTTTTTGTCGGCGCATACTTTTATCGCGGCGGGATCGGGACGTTTTCCGGTCGCTTCAAACCTGGCGAAATAGCCCTTCACCTCGGGCCGTTCGGCAAATCCGGTCAACCGGTAACCGGTCGCCTCAAATTCACAGAACAGCAATTTGGGCGGGATGCCGTGGCTGTCGGTGGGGCGATCCCGGTCAACCACAATCACCTGTCCGCCTTTGATCAACGCCGGTCGCAATCGCCATAGAAATGCGTAAGGTTCGCTCACCTCATGGTACATATGCACCAGAAAAATGCGGTCAAAACTATTTTCCGGCAGGCGCGGATCGTCGATGGCTCCGGGCTTGATCGCAACATTATCCAGCCGGTCACGGGCCACCCGTTCACCCAGCCGCTGCAACGCGCCCGCATTGATATCTTGCGCCAGAACGCGGCCCTTTTCACCGACGCGCTTTGCCAGACGTATCGTATAATATCCCTCGCCCGCGCCGATATCGGCAACGGTAAAGCCCGGCTGCATTTCTGCCCAGTCCATCACCGAATTGGCTTCACCCGCTTCGTCACGCGCCGCTTCGGTTGAAAACTGGGTGTCGGAAGCTTCGGACACAGGGCGAAAAGGCTGCGGAAAATCCCGCGACGTTTCCGGCCGGTCGCTGTCTTGCGCCCCCTGCGTGCAAGCCGACCCCGTGATTGCCAGCAAGGCCAGCGCCAATAATGATTGCAAATTGCTCGATTTCATCACCCCTGCCTTATCGCCGGTTAGCGTCAGATAGAAGCATTTTGTTTCGACATTTGATCATGTTTCAGCATGATCTTGACGGGGCAGCAGGCTTTAGCCGTCAAACAAAACGCCCTGCCGCACGCGGTGCCGCAATATCGATGTCTTCATTTGACATTAACCATATCTCTTCACAGTGAAGCGGATGGGTGTTAGAACCGCTCTTGGATCAGGGAATATAAGTGTTCGAAGTGCGAAAATCCGAATTTGATTTTGATTTTGCTATTGGGAATGCGGCGGGGCGTCCTGCCGCTGGTTCCTTTGGTAAGGCAAATAGCAAAGACGAAATCGGCATTGTCGGCGCGATGCGGACACCGCTGCGTTCTGCGCCAACCGAAACCCTGCGCGAAAAACTGGCGGCGATGGATTTGACGCCGGATTTGGGTGATGAAATCGGGTCTTTGCGGTGGTTTCGCGGGCTTGGTACGCTGGCCGGATTAACCGCGCTTGCATTGGCGTTGCTGCCGGATTTTGGCCCGCTTTATGGCGCGCAATCGCCGCTGCCTAACGCCGCAGAGTTTGAAGAAGCCCGCGCTCAAATGATTATGCCCATCGCCTTTGGCAGCGATAGCGGACGGCGGATGGCGGCAAACGAAAATGTCGTTTCCTTGGCCGCCAGTCCGGAGCGACCAACCATTGAAATGACCGCAACATTGGGACGCGGTGACAGCTTTGGCCGCGTACTGCAACGTGCCGGAGTGGGCGGCGGCGAGGCAACACGTATCGCCAGCATGGTTTCGGATGCCGTCAATTTGGCAGACATCAGCGCCGGTACACCGATGGAAATCACATTGGGCAGCCGCACATCGCGCACGGCGGCACGGCCCGTGCAATCGCTGTCGTTTCGCGCTCGGTTCGATTTGAACATCGCGGTACTGCGCAGCGGCAATGCGCTGCAACTGGTGCGTAAGCCGATCAAAGTGAACGATACGCCGCTGCGCATTCGCGGTATTGTCGGGCAAAGTCTGTATAAATCGGCGCGTGCGGCGGGAGCCCCCGGCAGTGCCATTCAAAGTTATCTGAAAATTATTGCAGGCCGGACAAACTTGTCAAACCTGCGGACCTCCGATGAATTCGATATCATTATCGATTATCGCCGGGCGGAAACGGGCGAGACCGAAACGGGTAATCTGTTGTACGCCGGATTGGACCGCGACGGAAAATCAGCCATCCAAATGTTACAATGGAAGTCAGGCGAAAACAGCCAGTGGTTCGAAGCATCCGGCGTCGGCGAAACCCGCGGTGCAATGGGACGTCCTGTCAGCGGGCCAATTACTTCCGGATTTGGATCGCGGCGGCATCCCGTTTTGGGGTATCAGCGTATGCACAGCGGTTTGGATTTCGGCGCAAGCCATGGCACGCCAATCTATGCCGTCACCGACGGGCGCGTTGTGTATGCGGCCCGAAAGGGCGGATACGGCAATTTCGTACAAATCAACCATGGCGGCAATTTGGCGACCGGTTATGGCCACATGAGCCGGATCGCCGCACGAAATGGGCAGATGGTACGGCGCGGCCAGATTATCGGTTATGTCGGTTCGACCGGCCTGTCGACAGGGCCGCATTTGCATTATGAACTGTACCGGGCAGGCCGTCCGATCAATCCATTGTCGGTGAAATTCACCACCCGCGCGCAGCTGTCCGGTGCAGATTTGGCTAATTTCCGTGCCAAGCTAAACCGGTTGAAATCGGTAACACCCGGCGCGGCGCTCAGCTCAGTGAAGAAATCCGAGAATGTCGATACCGGGGCGAAACGCGAGATTGAACGCATTTCAGGGCGCAACCTTGCGAACGGAACGAAGCAAAGCTAGACGTTTGGCGGGCGTATATGCAGGCTGAACTTGAGCGCGGCGCAAGCGTCGGCTAAGGCGGCAATATGACAGCCCAGCCCACATATCCCGCAACCCGCCTTCGCCGTCCCAGAGCCTCCGTTTGGAGCCGCAATATGGTCCGCGAAAACACCCTAACCAGTGCAGATTTGATCTGGCCGCTGTTCGTAACCGGCGGCGAAGGCATCGAAGACCCCGTTGCCAGCCTGCCCGGCGTGTCGCGCTGGTCCATTGACTTGATCGTTGCCAGGGCGCAGGAGGCCATCGACCTTGGCATACCTTGCATCGCGTTGTTCCCCAATACCCAGGCCGACCGGCGCAGCGATGACGGTGAGGAAGCGATGAACCCGGACAATCTGATGTGCCGCGCCATTCGCGCGATCAAGTCGGCGCATGGCGGCAAAATCGGCGTACTCACTGATGTCGCGCTCGATCCATATACCAGCCACGGGCAAGACGGATTGATCGACGATGATGGCTATGTCTTGAACGATGAAACCGTTGGCGTATTGGTCGATCAAGCCGTCAATCAGGCACGCGCCGGTGCAGACATTATTGCACCAAGCGACATGATGGATGGCCGGATCGGCATTATCCGCCGGGCGCTGGAGATGAACGAATTTCCGAATGTCCAAATCATGTCTTACGCCGCCAAATATGCCAGCGCATTCTATGGCCCGTTCCGCGATGCCATTGGTTCAGGAGGTTTGCTGAAAGGTGACAAAAAGAGTTATCAAATGGACCCTGCGAACGGCGACGAGGCCCTGCGCGAAGTGGCCATGGACATTGCCGAGGGTGCGGACAGTGTGATGGTTAAGCCCGGCCTGCCGTATCTCGACATCGTGCGCCGGGTGCGGGAGAATTTCATCATTCCGGTGTTCGCATATCAAGTGTCCGGTGAATATGCGATGATCGAGGCTGCGGCTGCGTCTGGCGCAGGGGACCGCGACGCATTGGTGCTTGAAACGTTGATGGCATTCAAACGTGCCGGGGCCAGCGGCGTGCTCACTTATCACGCGGCGCATGCCGCACGCTTGATCAATGGCTGACATCATTATCGAGACAGATCGTTTGATCCTGCGCACGATTGCGCCCGGCGACATTGCGCAATGGGCGCTGCACATGAATACGCCTGCTGTCACCGAGCATCTGGGCGGGCCGCGTGATTACGTAAAAATAGAGGCCAATTTTGCCCAAACCGAGGCGGCGTTCGCGCGGGACGGCTTTGGCTACATGATGATGCAGCATAAGCGCAGCGGCGATTTCATCGGCAATTGCGGGTTGAAGCGCGTGGACAACGAATATGCCCCGGGCGTCCTGCTCGGCGAGATGGAAATCGGTTGGTCCCTGCGGGAGGATTACTGGCGTTGCGGCTATACCTATGAAGCCGCTATCGCCACGTTTGAACTGGCCTTTGAACGCCACGGAGCAAATCGCGTGTTTGCCTTTACCACCGACCGCAACGAACCGTCATGGCGGTTGATGGAAAAACTGGGCATGGCACGGCGCAATGATCTGGAATTTGATGATCCGGATTATGCCGACTATGACAACCCTACAATAGTATATGAAAAGAGCAGAGTAATATGATCCACCGGCCCGATGTTTCGATCATAACGATTTACGGCAAAACTCCGCAGATTGACGACAGCGCATTCATCGCCCCCGGCTGCCGGATTATCGGCGACGTTACCATCGGCGCGCACGCGAGTATTTGGTATAACTGCGTAATCCGGGCCGAGGTAAACCGCGTCGTCATCGGCGCGCGCAGCAATATCCAGGACGGCAGCATCGTGCATTGCGACGGACCAATACCAGGCGTGCCAGACGGCTTTCCAGCCTTGATCGGCGAGGATGTTTTGGTCGGCCATAATGCCGTCGTTCATGGATGCGTTTTGCACGACCGGGCATTTGTCGGCCTGTCTGCAACCGTCATGAACGGCGCCGTCATCGAAAGCGACGGGATGTTGGCGGCGGGCGCGATGTTGACGCAAAACAAGCGGATCGAGGCCCGGCAAATGTGGGCGGGATCCCCTGCGCGATTTGTTCGCGAATTAAACGACGCCCAAATCGCCGGAATGCAGATGGGCGTCGCGCACTATGTTGAAAATGCAAAGGCGCATATGGCCGCGATTGGCCAATAGCGGGGCTGGGCTGTTGGTCTCATCCCGCATTAGTGCGAGATTCGATCAGCTTCGAATAAGCGTCATTGCGAGAAGCGAAGCGACGAAGCAATCCAGAGCAGGTTTGAGCTGCACTGGATTGCTTAGCTCCGCTCGCAATGACGATTCAACTTGATCGAATTTTAGTCTAAAACTTAACTTGCACAGACAGCCGCCCATTAATCGGCGCGCCGGTTGAGATGTTGTTGTTGTTATGTGCGTCGGAAAAATAGGTTTCGTCGAACAGGTTTTCTACGTTCAATTGCAACTTCAATTGCTCGCTTACCTTGTAGAATATAGCCGCATCAACGCGGGTAAAGCCCGGCAGGCGCGTTGCCGGCACGGCCGCATTCGGGATAAAGTTGGCGGCAAACTGGCTGCTTTGGTGGATAATGCCCACACCTGCGCCAAGATTGTCGGTGAGATCATATCGGTTCCAAACGCTGATCTGATGCTTGGGCACTTGCCCAAGGCGCACTGCATTATTGCCGCGCAAAAACGCATCTTGATAGGAATAGCCTGCACTGATTTGCCAATTCGGCATAATCCGTCCCATCGCCGAAAGCTCCAGTCCTTTGACCCGCGTCGCTCCGGCAATAACAGTAAGCGCGGGATTGGCCGGATTTGGCGTGGTGGCATTGGTGCGGTCTAGTTGGAATATCGCCGCAGTCAGGCTGAAATTCGGACGCAAATCCCATTTCGCACCCAATTCATAATTGGTGAACTTTTCCGGGGCCAAGCCTGCTTGCTCAGTCGTCAACGTCAAGAATTGATCGCCGGAACGCGGTTGGAACGACCGGCTATAGCTGGCGTAAATTGAGGTGTTCTCCAGCGGCTTATAGATCAGGCCAAGGCGCGGCGACAATTTATTGTCTTTGCGCGCGAATGGCCGGTCCACTGCTGGCTGCAGATCGGTCCCTTTGATATCAAAACTGTCATAGCGCAGCCCGGCGACGATATCGAAATGATCGCCAATGCTGATCTGGTCTTGGACATAAGCGGAGAAAAATTCGACATCGGAAACAGTATCCCGTGCGGTCGCGCCAAAGGATACTGACGGAAAAGCCGGAGCATCCAGATCAATAGCGGACGCCGACAATATCGGATTGCGCCGCTGATTGGCGGATTTCTGGTCACCATATTCTACGCCGAACAATATCTTGTGATCGATGCCGCCAGTAGCAATATTCCACACCAGATTGCCTTGAGCGATAAAATTCTGCCGCTTCGTCGGGTCGCTATAGCCCGAAAGTGCTACCGCGTTCGATACATTTACCGGACCGTTGGCAAACACATTTTCATACAATTTGTTATAGTCGCCATAGAGCAGCGTCGATGAAAATCGCAGGCTATCGGTGAGCGTACCATCAAGACGCAGCTTGGCAATGTGCGCCTCCAACGTGGTGCGGTTCGCGCCCGGCACGCCAAAAAACTGGTCGCGAAAGCCAACCAAGGGCGCACTCGATCTTGACGGAATACCGCGGTCGAGCACGCGGTCGTCGTTGACATATTCATACGACAGCCCGGCATTCCAATCCTCGCCCAATTTCGCCGCGATGTAAGGATTTACGGCAAAGCGTTCACCGTCAAAATAGTCGCGGTGGTTGCCTAGGCTTTCATAATTTGCATTGAGCCTGAACGCGATAACCTCATCCAATGGCTGGTTGATGTCTGCGGAAAAATCATACGCTCCAAAGCTGTTCACACTTGCGCGGCCACCGATAAAGGCGTCCTTTAGCAGAGGTGATTTTTGTACCCTGTTGACAATTCCGCCACCGCCGCCACGGCCAAAGATCAAGGCATAAGGTCCCTTTAACACTTCTACGCGGTCGAGATTATACAGCCCGCGAAAATATTGGACATCATCACGCACCCCATCGACGAAAAAGTCGGCTGTGGTATTTTGTCCGCGCAGGGTAATTTGGTCACGGTTGCCTTCGCCCTGCCCGACGGTCGCGCCGGGTACATAGCGCAGCACATCGGCAAGGCTGTGGTG
>JAYUPJ010000127.1:0-3086 GCA_043760195.1 Sphingomonadales bacterium | reverse complement strand
TAGCGCCGCCGTCTTGGCAGGCTGCTGTAGCTCAGTGGTAGAGCGCGTCATTGGTAATGACGAGGTCGGGAGTTCAATCCTCCCCAGCAGCACCACGGGCACTGATTGATCCGCTGCTTCCCCGCTTGACGGCGGGCGGCATGCCCTGCAATGCGGGGCCATGCGATTTTTCTCTGACAATGCGGCGCCGGTTCACCCGAAAATTATGGCGGCGATTGCTGCCGCCAATGTCGTCGATGCGCCCTATGATGGTGATGCTTGGAGCCAGAGGCTGGACACGGCATTTGGGGCGCTGTTTGAAACCGATGTGCGCGTGCTGTGGGTATCCACGGGCACGGCGGCAAACTGCCTTGCGCTGGCGGCGATGGCGCGGTCACATCAGGGCATCATCTGCCATGACGAAGCCCATATCGAAGTTGATGAATGCGGCGCGCCGGGTTTCTATACCGGCGGCGCGAAACTATTGCTTACGCCCGGTGACGGAGCCAAACTTTCCGCCGAGGCCGTGCGGGCGCGGCTGCGCGGTATTCGCGGTGATGTGCATCAGGTGCAAGCCGCCGCATTGTCGATCACCAACGCCAGCGAATATGGGTTGATCTATACGCCGCAGGAGGTCGCGGGATTGGGGGCGGTTTGCCGCGAGCACGGCCTTGGTTTTCACATGGACGGCGCACGGTTTGCCAATGCCTTGGTTTCCGCCGGATGTTCGCCTGCCGATTTGACGTGGCGCGCGGGCGTCGATGCGCTCAGTTTCGGGATGGTCAAAAACGGCGGGATGAATGCCGAAGCATTGGTTTTCTTCAACACCGGCCTTGCCGAAGAAACGCTGTACCGGCGCAAACAGGCCGGGCATTTGTTCAGCAAGGGCCGGTTTTCTGCGGCGCAATTGCTGGCGATGCTGGCGGACGATCTTTGGCTAGACAACGCACGTGCCGCCAATGATGCGGCGCAGATCATATCGGCATCGGCGGGCGAACGCCTGCTGTATCCGGTGCAGGCCAACGAGATATTTTTGCGGCTGGACGCGGGTGAGGCGGAAACGCTGCGCACCGCTGGATTTGATTTCTACGACTGGGGCGACGGGGCCGCGCGGCTGGTGACCAGTTGGCAGCACGGCGCACAAGACGTGCAGCCGCTTGCCGACGCGATTGCCGCGTTATGAGCGATATTGATTTGGCGCAAACTGGCGTATCCGGCGTAACGGCCGACCTACCGCCCGAACCGCAAGAACACGGCCTGTTCCACCCCAGCGTGCTGATCCCGTTCCTGCTGGTTTCGATGATCTGGGGATCGACTTGGCTGGTCATAAAGGGCCAATTGGGCAGCGTCCCGCCCAGCTGGTCAGTGACGTATCGCTTCGCCGCCGCTGCCGCCGCAATGTTCATCCTGACCCTCATCATGCGCCAATCGCTGCGCATGGACCGCAGAGCGCAAGGCTGGGCGATGGTGATCGGGTTTGTCCAGTTCGGGCTGAATTTCAACTTCGTTTATGCCGCAGAGGAATATATTACCTCGGGTCTGGTCGCGGTGCTGTTTGCGCTGTTGATTGTGCCCAATGCGTTGCTCGGCAAATGGTGGCTGGGCCGCCCTGTTGCAAAAGTGTTCTGGATCGGATCGGCGATTGCCACCATTGGCGTAGGCCTGCTGATACTGCGCGAATATCGCTTTGCGCCGGTTGATGCCCGCGCCGTTTTAATAGGGGCAGGTTTTACGCTGGTCGCGGTGATGACAGCTTCCGTTTCAAACGTGTTGCAAGCATCGGACCGCTTCGCCCGCTTTCCGATCACCACGGTATTGGCTTGGTCAATGCTGTATGGAGCCATCGGCAACGGGCTGTGGTCGCTGTATCAACACGGCGCGCCGCAAGCCGAATGGACCGCAAGTTACCTTGGCGGAGTAGCCTATCTGGCGATTATGGGTTCGGTGGTGACATTCCCGCTCTATTTCCGCTTGGTGCGGAATATCGGCCCAGGCAAAGCCGCCTATACCAGCGTGTTTATTCCGGTCGTCGCCATGGGGCTTTCGACGTTGTTTGAGGGCTATGTCTGGTCGATGCTGGCGGCGTCCGGCGCGGCGTTGGTCATGGCCGGAATGTTCATCGCCATGCAAGCGGCCAAGCCCGCACGGTAATCGCGAAACTGAGGTATCCAGCCGAGCAGGCGTTTTGCTTTGCCGTTGGCGACGCGGCGGTTTTCGGCATAAAATGCCAACGCCATCGGCGATAGCTGCGCCTGTTCCAGCGTTTGCATCGGCGGGTATGACATGCCCAGTAAATCACACGCCGCTTCGATCACTTGATTTTGGCTGCATGGAAAATCATCAGCCAGATTGAACACTCCCGATGGCCCGGTGAATGATGCGATGATGCCGCTGACGATATCGTCGACATGGACGCGGCTGAATATCTGATCGGGTAAATCGATGCGGTGCGCCTTACCTTCGGCCACCCGCTCAAGCGCGCTGCGTCCCGGGCCATAGATTCCCGGCAAGCGAAATATCCGCATGTCGCCGCGCAATTCCTGCCACGCGAGATCGGCAATGTTGCGCCCTGCCCTGCGCCCTGCAACTAGTGCGCTTTCATCGACCCATGCGCCGCCTGCGTCGCCGTAAACGCCCGTTGAAGAGAGATAACCGCTCCACTGGGCGGCGGCAGCGCGGACCGCATCGCCGTAACCCGCAAGCACCGGATCACTGCCATCGCGGGCGGGGGGAACCGAGGACAGGATATGGCTTGCTGTCGCCAGCGCATGCTCAACCGCGCGCCGATCATCAAACGCGATGTTGCCGCCGTCCGCCGCTCGCCGCGTCCCCGTTACCTGCCAGCCAGCGGAGCGCAAGTGGGCGGCGAGATGCTGCGCGGTATAGCCCATGCCGAAAATGAAGAGGTGATTGGTCATTGCGGTGTGATTGCGGCTAAACTGCATCTGGTCAAGTTCCGCAATCATGTATCAATTCACAAACCACATCGTCATTGCGAGCGAAGCGAAGCAATCCAGAGTTTGTTTACGCACGCTCTGGATTGCCGCGTCGCTTCGCTCCTCGAGGGTGACGATGGATTCTTACAAAAAAGTTGGGGATTGTAATTT
>JAYUPJ010000126.1:0-20276 GCA_043760195.1 Sphingomonadales bacterium | reverse complement strand
GGCACTCGCCCTGATCCTGCATCTTCACCCAATTTTTGATCGCCCCCAGATAATTGCCGAGATGCAAGTTGCCTGTTGGTTGGATGCCGGAAACGACGCGCATATTCTATTGCCTCATTTAGATACAGGAGCGGATTTCGCAGGTGCGCGGCTCCGTTTGAGTGCCGCCAATTGTTCCTTGTCGATCGCGCCTGAAAACCAACCAGCGATAGCGTAAACAGCGCCACCAGCGCCGACAATCAAAGCCAACGACCAAATCTTGTGAATGATGCCGCCCGAATAATAAGGTTCGAGCCAGCTCATCAGCCAATAGAGCAGCGCAGACATCACCCCTGCCGCCAGCAATTGCCTTGCAATCCGTTTGCCCAGATCGGCGGTAAACCGGAACCAGCCGCGCTTGTGCAAAATCGCGTAGAGCAGCACGCAATTAAGCGTAGCCGAACAAGCGGTCGCCGCCGCCAGACCGACAATGCCGAAACCGGCAATCATCACGGCGTAAACATTCAGGGCGACATTGAATATCAACGATACCAGCGCGCAATATACCGGTGTCCGCGTGTCGGACCGGGCGAAGAATCCGGGGTTCAGGATTTTCACAACCACATAGGCAGGCAACCCTGCGACCAATGCGACCACAATGTTGGACATCAATGCGCCGTCGGCAGCGGTGAACTTACCGGCAACAAAGAATGCCGTTGTAAAGGCCGGGGCGCAAATGGCCAATGCCGCAGCCGCAGGCAGCGTGAGCAACGTCGCCATTTCGAAAGCATTGGATTGCAGCCGCTGGGCCTCTTTCTGGTCACCGCTTTGAATGAACCGGGACAACATTGGTAAGATCGCAGTGCCCAAAGCAATGCCGACAATACCCAGCGGCATTTGGTTCAACCTGTCCGCCATTTTTAACAAGGTCAGCGAACCTTGCGGCAGCGATGTCGCAAAAAAAGTGTCAACAAACTGGCTGATTTGATAAATCCCTGCGCCAAAAGTCGCGGGCAGGATGACGATGCCCAAACGCTTTACTTCGGGCGTTATCTTGGGAAATTTGAGGCGCAGTTTTAATCCTGCGCGTTTGACCGCCCACCAAAGATAGACAAATTGGACAAAGCCGGACACCGACACCGCAATAGCCAAAACGTTGACCACTTGCGTGTCATCGCCCGATGGACCGCGCAGATAATAGCCGATGATTATTCCGCCGATCAGCGTGATGTTGAACAAAACGGGCGCGATTGCGCCGGGGGCAAACCGCGATCTGGCGTTCAGCAATCCCGATAGCATCGCAACCAAGCTGATGAAGAACAGATAAGGGAATGTGACGCGGCTTAAGAATGTGGCCAATTCAAACTTGCCGGGAACTTTGGCATATTCGCTGGCCAATCCATAGACGATCACCGGCATGATGATCATCGCGAGTGCAGAAAAGCCGAGCAATATCCAGATGAACACCGACAGCACATCATCGGCAAATTCGGCGGCTTCTGCCTCGCCATTTTCGCCGGCTAGCTTGCGGGTGTACATCGGCACGAAAGCAACCGAAAACGCACCCTCGGCAAACAGCCGCCGGAATGTATTGGGCAACGTGAACGCCAATTGATAGGCATCGGCGGCCAACCCCGCACCCAGCACCCGGGCCAACAAAATATCGCGGACGAACCCGAATATTCTGCTGATGATAGTGAAGCCAGCTATCGTCGAAGTATGCTTGATCAGGCTCATTTATTTAGGGCCTTTGACGTGCAAGTTACGCTTCGCCCGCAGGTTCTTGTTCGGCCATCATCGCGGCTTGTTCGCGCTGTTGAATATATAGCGAGTTAAAGTCGATTGGTTCCATCACGAACGATGGAAATCCTGTATCGCGAATGGCATCGGCAATTACGCGGCGCGCAAACGGGAACATCAGGCGCGGGGCTTCACCGAACAGGAACGGATGGGCTTGTTCGGCGTCAACATTGCGAAGACCGAACAATGTGCCGTAATCAAGTTCGACGCTAAACTGGACGCCGTCATCGACAGATGCTTTGACCATCAACTTCATCACCACTTCGTTGACTTCATCGGTAATGGAATCAACCTGGATGTTGACCTGCACGTCGACTTGCGGCTGGCCTTCCCATCCATAGCTGTGCGGGGCGTTAGGGTTCTCAACGGACAAATCCTTGATATACTGGTTGAGCATACCAATTTGCGGCTGCGTATCTTCGCCGTTCGCAGCAATTTTGTCAGAGATTATATTGCCTTCATTTTCGGCCATGTCGTTATCCGTTTCTTGTTGCGCTTTGGGCGCAAAACGCCCCCTGTTTGAATTGCGCCGCGCCTAGCAGGGGAGCGGCCCAAGCGCAATCTTTTCTGCGGCGGACTTAGAATTTACACGTCGCAAACGAGATTGGGCCATCATTCTTTGCAAAGCCATTTGAATCTCGCGGCACTAATGCCTATGTAGTGACTGGGCAGAGCGTCGGCACTAATTAATGGCCGCTGTTGGCTGCCGTCTATTTTTCTCCCGAAATGGGCTGGAGGCGTTGTGACGTTTGAAATTATCCTGTTGGCGATGGTTGCTGCATTCCTTGGGCTTCGGCTCTATTCAGTGCTTGGAAAGCGCACGGGGCACGAACAAGAACCTTTGGTCAGGCAACCTGCCGAAGAACGCAACGTGCCGGTTATCCATCCGTCCAAACCCAATATGGAGCCGGTGCCTGCCGGAACGGCGGTGTTGGATATCGATATCGATATTGCCGCGCAAAGCGGATTGCGATCGATCATGAATGCAGATCGTCAATTTGACTCGCAGATGTTTATCGAGGGCGCAAAGTCGGCGTATAAGGCGACGTTGGAGGCGTTTTGGAAGGGCGACCGCGAGTCCCTGCAATTCCTGTGCGATGATGATGTCTTTGAAAGCTTTGTTGGCGTTATTGATGCGCGTAATCTGCGCGGGGAATTGGTTGAAAACCGCTTGGTGCGAATTGAAACCGCTAGAATTGTCGGTGCCAGTTTCGATCATCCAGTCGCAAGAGTGACCGTGCGTTTCGATTCAGATATTGCTGCTATGGTCAAGGACAAGGATGGCAACATCATCGGCGGTTCGATGTCCGATGCCGAAGAAGCGCATGATGTGTGGACATTCATGCGCGATGTTAAGAGCAACGATCGCAATTGGAAGCTTGACGAAACCGACGAAGCCTGATTCACAGGCGGCATGTACAAGAAACTCATTCTGGCGGCGATAGCTGCTGCATCATTATCCGCTTGTTCGAACGGGTTAATCCCCGGCGGCGGCGTCACGCCAGCGTCACGTCCGTCTGCGTCGCCAGCAGATCAAGCCGCAAAGCCGGTGCCATCAAAGCCAGCAGATACCTTGCCGTCTGCTGTGGCCACAGGCGATGGCGCGACGGCGGCCAGCCTGGGCGTCGTGCGTGGTCCGGCAATCGCATCACTGCAAGTCGATGCGCGCAAAACCAAGGGTGCACTTGACTCGTTTCGCACAAGTTGTCCCGGCCTTATGCGCCGCACCGACCAATCCGGCCTGACACTCGGCAGCGATTGGCAACCGGCATGCGATGCGGTAAAAACTTGGAGCGGCGATGCAATATCGTTCTTCGCTACTTATCTAGAGGCGGTGCAGGTTGGCGACGGCAGGTCCTTTGCCACCGGTTATTTTGAACCGGAGATTGCAGGCGCGAGAACGGCGCAGCGCGGATACAGCGTTCCGGTTTACAAACGTCCAGCGGAGCTGATTGATGTTGACCTTGGTGCTTTTTCGGAAAGCTTGGCTGGCAAGAAAATTCGCGGCAAAGTGGAAGGCAGCAATTTTGTGCCGTTTGATGACCGGGCAAAGATCGAGGGCGGTTCACTGGCGGGACGGGGCTTGGAAATTGCCTATGCCGCCGACGTAGTCGAATTTTTCTTCCTTCAGGTCCAAGGATCCGGGCGGCTGAAGCTTCCCGATGGCAAAATTATGCGCATCGGATATGACAGTCAAAACGGGCGGGATTACACCGGAATTGGCAAGTTAATGCTGGAGCGCGGTGTGATCGGCAAAGGCGAAGCATCGATGCAGGGCATCGTGGCATGGCTGCGCGCCAACCCCGATGAAGGCAAAAAGATCATGCAGGAAAACAAGAGCTTTGTCTTTTTCCGCGAGCTAACCGGCGCAGGACCGTTGGGGGCAATGGGCTATCAGGTTATCGGCGACATCAGCGCGGCTGCCGATCCGAAGTTTACGCCACTGGGCGCTCCGGTATTTTTGTCGATGGACCGCGCCGAACCAAATGGTGTCTGGATCGTTCAAGATGTTGGTGGAGCGATTAAAGGCCCCAACCGTTTCGATACATTTTGGGGGGCTGGGGACCGCGCCCGGGCGATTGCCGGGGGCATGTCTGCACGCGGCAGCGCGCTGTTGTTCTTGCCCAAGGCATCGGTCCAACGCTTGGGACTTTAAGTGATGGTGCGCCGTCTGGATGGCGAAGAAAAGGCGCTTTGGGGCAAGGTGATTTCTTCGGTTAAGCCGCTGCATCCCGTTAAGCCGCTTGGGCAAACCGCGCGCCCCGCTGCGCCCCGCCCACCTCCGCCGCCGGGGCAAAAAATTGCCAAAAAGCGCGAGGTGGCGAAACCAGTTGCAGTGGCCAAAACGGCTGGCTCCGCGCCCGCCAAGCCGCCCGTTCCGCCGCCGCCAGATAATCTTGATGGCAGCTGGGATCGGCGCATTGGAAAAGGCGTGGTCATTCCCGATGTTAGCGTGGATTTGCACGGGCAAGGGCTGTCTAGTGCTTACCGCCGGCTGGATGGAGCATTGGAACAAGCGATAGCGCAAAAACTGCGCGTCATATTGCTGGTGACGGGCAAGGCGCGCGCCCATGACCGGATGAGCGGGGAGGGCCGCGGTGCGATTGCTTCTGTGGTTCGCGATTGGCTCGCGGCATCCCGTCATTCCATTGCGATTTCAGCGGTTCGCAACGCACATCCCCGGCATGGCGGAACAGGCGCGCTCTACATTATTTTGAAACGCTGAGCATCTGTAACGCGACGCGGCGGTAAATATCGGCCAACGCATCGAGGTCAGCAATCGCCACTGCTTCATCCAGCTTGTGCATTGTTGCGTTGCACAGCCCAAATTCGACCACCGGGCAAATCTTTGACAGAAAACGCGCATCCGATGTACCGCCGCTGGTGGAACGTTCTGGTTCAAGTCCGGTCACAGCCTTAACCGCATCCGCAATCGCGGCGGATAACTCGCCGGGCGGGGTTAGAAATGGTTCGCCGGAAATCATAGGTTTCAACTTACCGCCGCCGCGTTCGGCCAAAGCGGTGATACGTTCGACCAGACCTTGCCCGCTGTGCAAATCATTGAACCGGATGGACAGCCGCGCCTCCGCTTTTGACGGGATGACGTTGGTTGCCTTATTGCCAACCGATATATCTGTCACTTCGATGTTGCTGGGTTGGAACCATTCGGTACCTTCATCGAGCAGTATTGCGTCTATTTCGCTGAGTATTTTAACAAGCTTGGGTACCGGGTTATCGGCCAAATGTGGATAGGCGACGTGGCCCTGCGTGCCATCCACGGTGATCCACATATTCACCGATCCGCGCCGCCCGACCTTCATCGTATCGCCCAGCCGGTTCACAGATGTGGGTTCGCCGACCAGACAAAAATCGGGGACAGTCCCGCGCGATTGCATGTGGCTTATCAACGCCCTGGTGCCATGGATTGCGGGGCCTTCTTCGTCGCCTGTCAAAATCAGGCTTACGGTTCCGGCATCCTTTGGAATATCTTTCAACGCCGCGAAAAACGCGGCAATGCTGCCCTTCATATCCACCGCGCCGCGCCCGTAAAGCATGTCGCCGCGAACTTCCGGAGCAAACGCCCCGCTCGCCCAACCTTCTCCAGGCGGAACAACATCAAGATGTCCGGCAAACGCGAAGTGGCGACCGCCATCGCCCCTAATTGCGAACAGGTTTTCCACCGGTGCGCCGTGATCCGGGTTTTCATCGCCTTTGCCAGACAGGAATCTCTCGACGGTGAATCCCAATAATTCCAGCATCGCCTCCGCAGTATCAAAGACGCTTCCAATGGCCGGGGTAACGCTGTCGCATGCGATCAGCGCTTTTGCGATGGATAGAGGTGTGTGATCGTTCATGCTATAAACCGAATGACAAGAACGTTGATCAATGTCCATGATTATATAGGAGATGCTATGCCCAAAATTGATGTGAGCGTTGCGCGCGATGATTTATGTTTGATCCAAATGCGCCATTTCGCGCTATGACCAAATTCGTCATCCTGAATTTATTTCAGGATACATATCTCCCGAAGCGTCATTGTAGGCGCTGTATTTATCCTGAAATAAATTCAGGATGACGAATTGGGAGGCGGACGCATTTGGGGTCCCTAGGCGCATTGAGGTCAACTCGCCGAAATTGGGTCAAACATATGCCATCGCGGCCTAAGTAACCGCATCCTCAAACTTTGTGATCGTCCACGACTCTTCGGCTGCCGCATCATACCATGCTTGCAACCAAGGATGGGCCATCATCGTTTCAGAATAGGCCGCAGCAAAGCCGGGCAGGGTGAAACCATATGTGGCAAAGCGCGTGACAACCGGGGCAAACATAATGTCAGCGGCGGTAAAGGTGCCGAACAGATAAGGGCCCTCTTTACCAAAGCGTGACCGTGTTTCGGCCCAAAGTTGTAGTATCCGCACGGCATCATTGCGCGATTCTTCGCTGATCGTGACGTCTTTGAAAACCTTGCGCGTGTTCATTGGGCATTCGCGGCGCAGCGCCAAATAGCCGCTGTGCATTTCGGCGCATACCGAACGCGCCATGCCGCGCGCGACTTCGTCTTTTGGCCAAAAACGGTCACGCCCCACTTTGTCGGCCAGATAGTCTATGATCGCCAGGCTGTCCCAGACAACGGCATCGCCGTCCCACAATATAGGGACCTTGCCGGATGACGGGGCCAAATCTTCTTCGCGCCTGCGTTCATCCCAGCCTTCTTCATACAGCGGAACGGTGATTTCATCAAAACCAAGCCCGGACTGTTTGGCTGCCAACCAACCGCGCAGCGACCAGCTGGAATAAGCCTTGTTTCCGATGATCAGTTTCATAGTCATCAAATAAATCCGTTCGTGCTGAGATTGCCGAATTATCCATGCCCGCCTTCGTTGTCCTTTGGCCAGCGCCGGACAGCGGATGAATTAGCTTTCCACAGCCTCTAGCACAGCGGCGCGCAAATCATCAATACCGCCTCGTTTCTCTGCCGAAGTTACGGATAGTTGCGGAAATGCGGCAACATGCTTGCGCAGCTTTTCGGCGGTATCGGCCTCAACCGCAGCAAGCTCGCTGGCTTTGATCTTGTCGGTTTTGGTCAGGACAATGCGGTAACTGATTGCGGCCGCATCGAGCATCGCCATAATCTCATGGTCGACCTCTTTGATACCGTGGCGGCTGTCGATCAGCAGGAACACGCGTTTCAGCACCACCCGCCCGCGCAGATAATCGTTGATCAAATGCCGCCATTTTTTCACCGTCGCAATTGGCGCTTTGGCATAGCCATAGCCCGGCATGTCGACGATGCGGAATATCGCCGGATCACCCACTTCAAAAAAGTTCAATTCTTGCGTGCGCCCCGGTGTGTTCGAAGCGCGCGCCAAATTGTTGCGATTAACCAGCGCATTTATCAGCGAAGATTTGCCCACATTCGACCTTCCGGCAAAGGCAATTTCGGCCACAGTCGGGTCAGGCAAAAATTCAAGCTTGGGCGCGGATTTGAGGAAGGCAACCGGACCGGAAAAGATTTTAATGTCGGTCACGGTTCAGATCTTTGCCTTCGTCGCAGCTTTTTCCGCTTTTTTGATTTCGGCCTCTTTGATCGCTTGTTCACGCAAGATCGGATGGCGGGAATATAGCCATTTTTGCTGCAAGATCGTCAGGCAGTTGGATACCACATAATAGACCTGCAATCCTGCCGCGAACGGCGCGAACAGGAACATCATCATCCACGGCATCAGCGCAAACACCTGTTTCTGGACCTCGTCCATTGGCTGCGGGTTCAGTTTTTGAATGCCCCACATGGTAATGCCCAACAGAATTGGCAGGATACCGATGGCCAAGAAAGTTGGCGGATCAAACGGGATGAGGCCAAACAGGTTTAGGGGCGTCCACGGGTCAGGCGCGGAAAGATCATTGATCCATGGTGACAAGAACGGTTGATGCCGCATTTCGATGGTCAGCATCAACAGCTTATATAGGCCAAAGAATATCGGCATTTGCAGGAATATCGGCAGGCAGCCCGCGAGCGGATTGGCCTTTTCATCCTTATACAGCTGCATGATTTCCTGCTGCATTTTGGGCTTATCATCTTTCAGACGATCTTGAATGGCCTTCATTTTGGGCTGGATCACCCGCATCTGCGCCATTGACGCAAACTGCTTATGCGCAATGGGGAACATGAACAGGCGGACCACAAACGTCAGCCCGATGATGGCGGCACCAAAGCTGCCGAATAATCCGAACAAAAAGTGCAGGATTTTGAAGAATGCCTTTTCAATGACCCGGAACCAGCCCCAATCAATCGCGTAATCAAGCTTCTCAATGCCAAATTGGTCGACATAGTCATCGAGGACTTCGACTTCTTTTGCGCCCGCAAACAAACGCGATGTTTGCGTCATGCTTTGACCGGCGGCAACGGCAGTTTGATTGACCGCGATCATCTGCGTTTGATACACACCGCCAGCCGAACGCATCGTGGCGTCAATCGGGGTTTTCTGGTCGGGGATCAGCGCAGCCAACCAATATTGGTCGGTAAAGCCGATCCAGCCGCTTGTCGTTTTGAATGCTTGCTGGCCGCCGATTGCTTCGTCGATATCTTCATAATCCCAGTCATAGTCAGCCGTTCCGCCGAACACGCCCATCGGGCCCACATGGATATTCCAGGTATCTACATCGGCAGGCTTACCGTTGCGGCTGATAAGGCCATAGGGTGCCATTTGAACAGCAGCGCCGCCGGTGTTGGTAAAACGCTGCTGCGCTGTGATCAAATAATTCGCATCAACGCTCAGGATAATGTCGAATTTTTGACCCGCCTCATTCAGCCAGTTTAAAGTCACTGGCGCTGCGGGGGTTAACTTGCCAGCACTGGTCGTCCAAATGCTCTTGTCATCAGGAACTACAGCGCCGGTACCAACCCAACCAAAGCGCGCAAAATACGCCTTTTTGGTTCCAGACGGCGAAAACAAGCGGACGGGCGGCGAATTTTTCGCAAGTTCGGTGCGGTGGGCGAGTAACAACAGATCGTCGATGCGTGCGCCGACCAAGTTAACCGACCCTTTGAGCTTTGGTGTTTCGATTAAAACGCGGCTTGATCCCTTCAGCGCGTCGGAAACCGTCAGGGCCGAGCCAGTTGGGGCCGAAGTACCAGGAATTCCGCCTGCGGGAACCTGCGCGGCATCCGTGGCAGCGGGAGCATTGCCAGGCGCATTAGCAGTAACCACCGGCTTAGGCTGAGGAAAAAATTGCGCGGTGAGCACGGGCCAGCCAAAAAGGATAAGTCCCGCCAGTACCATCGCGACAATAATATTACGCTTGTCTTCCAAAACTCTAATCCCCGTTATTCAATGCTTGGTTCCTTCAAGGAACCGGATCGTGGCCGTGGCCACCCCATGGTTGGCAGCGCAATAGCCGCTTCAACGCCAGCCAGCCACCCTTAATTGCGCCATAGCGTTCCAGCGCGGTAATGGCATAGGCCGAACAGCTTGGGCTGAACCGGCAAGTGGGCGGCAAAATCCGCGATGGACCCAGCTGCCACCCGCGTGCCACCAATATTAGGGCGCGTGCAATCATGCGGCAACCCGCGTCAAAGCCTTTAACATATCGGCGCGCAGCCGACCGAAATCCATTTCGATACCGCTGCCGCGGCCGATCAGGATGTGATCCGCGCCCGCCTTGCCATTATCATCCAGCATTTCACGCATCAGGCTGCGAAAGCGCCGACGCATGCGGTTGCGGATGACTGCGTTGCCGACTTTTTTGGTGATTGTAATGCCCAGCCTGATCGCCGGATCATCATCATTGCGGTCATGCACCAACAAAACAAAACCGGACGTCGCAAATCGCTTCCCCCGGTTGGCGCTTAAAAAATCAGCGCGTTTTGTAATCACGGTATAAGGCGACATTTATCCGCCTCCGTTTTGTTGCTTTCGCTTAAGCAGACAGCTTTTTGCGGCCACGGGCGCGGCGTGCGTTCAATATGTTGCGGCCCGCTGCGGTTGCCATACGATGACGAAAACCATGGCGACGCGCGCGAACGAGGTTGCTTGGTTGAAAGGTGCGCTTCATGGCGGTATTCCTAAAAAAATATCTGTGTCTAAAAGGCTAAAGCCCACCGAATCTGAACGGCGACTGCCTGCGTTGATCGGCGCATTATGGCGATGGCTGTCAAAAGTCAACATCAACCGCAGATGTTCATGGCATTTCCTGACCCACGTCGTCGCGGCGAAAGATAAACATCAGATCTCGCTTGAAATCTGGCACAGGCGGGCGGCCCTGACCTTTGCTGCGCCCCATCATCCAGTTCAACCAGCGGCCATATTCAGGATGGGTGCGCGCAAACCGCGAATAACGTTTTTTCGCCCAACGCGAATTCTTCAAAACCATGGCCATGCCCACCGGTGCCAGTATCAGCGGCCCCGGTCCCGGCAGCGGCCCAATCGCCACCGCCCCAGCAATCAACAGCCACCCCACGCAAACCAATGATATTCGCAAGGCGTTGCTATCGCGCCATGATTTTGGCGAATGTTGCGGTTTCTTGTCCATTGTGTGCATGTGGGAAATTATCCCGCGATCTGCAAGATATTAGGCGGCTTTACCTGCCGACATACTCACCAATTTTGCAACCGTGTTGAAATTCCGCGCCGTGCCAATCTTTATAGCGGGCATTTTTAACCGGGTGAAGCGGATACCCGCGCCGTAATCAACGTAAATTTCCCGCACCCCCAGCGCGATCCGCTCTTCTGCCTGATCCCGCACGGTTTCCAATGTATCGGGCGGCGGCGGGGTATCAAGGAAATAGACCAGATGACGGCTGCCATGCGCATCGGGGAAAGGATTGGCGGCAAGCACGGCGCTCATTTGCGATGCCGTCCTGATCAGCACGGGAACGGGCTTGCGTGCAAAGGATTCCATCCGTTGTTCAAGCGCCGCCTTCACTTCGCTTTCGCTAAGCGCGCTTTCAAACAGCAAGTTGCCGCTCGCAATATAGGTGCGAACACCCGCAAAACCAACCTCCTGTGCCATCATGCGCAATTCGGCCATCGGCAGCTTGCCAGTGCCGCCGACATTCACTGCGCGAAGTAGTGCGACGTAGGCGGTATCACCGATATTTGACATGGCATTCTCCGCATACGTTCAGAAATGCGATATCAAATAAGGCGTTTCGGCGCACCAAGAATCAGTATGGCCCAACAATCAGTATGGCTCAATCCAGCGGCAGATATGCGGCAATGTCGCGGGGGGGCAGGTAAAGTGCGCTGTCGTGCGAGACGCTGTTGGTCATCGCGTAAAAGGCGCGGGCTTTTTGATCGTCCATACCGATTTCGCGGTAGTAATTTATGTATTCAAGGTTGATCGGATCATTCGCCGCGATATCGTCTGCTTCCCTGCCATCTTCGTCCTGCCAGCTGTGTACCGCAAATTCTGCGTTAGGTTCGGCAACTCGTTTAACGCCCGCCAAGAAAAGTTCGACCCCGCCGGAACGCACCGAACCGCCATCGGGAATATAGGTTGCGATGCCGGCCTTGCGGATCATGCGTGCGATTGTGAAATTTGCCGCATCGTCATTTGTGCCAGGGCAATCGATCATGTCGATCTGTGTGATCGCCGGATAGGCGGCGAGCATTTGTTTGAATTGTGCAGGCGTACTGGTTTCGATGGTGCCGACCAGTTCGGCCCTTGCATTGCCAACGACATTGAAAGGACCGAAACTGGCCAATGCGGCGCGACCCGCGGGACGTTCAGCAATCTGTATTAAATCGGCGGCGGGTGCGTCGGCCCACTCTTCTAAGGTGGTTTCTACGATTGTGTATTCGGCGGCATAAACCGTCAACGGGGCACACAGCAACGCCGCAATCGCGGCGCATTTGTTCAATAATTCCAGCGGTGTACGCATGCCCTAAACCCATCATGACCGAATATATCGATCATAATTACGGGGATTGCGTTGCGCGCTGGTAACCGGAAATGCCTATGCGAAAATTAACCTTGCCGGATCGTATACGAACCAACTTGATGGACGCATGGCTGCGGCCGTGTGCAGGCAGAGAGGTATACGAGAAGGAACCCTTGTGGTCGCAACCATATCAACTGTCGCCTATCTCGGCCTGGAAGCGCGAGCGGTCGAGGTGCAATGTCAGGTTGCCCCTGGGATGGTCGGCTTTTCGATCGTGGGCTTACCCGATAAGGCCGTCGCCGAAAGCAGGGAGCGGGTGCGCGCTGCGATTTCCGCGTTGGGCCTCGCGCTTCCGCCGAAACGGATCATTGTTAATCTGTCGCCTGCGGATATCCCCAAAGAGGGTTCGCATTATGACCTGCCGATTGCGTTGGCGTTGTTGGCCGCGATGGGGATCGCCGATGCCGAATCGCTCGCCCATTATGTGGTGGTGGGGGAGCTTGGCTTGGATGGCCGCGTCACGCCGTCGCCGGGCGTGCTGCTCGCCGCCATTCACGCAGGGTCACGGCAGATGGGTTTGATTTGCCCCGCAGTGCAAGGGGCAGAGGCCGCGTGGGCGGGGCAATTGGAGGTTGTGGCCGCGCCCGATCTGCTGTCGTTGCTCAACCATTTAAAGGGGCAATCGATATTGCGCCCGCCCGAACCGGGCGGCATTGATCCACCCACAATCGGTCCCGATTTGTCACAAGTTAAAGGGCAAGAGACGGCCAAGCGGGCACTTGAGATCGCAGCAGCGGGTGGACATAATTTGTTGATGTCTGGTCCGCCGGGATCAGGTAAATCGCTGCTCGCCGCTTGCTTGCCGGGGATATTGCCCGAACTAACGCCTGCCGAAGCGTTGGAGGTTTCCATGGTCGCATCGGTCGCGGGAACATTGGAAGGCGGGCGGCTATCGCGCACCCGCCCGTTTCGAAGCCCGCACCACAGCGCATCAATGCCCGCATTGGTCGGGGGCGGTTTAAAGGTACGCCCCGGCGAAGTGAGCTTGGCCCATTTGGGCGTATTGTTTCTGGATGAATTGCCCGAATTTCAGCGCAATGTGCTGGATAGCTTGCGGCAACCGCTGGAAACCGGCGTGGTCAGCGTTGCGCGCGCCAACAGTCATGTTACTTTCCCCGCCAATGTTCAGCTGGTGGCGGCGATGAATCCTTGCCGCTGCGGTTATTTGGGTGATGCCGCCTTGGCGTGTTCGCGCGCGCCGCGCTGTGCCGCCGACTATCAATCGAAAGTGTCTGGGCCATTGCTTGACCGGATTGACCTGCATGTCGAAGTGCAAGCCGTGAGCGCGGCTGATTTGGTATTGCCGCCGCCAGCCGAAGGCAGCGCCGAAGTCGCGGTTCGCGTCAAAATGGCGCGTGATTTACAGAGTATGCGGCTGGAGGGGACCAAAATGCGCACCAATGCAGAACTGGACGGTGAGTTGCTCAAAACATTCGCGACGCCGGATGAACCCGGGCAAAAATTACTGGCGCAGGCCGCCGAAGCGATGCGCCTTTCTGCGCGCGGCTATACCCGGATATTGCGTGTGTCGCGAACCATCGCCGATATGGCCGGCAGCCAGACAATCGGCCGCATTCATATCGCCGAAGCACTAAGTTACCGGCGGCAAGCCCCGCGCAACTAGACTTAGATTCGATCAAGTGCGTGCACTCGTCATTGCGAGCGAAGCGCGGCAATCTAGGGTACTGCTGCGCTGCTCTGGATTGCTTCTTCGCTTCGCTCATCGCAATGACGATTCAATCAAATGTAATCACGGTCTAATGCTGCGCGACAGTTTGATCTTGCGATTTTATATTGCCCATAATCGGCCGCGACGCATCACCGATGATTGCAAATCCGGACCAATAATAAGGATGCGATGTCGCGGATACATCCATCATCTTTTGTTGACCCAGCGCCAAAGCTTGGCCGACACTGACCGAACCTGCACCGCCGAACAGACTGGAGATCAAAGTTGCCGTGGCCCCGTAATCATCGGGCACCGGCCAATGGCTGGCAACCACGGTGCGTGCGCCTGCACCGATGAATGCGCGCACCAGGCCGTCCATTGCATAGTTTCCGCCGGTTGCGATGCCTGCCGCGCGGGTGGCCTTTGTTGTTGCCATGCCCGCTGTATCACATGCCGACAAAATAATGGTGTCCGCATCCAGTTTCATGTCGAAAATTTCGGTGAAAGTTAGCAATCCGTCTGAATCCGCCGTACCAACCGAAGTGAGCAGCGACGGCTGCGCCGGGCATTCGGGATCCGGCGCAGTAACCAGACCGTGGGTGGCAAAATGGATCACCCGAAAATCCGAAAGATCATCGCGATCACGCAGCGCGCTGTCGGTAAAGGCATTGCCGGTCAAAAGTTCACTGGCCGAAACACCAAGCTGATTTGCACCCAATTTCAGCTCTGCGCTCGAAATAGGTTTGGCCCAAAAACTGGCGGGCCAGTTGCAGTTCGGTCCGCCCTGTTGCTGCATATTTGCATAAGTCGTCGCCATGACCGGAGCATTTTCGCCCAAGCCCAAATATGCGCGGGAACCGCGTGCAGCCTTCAAATCGCGCACATCGACAAACGCCTTGGCCGATACCGACGTCGAAACAATGCGGTCACGCGCGAGCCATGCCGTGCCGGTAAAATCAAATTCATCCGCATCCGGCCTGGTGATGCGCGTTTCATACGCCGCCACACTTTCGGGCGTAGTCACCAGCAAGTTGACGGGAAGTTGCAACATCGCGCCATCGGGTTCAAAAACCAAATGCGATATTTGCTTCATCTCTGCGTCGATTGGTCCAAATAGTGCTTTGTAGAGCGCGTGTGACTTGGCTATATCGAACGGGAAAACTTCAACCGAACTGCCATCGCTCATCACGACGGAATCGCGGATCGCCGCGACATCATCGGCAAGCGCGTCTTCAGACATTCCAGTGTTCACGACACGCGAATTATTCTGCGTCAGGAACAATCCGTAGACCGAGCCTGCGTTGACCACCAACTTGTAATAGCCTTCGCCTGGGCGCAGTTTTTTCCGCAAATCTGCAAGCGTGATGCTATCACCGCCGAGCGCGCGGTAGCGGGGAAATTCGGCAAGCTGCGCCAATAATTTGGTCTGTTCACCCTTTGCGACTTCAAATTCACGGACGGCAGCAGGTAGACGCAGTGCATCGGCGGCAGTCAGATCCGTGGCGGCGCGGATTAGCGCCAGCTCGCTGTCCAGCCGCACGATGTCGCGTGACAGGTTCAATGACTGCCGAAACAGTGTGGACGCCGCGTCGTCGCCCGCCGACAACTCACGTGAAAGCACAGCTTGCGTTTGTGCGACGCCGGGCCGGGCTAGCGTTTGACTTGCCATAAAAAAATCTTCGGCTGCGGATGCATCACCGGGCGCAGCTTCGGCAAGCAGCCTTAAATAGGGCGCAATAGATGCGCTCAGCATGGTTCCTGCGCCGGGTGTATTCGCGCTGTCTGCAACGATATTGCGGAACATTGACCGGGCGGTTTGCGGGTCGCCATTGCGCGCCAGAAAACCGGCCTGCCGCGCCCGTGCCGTCAAAGCCGCTGCCGACAACGGGTAGTTTCTTTCCAACAGCAAAGACGCGGATTCAAGGTAGCTGCGTGCCGTATCAATTTTGCCTTCGGCCTCGGCAATTTGTGAGAGTTGGGTCAAATTTGCTGCGCGCAACCACGCCACGCTTGCAACCCGGCCGCCGCGCATTGCGGCCAAGCCAGCCTCCGATGCCGTGATCGACGTTACTGCAGCGCGGCGGTCACCGTCTCGGCGCAATATTACGCCGCGCAATTGAACCGACTGAAGGTCTAGAATTTCGATTTTTTCGGCCAAAGTGAGCGTCGACCCTGAACCGCCAAGCGCAACCATTTCACGGCTG
Source organism: Sphingomonadales bacterium (assembly GCA_043760195.1). GTDB lineage: Bacteria > Pseudomonadota > Alphaproteobacteria > Sphingomonadales > Sphingomonadaceae > Sphingorhabdus_B. The sequence goes on along the minus strand of JAYUPJ010000126.1, from coordinate 4,183 downwards.
CTGTTGTTCAATTTTTGCGCGATTGGCCGGTCAATATAACCGCCGACCAACCGGTCAGCCTCAAACGCGTTGCCTATTCCAATCGCCACCGGACGATTGAGCGCGGCAACCGCAAGCGCCGTATCGCCCATATTGAGCGCGTGCATAGCCTCGTAATTGCGCATTATCCGGGTCAAAAATGGATCGGACGTATCAGCCGCAGCCTTGGCGCGTTCGAACAGTTTGTCGGCTTCGGCGAAATCGCCGAGATTGGATTGCTGCAGCGCCTGATTGGCAAATCCTTCTGCGCTCTTGTCGGCGGGGCCAGCCATATTTGATTGCGCTAATGCATCGAAAAACGTCGCGGCCTCGGCGAAATTCCCAGCGTTGTTTCTATTGTAACCCTCCACACGAACTTGAGCAGAATCGAGCTTGCTCGCTTGCACGCGGGCAAATGCAGTGGGATCTCCGGCTTCGGTAACAGCGACGTCAACTGCACCGGCGACCGGACGGTTCTTCACTATCGAAAGCAATCCGAGACGCAGCGCAGAATCATATCCGGCCAATCCCTGCGCCACATATTGTACTGTTCCACTTGCCAGTTGGTAACGATAATGACGCAGTCCGGTTGCCGATGTGCATTGGGTGCGGCTGACCGATGACAAACCGGCAACGTCGACCATTTGCGGAGTGGCGCATGTCAATGCTTCGCTGGTCCACTTGCTTGCGTCCGGCATAGCCGGCGATTTAAACTGGAATAGCTTGCCCACTTCGGATGCGGCGTCGCGGCAAACAATCGCATGGGCGCGATCGAACATTCCCGTTAGTGCGCTGTCGGCGGACAGGTTCTGTGCGGAACATAGCACCCCGCTGTTGCCGATCCGAAAGCTGTCGGCGGTGCTAATGTCGGATTGTGCATGCAATGGCCCGCCTGAATATAGCGCAATTGCAGCGGCAAGTACGAAAAGCCGGGCGTTCATGGCGCTTCTCCTTCTGGGTTAGACCAAGCCTGGCTATTGCCGCTTCCGGTAACCGGCTCGGTAATGCGCGATTGTTCTTCACGGGCAGGGTCCGAAACCAGTGAGTTAATCAACACCATCGGCGGTACATCAGCAAAATCGCTGGCTTCGCGATCTTCTTGCTGATGCTGCACTGTATTCCCTTGCTGGGTAGCAATGAATGTCGGCGCATCGCCGCCGAAATTGCTGCAAACAGTCGCCGTAATCAGGCAGCCATTGAGCTTTGCAGTGGGGGCAAATGCCGACAGGGGAGTGAATGTGGCTGCGTCCTTTGTGTTCTGATTGGTCAGGAACACGCCGCCCGCCTGCACCGCACGTCCGTTGACGATCATTTCTATTGGCGTAGTCGTGCCTGCGATTGGCGCAACCGAAAGTCCGCCTGCTCCGACGTTAAATCCTGCGCGAAGCTGGGATGTGTTGCTATTTTGAACAAAGAATCCGCTGGAAACGCGAACGTTCATTGTGCCTGCTCCGACATATCCCTGCGGTACCGGGACTAATGCGGGTGCATCAAGCGCGTTATCACGGCCAGCGAAGTTTGCATTTTGGCTCAGTTGATCAATCAGGCCGCCGGTTGCCGACGCGATAGTCGCTGCGGTCAGGTTGAGCGTACCGACCGGGTCACCTGCATCATTGCCCATGCGGATTGATCCACCTTGATCTGTGATGATATCAATTCGTTCGCCAGCCGTTAATGATAATATATTGCCTGCCGCCGCGCCGCCGATGACGGCAGCGCCAGTGACCCGGATTGAACCGCTGGTATCGATACTAAACGATCCGGTATTGCCGATCAGATTTGGCGCGGCGCCCGTGCTTCCCTGCAAAGTAAAGCTGCCCAATGTCAATGTGGGTGCATTGGTGCCGCCAATTCGGAACCTGATATTTTGCGCGCGCAATAGCGCCATTTCAGCGCCATCGATAACATAGCCGGTTCCCGCTGCTCCGCCAAGGCGCACGCCTGCTGTTCCGGGTTCGGTGCTTATGTTGAGGGCAGTTGTTGCTGCTGTGCCCAGTCCGCCCGATGCACCAATGTCGAGGCCACTTGATGTCAGCGTGATCGTTGGCGCGGCAACGACCCCGCCAAAGCTGGCCAAACCGCCGCTGCTGATCGTGGCAGAACCGGTTACATTGATTGCCTGTTGCGCGGTGAAATTGCCAGTACTTGCCGCCACAAAACGTCCGGTGTTGACCGGACCAGCTATGGCAATCGGTCCGCCCACGCGCACCGGCGCGGCGTTGAATACGGGCGTTGGGTCAAGCGTCACTGGGTCGATCAGCGCAATCATGCTGGCGTTGGCAAGATATGTGATGCCGTTTGCGCCAGTGCCCGTCGTAATTCCGCCATTGACCGTAATGCCGGTATCGGCCAGCGCGAGGAAAAACTCGCCCGTGTTAATCGCGCCGGCCGTGATCGCGCCGTTTACTGCGCCGATGCCGATCCGGTTAGCAGCCGTGATGCTGCCCGTTGCAACATTGCCCACCCCGCGCAAACCGACGGCATACGCTGCGGCAGGGTCAGCCGACGGGTTGTTGATACCTGCGTCGATATTGCCAGTTGTGATTGTGCCGCCGGAACCGATGGTAACGGTGTCGCCGCTGCTGATCGTGCCCGTTGTTACTGCTGCGGTAGCGGTCAGATCAACATCGGAATCTGCGCGGATATTGCCGAATGTCATTGTGCCGCCAGAGATGGCCTCCAACACATCGCCGCCCAAAATGCCGCCCACATTCATATTGCCGCCCGATTGCAGGAACAGATATCCCCCCGCACCAACGCCGCCCGCCGACAAACTACCGCCAGCTATAATGTTGGTCGTCAATTGCGACAGGTAAGTGGTGTTTGGCGTCACGATATTGCCGCCCGCATTGATATTCAAGAATGTGTTCGAGGTGAGCTGGCCTTGCCCGGCAGAGGGCGCGGCTATCAGGGTGCTGAGTATGTTGGCGGGGGTTTGCAAATTGAAGCCATTGGCTCCCGTACCGACAAAATTGATGTCGCCGCCGCCGGTGTCCAGTGCGACATTGCCCGCAAATTGACCGTCAAAGCTGTTTGTAATCAGCAATTGCGAATTGCGCGCCGACAAACCTGAATTGATAACGCCAAAGGCGGGGGGCATAATGCTTTGCCCCGCAGAGCCCAGCGCCAACATCAGGGTACTACCCAATTGTATATTACTGCTGTTCGCCATTATCGCAGCGCGGCCATAGCGGCCAATCGGCTGGGAAGCGCCCGGCGTAACACGCCGAAATCCATTGGCCGCCAAGGACGCGGTTCCGGCTGTAAAGCTGCTGCCGCCGCCATTGGGATTGGGTGATGTGGCAATAATGACGTTGCCGCCATCGCCGGTACCGCTGACTGCACCAAAACCGCCAATACCGTTCGCCACTGCACCAACTTGGTTAGTAACGGCAATTATTCCGCCGCGCTCATTGCCCAAATAGTTATTGCCGCCTGCGCCATTGCCGCCATTCGCCGATACAGTACCGGTGCCGCCATTGCCGCCTTGGCCGCTGGTTACTGTAATCACCGATGATGCGTTGAAATTGCCTGTTGCGGTCGCTCCAGATGGGCCATAACCGACCCGTATCGCACCGCCCGACGCATTGCCGCCTGCGCCGCCGGGGCCAAATGTGCCGCCATCGCCGCCATTGCCGCCTTCCGCGATGGTTTGGGCGCCGACCGAACCAACATTCAAATTACCTGCGCTATTTGCTGATCCTATGGCGATTGTGCCGCCTATGGCATTGCCGCCATTGCCGCCGACGGCGGGCAATCCTAGCGCGATCAATGCTGCTGACGCGCTACCGCCATCGCCGCCGTCTCCGCGCGCCGAGGAAGTGACAAATGAGGCGTTGATATTAAGATTTGTGACCGGGTTATCAGCCGTAAAGCCGATTGTGCCGCCTGTGCCATTGCCGCCGGTACCGCCCAGTCCCACCGACGCATTGCCGCCTGTTCCATTTGCGGTAAGCGATGATCCGCTGACGATGTTCAAACCGCCGCCGCGCACCGCGACGTCAGCTATGCCCGCAGCTGCGTTGCCGCCGCTGCGTCCTGCACCGCCCGTTGCCGCGCTGTTTAATACTAATGTACTGGAAAATTCTCCTGTTCCGCCGGTAACCGTCAACCGCGCATTTCCGCCATTGGCCGTTCCGCCAGTTCCAAGCCCGGTGGCTGCACC
>JAYUPJ010000125.1:0-7006 GCA_043760195.1 Sphingomonadales bacterium | reverse complement strand
CTGCTGCTGAACGACAGGTCCTTGTGTTTAGAATTAGCCACCGCCAGATGGTGATGACATAAGGTTGAAACTTAACCATAGCCCTGAGCCTGCCCACGGGCGCTTCACGGTCAGGCGTACTTCTACAGGCTCAGCACTACGGTGCAACTATATGTTATCATGCTCTAAAATCAAAATGAGTCTATTGAAAAAGGCTATCGTCATTCCCGCGAAGGCGGGAATCCATCACCTGCACTCGAATTTTACGCAAGGCGGCTTAATTTTGCTAGGTCAGGTGATGGATTCCCGCCTTCGCGGGAATGACTAAGTTTATGTTTTTACGTATTCTGTATGTCAGTCCAACCTGCAGCCTGAACCTATTTGCCCTTGCGTGCGCGGTGTTCGCCCAAATCGAGCACATCGCCTTCGCCGTCTTCTGGCAATAATCCCAATCGGCGGGCGACCTCTTGATAGGCTTCTGCTTCACCGCCCAAATCGCGGCGGAACCGATCCTTGTCGAGTTTCTCGCCGGTTTCAATGTCCCACAGGCGGCAACCATCGGGGCTGATTTCGTCGGCCAATATGATCCGTGAGAAATCGCCATCGAACAAGCGGCCAAATTCGAGTTTGAAATCGATCAGGCGGATTCCGATGGCAGCGAACATTCCGCTCATGAAATCGTTTATGCGAATCGCCATTTGAGAGATGTCCTGCATCTCTTCTTGCGTGGCCCAGCCGAAACAGGCGATATGTTCTTCGGCAATCAGGGGATCACCGAGCGCATCATCCTTGTAGCAATATTCGAGCAAAGTGTGCGGCAACGGTGTGCCTTCTTCGATGCCAAGGCGTTTCGAAAGCGTTCCTGCCGCGACATTGCGGACGATAACTTCGATGGGTACGATTTCAACTTGGCGCACCAATTGTTCGCGCATGTTCAGGCGGCGGATGAAATGGGTGGGGATGCCGATATGCGCCAGCCGGGTGAACACATGTTCGGATACCCGGTTGTTGATCACGCCCTTGCCAGCGATTGTGCCCTTTTTCTGGGCATTAAACGCGGTGGCATCATCTTTGAAGTATTGAATGATGGTGCCGGGTTCCGGACCTTCATAGAGGATCTTGGCTTTACCTTCATAGATTTTGCGGCGGCGTGTCATGTGGCTGGTCCTTGCCCAATGCTGTTATTCAAAAATTGAGGTGTTCAAAAATTGAGGTGTTCAAAAAACTTAACCCCGGCCTGCCGAGTCAATAAATTAATGACTCGATGAAGCCGGGGCTAATATCGTTCTATAAGTCATTGCAACTGCCGACGCAATTCGTGATAGCGGTAATAGAGTGCTGAATTAAGCATTGCTGCGGGGAATCTTGTTGAAATGTCGATAGATCTGGAATTGCTGATCAAAGCATATGCCAATGGCTATTTCCCCATGGCCGATTCGCGTGACGATCTCGAGGTGCTGTGGGTCGAACCAAAGATTCGCGCAATTTTGCCCTTGGACGGATTTAAAGTGTCGAAATCGCTGGCAAAAACGATCCGCCAAGACCGGTTTCGGGTAACAACCGATACGGCCTTTGAACAAGTGATAAAGCTGTGCGCGGAATCAACCAAGGGCCGGGAAGAAACCTGGATTAACAATGATATCGAAGAAGCGTTCATGGAATTGCATGAATTCGGGCGGGCGCACAGCATCGAATGTTGGCTGGATACGCCGGACGGCCCGGAACTGGTCGGCGGGCTTTACGGGCTGGCGCTGCGCCAATGTTTTTTTGGCGAAAGCATGTTTTCGCGCGCCACCGACGCTTCAAAGGTTGCATTGGCGTGGCTGGTTGCGCGCATGCGTATCGGCCGATACCAGCTGCTCGATTGCCAGTTTATGACCGATCATCTCGGCAGCCTGGGCGCGGTGGAGGTAGATCAAAAAGAATATTTCGGCATGCTGCAATCCGCGCTGAAAGAGCTGCCCGATCAGGTGGTTTCGACCGTTTGTTCTTCGACCGCAGGCTCTTCTTCGCCTTCGTCAGCGTCTTCTGCTGCGGGTGCATTCGGCGCAGATTGGGGCGCACTTGACGGCTTTTTAGCCGCCGGGCTTTCCGCAGAATCAGGCGTATCTTTCGGCTTGAAATCTTCTTCCTCGCCGGGGAATTTCATCCTGCATTCCTTGATCCAAACATCATAAATCGGATGTTGGATTACATTCGCAGCCGGGTTTTCTTTGAACAACCAGCCTGAAAATACCTGGCGCCAGCGCGGTGCATCGTTTGTGCCGGGCGGCCTTTCGAACAACACCAATTGAATAAATGCACCCTGATCGGCATAGGTTTCCCATGGGGCCGACCGTTCGCAGGCACGAAGGCGCACTTCAACCTTGCCCATCCGGATATACTGGCCCGGTTTCAATTCCAAATCTCTCGCATTACCGTTTCGCTTATTGAGCAGTCCCAATATGGCAACCCGTTCGGCCATCGGGGTACCGAGCGCCTTTTCATTCGAAACAACCAAAGCTTCCTTGCTGGCTTTGGGTTTTTCAGCGGCTGCTTTTTTGGGCGCGTCGTTTTCAGCCGCTTTGTTGTTGCAAGCAGCAAGCGATAACAGCAGCAACGTGCTTCCAAATATACCTCGAATTGTCACGCGTCGGGGCTCCATACCTCATAATCGCCGACCGATCGCGCGCGTTTTCCGCCATGTTCCAGCGCGCCTGCAGGCCGGTAAGCCGCCGCCGTACCGGTCAAATTGCCGGTCGCATCATGTTCCCATTTGCGCGCAGGCGGCAAATAGCTTTCAGGATCGCCGTCATGGGTGTGATGCAGCCAGCCATGCCAATCCGGATCAACGCGGCTGGCGTCATTGGCTCCGTTGTACATTACCCAGCGCCGATCGCCGGTTTTTGACTGAAAATAGCCGTTACCGGCATCGTCCGTGCCGACCTTAATGCCGTTGCGTGCGCTATAGAGTGCGGTCCCGATGGTGGCACCGTCCCACCATGTAAAAATCTTTGCTAATATTCCCATGGTCAGCCGATTAAGCGTTCCCGCCGTGCTGTGCAATTAAAAACAAAGCGAATTCCGTCAAAACCAATACCGACCAGTTTCTATCTGCGTCATTTCCAGCGCACAACGTCGCCCGCCTTAATCCCAAGTTCGCGGGTTAAGCCGCCGCGCAGTTCCAAAACGGCGGCTACGGCTTCGCCCGAATAGACGGTTTCTTCGGAATAAGGCACCGCGTTTTCAGCGATGCTTTCGATTGAGCCATCGGCGCGGATAAAAATAATGTCCAGCGCGATAACGGTGTTTTTCATCCAGAAACCGGCTTTGCGCGGTTCGGGAAAAGGAAAAATCATGGCAGCATTGTCGGCAAACGATTTGCGGAACATCATGCCCATTGCTTGCTCGCGCGATGTCGCGGCAACTTCTGCGGTGAAAGCGCGAACCGTCTTGCCGCTCTTGATGCACAATTCCACCAAAGCCAGCCCCGCTTCGGATGTGCCCAGCTGCGTTCCTGCGGCGCAGGGCTTGGCCGCCGCGGATTTGGCATCGACGTTGCTGGCGGCGGTGCACGCCGACAATGCAGCACCAATGGTCAGCGCGGTAGCTATCTTCACCAAATTTGCCGTCGCCATCATTTCACTTTCTTCGGGATCGTTATCGGCAGCGTGCCTTGCGCGGCTTTTGCGTCTTGCGGGCAAGTGATAATCGCCGATCCGGCTTTGCGGATGAAACATTCTGCATTGCCGCCGATGGTGATATTGCCAGCGCCGGTGTTGGAGATCGTCGCGTTTTCTTCGGCCTGCACATTCACCGTAGCATTGCCGTTTTGTTCAAGTTTGAATTTGCGCGTCAACAGATTTGGCGCATCGTAACTGCCCGCGCCTTGTATGCGCAGGCTGGTTTCGCGCAAAGATCCCTTGCCAATCTTGATCCGGCCAGAGCCCGCCATCGCAATATCCAACTGGTCGGTGTTCAACGTATCAATATCGACGCTACCGCCGCCGTCGACGATAAACCGGCTGATCCCGTCACGCTTGATGTTGGTGACATGCAGGCGGGCATTGCCGGCAATCGAGATGTTACGCAACTGCCGCGTGCCAAGATAAATCACCAAAGGCTGGGTAACTCTGGTGCGGTTATCATCCTGCGGGGGTTGTTGCACCCTGATGATCAGATGTTCAGATTCCCGTTCCAACCGCAGCAAATCGAGTATTCTACGGTCGCCAGTGGCGTAAGCGGAGGGCGGCTTGCCCGTGACAATATCGACCTGCATGTCACCATAGATCGTGACGTCTTGAAAACTGCCGACTAGCAATTTGCGCTTTTCCGCATGCGCGGTTTGCGGCAACAAAAACGCCAGCGCCAGCAGCAACGCCGCCTGCGCCCGGCAAAAAAGACTGGCTGAATTTCTGCTCATGTTCGCGTTGCCCCTACCAAAACGTGCGGTTCAACGCGCATAAACCAGAAAACCTATTAATACGAGCTTTACGAGCTTTAGATGCAGCGGAATCGCGCCGCCGCCAGATAGTTTCCGCCTTGCCTTAGCTGGCGTGAATATAACTCAGCCCGAACTCCCTGGCGCAACACTGCGACCGCCGTTCCAATCGAACGGCGGTCTCAGGTCATAATCTAGACGCTATCTCAACCCGTTCGGGCTTATTGCGCCGCAGCGAAACCGCACTGCGATTTTTCCATGGTAATCTGCTTGGTGATGCGGGTGGCGTTCTGTGCATAGGCTTCGGTAACCGAGCCTTGATTCACATTCTTCCCGCGCAGCGTACTTACGCCTTCACACAGGTGAAACACATGCGGCGTCGAAGATTTCTTGGCGCCGCCCTCTGGCGCGATCCAGTATACCACATCGCGGCCGTTCGGATTATCGGCGTCCTTGGTCGCGTCTGCAACCGCTTCGGAATCATCGGCGATCGCTTGGGCTTGATTGGCGACTGCGGGCGAACAGGCCGTCGTTGGCTGCTTCGCCTTTATCTGCGCCGCACAGGCATTCATGTCTTCGCTATATTGTTCAACCGAAGGCGGTTTGAAATCAATGCCAACCACCGTCGCCAACAGCGCCAAAGCGACACCAACGCCGCCTGCGATCTTCTTATTCTTTGGATCCATGTCCTTGTCGAGGAAGATCAGGGCAAGCAAAGGCAGGAATGCAATCACCGTGATAATCGCCCCAAGCTGGTTCTGGATGAAGAACCGGAACCCGTCGGCGCGGCTGGCCGGATCATGCCGGTTCGCTGCTTTCCACAACAAGCTGCCCGCAATCGCGAACACAGCGATGCCGACCAATATGCCGATCAGCAGCGCAAGATTGCCCTCGTTAAAAGTACCTTTTTTGAGCAGGACGATCCCGGCAATCTCCGTGCCAATCGCCACGACCCACGAAAGCGCGGCAAAAAGGCGCAGCCGCTTGGCAGACCCTTTCTGGTTCTGTGTCGCTTGCCAGGCTTGGGTTACGTCAATCTTTTCGGCGTTGTTCTCGTCAGTCATGTTCTAAGCTTCCCTATCAATAATCATGCATGACGCCGGACGAACGAACAACCAATCGCGTGTCCCATCCCGTCATTACAAACCCCATAATACGATCCCCCGGACCGTTTTGGCAACATTGCGTTTTTTGGTAACATGGACGCGGGTGAAAATAAAGGCATCGGCCGGCGGGGCGGGGCGGGGTGGGGCGGGGCGGGGTAGGGGGGTGGAGCTAAGGCGCACTGGCACTGGCACCGGCAGCATCGTCAGAGATTAAGACAGAACGGATTGGGTTGAATTTTTTGCCGCCGCGCGCCGTATCCACCATATCCGAATGCTGTTGAGCGCGGGCGTTTCAATAACGGCGCGCACCGCCTGCGCCAGAATCAGGCTGACAATCAGCGCCACGATGAGCGAAAGCGTGGGCATCAGGCCTTTGTCTGATAACCAGCGGATCACTGCAAAGCCGACGTTTTCATGTATCAGGTAGAGCGGATAGGAAACCGCGCCCAGCCAAAGCAGCGCAGGATGCTGCAACCGGGCCAGCCAGCCGCGGGTGAGCGCGAAGAACACCCCGCTGACAAGTGCATAGACGATCAGTGATGAAACAGGGTAGATCGCCGCAGTGACGCCCAAGCCGACCGCAAACACGCCCCACTGCTGCCCCCAAGTTCGCGCGCCTTGGCGCACGCGGTAGGCTGCGATCCCAATGGCGAACAGGGCAATATAATCCAGCACCAGCAGCGTCGAAACGCGGCTTGGCAATTGCGGGAAGGCCCACCATAACAGTGGGAGCGCCATCCACGCCATCAAGATCGGCTCAATCCGCCCCAGCCAGCCGAGCCGCCACAGCGCCAGCATGCAGGCGTAGAAACCAAGTTCCACCGTCAGCGACCAATAGACAGCGTCAACCGAGGGCAAATACATATAGCCTTGCAGCATCGTAAAATTGGCGGCGACAACGCCGGGCGGCTGCATCAGCGTCGTTTCGCCAAAGCCGTGGACGGCGAGTGTTGTGATGATGATCGCTGCCCAATAAGCAGGAAACAGGCGGGCAAAGCGCGATACGAGAAAGTCCGACGTCTTTTTCGTCCGTTCAAGCGTCATGAAAATAACAAAGCCCGAAATCGCGAAAAACAGCTCAACACCGTACCTCCCCCACGGCACAGACCATCCCGTCATCGGCACATCGGGCAGCACAAACTGAATTTGCCAGCTATAGTGGAACAGCACCACAGCCAGCGCAGCAATCCCGCGCAGAGCGTCCAGCTCACCTAGACGGTTAGAATGTGTTCCTGCTATCATAGCGCGACCATAGACTGAGTTGGTAAAATTCGCCTTAAGCGCCATCGCAAGGAGATATGATGGCAGAATTACGGTGGCGGTGTATTACGGTGGCAGTGCATTAGACTATGAGATATTGATTAACTGGCGGTGTGAATTGGACGACTTTTCTGCATGAAGTTTGGACGGTGTCAAGCTGAAGCGCAACACTTGTCGCCATCAGCTTGAGCCTGTGCGACCAGTCTAGCAAAGACCTCGTTGGGCGTTTCAAAGCCGAGTA
>JAYUPJ010000124.1:0-3113 GCA_043760195.1 Sphingomonadales bacterium | reverse complement strand
TGTAGCCGATTTCATCCTTGTGGCCCACTGGATCGGGATGGATCAAAACCTCCACCCCCGGAAACTCTTCCATCAGTTTGGCTTCAATCTCGTCCATCACCCGGTGCGCTTCCAATACCGTCATGTTCGGGTCCACCCAGGCATGAAACTGGACAAATTCATCACTGCCCGATGACCGTGTCCGCAGGTCGTGAATACCTTTTAATTCAGGATGGCTTTGCGCGATGGTGACAAAACGCTGACGTTTTTCCAACGGCCATTCGCGGTCCATCAAATGGTCAATGGCCGAACTTGCGGCGCGCCATGCGCCGAACAACAGCCAAACAGCAATCGCCATGCCGAATATCGAATCGGCTCCCTTCAGGCCAACAATAGTGTCGAGCACAATCGCGAGAATGACGGCAACATTCAGCAGTAAATCGGTTTGATAATGCATATGATCTGCGCCGATTGCCACCGAACCGGTGCGTTTAATCACGAAACGTTGATACGCCAGCAATCCCAGCGTCACTGCGATTGCGATCAAGGAAACGGCAATGCCATATTCCGGCTCGGAAGTGCCTTGGCCATTGCGCAGCCGTTCGATTGCCCTGCCGCCGATGGCCAGCGCCGACATGGCGATCAATGCGACCTGAAACAAAGCGGACAAAGCCTCCGCTTTGCCATGCCCAAAACGGTGTTCGTTATCGGCGGGCTGCATGGCATAACGCACCGCAAACAAGGTGACCAATGACGCCACAAGGTCCAGTCCGGTATCTGCCAGTGACCCCAACATCGCCACCGACCCGGTTTGCGCCGCCGCATAAATCTTTATGATCAGCAGGAACAATGCCACGCCGACGCTGGCAAAGGCGGCGCGTGTCGTTAGCGTTCCGTGACCATGCGTATGGCTATGCCCGTGCGAATGACTATGTCCATGCGCGCCGCTCATGGATATAGCATCCCTGTTTTCCAGCCACCGGCGCTGCGTTCAAACAACCACCGTTCATGTAAACGGAATTCGCGGTCCTGCCAAAATTCTATGCGCGCAGGCGTCACAATATGCCCAGACCAATGCGGAGGGCGCGGCACGTCTTGCCCTTCAAAACGCGCGGTCATTTCGGTGAAGCGAGCCTCGAATGTCATTCGGCTATCAAGCGCGCGGGATTGATCGGATGCCCATGCGCCCAATTGCGAGTTGCGCGACCGAGAGGCAAAATAGAAATCTGCGGTGGCATCGGATACTCTGGCAACTGCGCCCTCAATCCGAATTTGCCGGCGCAAACTTTTCCAGTGGAACAGCAATGCAACATTGGCGTTGGCCGCCAACTCGCTGCCCTTGCGGCTTTCCAGATTGGTGTAAAAGATGAACCCGCCGACGGCTTCTGTTTCGCGGCCATGGCCCTTTAACAAGACCATCCGTGATGATGGGCGGCCGCTTGCGTCGACCGTTGACAATGCCATGGCATTTGCATCATTCAGTTCGCTTGCAAGGGCTTCTTTGAACCATGCGTCGAACAAGTCATAGGGATCAGTGTCTTCCATTCTTATCCCGATAGGCTAAGCTGAGCAGATTAAAAAGGGGGAAGGGTAAACAAATGCCGTGGGACGTAATTTTCAAGATCGCCAATGGCGGGGCTCTCTTGTTCTGGCTGTTGTTGGCGTTCGGTCCGCGCAAGACCATGTGGGTGCGCGGCATTTTTGTGTTCGGAACCGGTATGCTCGCGATGACATATTCGGTGTTAATGCTCGGACTTTTGACCGGCAGCATTGATGGCGGCGGAACCAGTGCGGCCAATTCACCTGATTTCACGACATTGCCGGGCGTGATGGCATTGTTTGATACGCCGGGCGGAACGACTATCGGATGGATCCATTATCTTGCATTTGATTTGTTCGTGGGTATCTGGATCGCCCGCAATGCTGATCGGCACGCGATTGCCCGAATTTGGCAGATCCCGATCCTGTTTCTTACTTTCATGCTTGGTCCGGTAGGGTTGTTTTCATATCTGGTGGCCCGGGCCTTTTTGGGCAAAAAACTAGAGAATGGCTTCACTCCGCGTTGACTCTTGCGCAGTGAATGCCGACGTATAGGAATAGGATAGTAACTTCAGGGTAAAAATGACAGATCCATATTCCACATTGGGCGTAGCAAAAGATGCCGACGACAAGGCAATTAAATCCGCCTACCGAAAGCTTGCCAAAGAGCTGCATCCCGACAAAAACAAAGATAATCCAAAGGCAACCGAGCGGTTCAGCAAAGTGACGCAGGCCTATGATCTGTTGTCTGACAAAACGAAACGGGCGCAACTTGATCGCGGTGAGATAGACGGTGATGGCAATCCGCGGTCGCCGTTTGGCGCGGGCGGATTTGGTGGCGGCGGCGGCGGAGGTTTTCCCGGCGGCGGATTTTCTAGTCAATCGGGCGGCATTGATCTGGGCGATATTTTTGATGGCTTGTTCGGCGGCGGCGTGGGCCGCGATCAAATGGGCGGCGCACAGCACCGGCAATCAGCGCCGCCGCCAAAGGGCGCAAATATCGCTTACGAGCATCTGGTAGCCTTTACCGATGCGGCGACGCTGACTCCGCAGCGCATTACCCTGAGAGACGGCAAAAGCGTAGAGTTCAAATTGCCCAACGGGATCGTTTCTGGCCAACAGATCCGTATTCCGGGCAAAGGTCAGCCCGGTCCCGGCGGCAATGGCGATGCCATGGTGACACTCAAATTCGGCAAGCACCCCAACTTTACCCGTGAAGGCGATCATATCCGGCTCAACCTGCCCATAAGCTTGAAAGAAGCCATAAACGGCGGCAAAATCAAAGTGCCAACGGTTGACGGAGCGGTCATGTTGACCGTGCCCCCCGGCACCAATTCTGGCGGTGTTATGCGGATCAAAGGACGCGGATTTCCGGGAAAAACGGGAGTGCGCGGGGATCAATTGGTGACGCTGATGATAAAATTGCCACAGGATATGCAGAGCTTGCAGGCACTTGCCGATGCGTTGCCGGACGATCCGGAAATCCGCGCGGAGCTTGGCTAAGCCCAAGTGCAAGAGCCGTCGCCACTTTCGCCAGAGGCCAGAGCGCATCTGGGCAGCAAGCAGCAGGAAAGCGAGGCCAGCTGGTTCGCCCG
>JAYUPJ010000123.1:0-7014 GCA_043760195.1 Sphingomonadales bacterium | reverse complement strand
GCGAACATCAACAAGCTGTCTTCATGGCTGAGCAACAACGAAAGCGATTCCGGCGTGGTCAGCAATATGTGCGGCGGGCGGACCCGTTGCCGCGCTTTACGGTCCGACGGGGTATCGCCGCTGCGGGTTTCGATGCGGATCGGTAGCCCCATTTCCTCCACCGGCGTCAGTAAATTGCGCTGCACATCGACGGCAAGTGCCTTGAGCGGCGAGATGGAGAGGGTGTGCAGTGTGTTTAGCCCTCCCCCCTTCAGGGGGGAGGGTTGGGAGGGGGGGCTGTCCAATTGAAGCGGCGCTAATTGGACAGTCCCCACCCCAACCCCTCCCCTGAAGGGGAGGGGCTCAAGTAGCTCCACCAATTCCGCCAATGTCGGTAAAAACCCGGCGAGCGTCTTACCCGCGCCGGTGGCCGCGACCAGCAAGGCATGCCTGCCGCTCGCCGCCGCATCCAGCATCTCCAACTGATGCCGCCGAGGCGTCCACCCGCGCGCGGCGAACCAATCGGTGATGATCGGGGGAAGCGGGGAGGTTGGCATTACTCCGCTATAAGCATCCCTGCCAGATGTGAAAGGGGCACGCTTCCCCAACCCAAACACCCCGCTGCTCCAGCGCAGGCTGGAGCAGTGTTGCGATTCTAACTAAACCTTGCGCGCAAACCAGATCACATGGCGCGGACCTTTGCCATTAGACCGCGCCTTAACCGCAACTTCATCGACGACAAGCCCGGCCTTCTCCAATCGCTTGGTGAATTTAGCGTCGCCGCCAGCCGACCAGACCGCCAATATCCCGCCGGGTTTCAGCGCGCGCTTCGCCGTCTGCAACCCAGCCGGAGAATACAACCCGTCATTGCCCGCGCGCGTCAAACCGTCCGGACCATTGTCGACATCCAGCAGGATCGCATCATAACCGCCATTGCCAGACGCAATCGCATCGGCAACATCGCCCATTCGCAGCGTCACGCGGGCATCATCAAGGCATCCGTCCGTCACCGCCGCCATCGGCCCGCGCGCCCATTCGATAATGCCGGGAACCAGTTCAGCCACCGTAACCCGCGCCGATTTGCCCAGCATCGCCAACGCGGCGCGCAACGTGAACCCCATGCCATAGCCGCCGATCAAGATATGCGGAGCCGCATCGACCGAAAGCCGGTTAAGCGTCATTTCCGCCAGCGCAATTTCCGACCCGTTCATCCGCGTGCTCATCAATTCATTGCGGTCAAGCACGATCATAAAATCATCACCCCGGCTATACAGATCAAGCTGATCCCCGCCGGGGACAAGGGCAGTGCCGTGATGGATGCGGGGGGTCATGGATTTTTCGATTTCGAATTGAGATGAATATTTTTCATAGATTTTTCTTATACATGCAGTTTTAGCAATTGACCAATGGTGTTGAAAATGATTCACTAATGTAAAGGATAATCACATGTCTAACCTAAACACACTTATTGAAAAATCTCGCCAATACAAAATGTCGGGTGAAGAGAAGGAAGCTCAACGGCGCAGCTTTGCTTATGGCAATTCAAAAATAGAAAACGAACGTATTACGAAGAAAATGGTGAATGAAGCTGCTGATAGAATTAAGCGATAAATAAGTTGACGCAAAGGCATAGCGAGGCTGAAGAACCGCCACTCATTGTAGACGAAGAAGAGCGCGCTAGATTGGAAGCCGCAAATGCGGTTGTGCAGTTTGACGCAGTGATAGATTATATTGACGAAGTCGAACGAGACGGACGTAAGTTTAAGCTTCGTAATTCAACTATACAGCATCTTCACCAACTCGCCTTGGAAGGGTTATCACGTTACGCTGGTAATTGGCGGCCTGGCGCTGTTAAAATCGGTTTAAGTGATCATACACCTCCTGAACGCATTTTGGTTCCGGGCCTAATGGAAGAAATGTGTGACTGGGTAAATGACAATTGGGATGAGAAATCAGCATTAGACTTGAGCAGTTATGTAATGTGGCGGTTAAATTGGATACATCCGTTTGATGACGGCAACGGTAGAACATCACGTGCTATTTCATATTTAGTTTTATGCGCAAAAATTGGGAATCGCCTACCGGGAAAAGTCACAATTCCTGAGCTTATCGCACAAAACAAACCTCCTTATTACGATGCTCTCGAAAAAATAGACAAAAGCCTTGTTCATGGAGAATTAGACTTGTCTCCGCTGACATCACTTCTTGAAACATGCCTTGCGCAACAGTTGATGGAAATCTTTCAGGCTGCCACTGGAGGGATCCTCGCTGAGCAAAATGAAAGAAAGCTGCATTAAATCTCGCTAACGTTAATGCCCCGCCTGCTCGCCGCGCTCTAAACCACTCGCCGCTAATTGCGCGTCGATCATGGCCATCAGGCGCTCCAGCCCTGCTTCGCTAGATGCCTCGGCCCGTGCCACCAGCACATCTTGCGTGTTTGATGCGCGCAGCAACCACCAACCGTCGGGTGTATTGACCCGCGCGCCGTCGGTGTTGTTCACGTCCGCGCCGTCCGCTTCCAACCGCGCCAACACTTCGTCTATCACTGCGAACTTTCGGCTCTCGTCGACTTGAAAGCGCATTTCGGGGGTGTTGATCATTTCGGGCATCGCGCTGCGCAATTCGGTGACGCTTTTGCCCAACTTTGCCGAGGCGCGCATCAACCGGACTGCGGCATAGATCGCATCATCAAAGCCGTAATATTCATGCTTGAAAAAGATATGACCGCTCATTTCGCCAGCCAATGGCGAACCCGTTTCCTTCATTTTGGACTTAATCAGGCTGTGTCCGGTTTTCCACATGAGCGGCACGCCGCCCAATTCTTTGACGCGGTCAAACAAGGCCTGGCTGGCCTTCACATCGGCGATAATCGTGGCCCCCGGTACTTCGGCGAGCACGTCTTCGGCGTAAATCTGCAGCAATTGATCGCCCCAGATAATCCGGCCTTCACCGTCAATCGCGCCGATCCGGTCGCCATCACCATCAAAAGCCAGTCCGAAATCGAGTTTCTTGTCCGCGACAAGCCGCTGTAAATCGACCAAGTTTGCCGGGTCGGTGGGATCGGGATGATGATTGGGAAACTGGCCATCCACATCCACAAACAAAAGATGATGCTCACCGGGTATCATCTTGACCAGTCTCTCAATGACCGGTCCCGCCGCACCGTTCCCCGCATCCCAGCCAATCCGAAATGCTTTTTCGGGGGCGGCGCTTGACAAGGAGTCCAAATATTGATTCAGAATATCATAATGTTCAAACGTGCCCTCGCCTTGATCCCAATCGCCCGCAACGGCCATAGTCCCGAGCCGCAGGATATCCGTGCCAAAAAACGGCGCACCCTGATGTACCAGCTTGAAGCCGTTGTAATTGGCGGGGTTGTGGCTTCCGGTTATTTCTATGCCGCCGTCAACATTGTCCAATACTGCCTCCGCATAATATAGCATCGGCGTTGGACCCATGCCGATGCGCAGCGCATTGCAGCCGCTTTCGTTCAATCCGCGCACCAACGCCGCCTCCAGCATCGGCGAACTCAGCCTGCCATCATAGCCAACCGCGACGCATTTGCCGCCACCGCGAACGACGATACTGCCAAAGCCGCGCCCGATTGCATAAGCATCGTCGGCACTTAAGGTTTCGCCGATAATTCCGCGAATGTCATATTCACGCAGTGTCGTTGGATGGAAATCATGGGTCATAATTGGCTCCGGTTGGTATTGGATCGAGATTTTGGTTCGATAAGCTAAGCTTAATGCTTTTTTATGTCAGCCAACAGCAAATCTCGCGCTTCATTTAACGCACTGGCACGCTCATCTGTTCCCCCGGTATCGGGATGATTTTGGGCGATCAGTTGACGGTGGCGTGACCGGATTTTATCCGCGTCGTCATTTCGGTTCGCGCCCAGCAGCATACGGGCATTGTCAATCTGGTACTGACGGCTTTGCTTGCCGCTAGTACCAAACAGCCGCCATGTCAGCCCCCGGTGCCACGCGGCAGCCACGCCAATAAGCGCAACGCCGGGAATAAATGCCCCGCGCGCAAGTGCAAAAACCCCGGCCAATCCCAATACAACCGGCGGCACTTGCTGCAGCCGCAATTTCCCGGACCAAACAGCCCAGCCCAATGCCGCCGCGATAATGATCAATATGAACGGCATCAAACGAGACGGCTGCCGCGTAAATCGGGTAACGCCAGCCCCGATATCAGTTCGCGCAATTCCTGACGGGCGACGATATGCGCGGTTGCCAGCTGGCCCAAATGCCCCTTGTCGATCAGGGTCAGCCCCGACGGGAACAATTCACGGTATATGACGCGTTCATTAAGCCCGGCAAGCGCCCGAAAACCGACGCGCTTTGACAAGTCGGCCAGCGCAAGCGTCATCCGCTGCTGATTTCGCGCCTCCATATTGTGCAACCGGTTGCGCACCACCACCCAGTCAATCGTGACGCCGTCGGATTTGGCGCGGGCCTTGCGCGCTTCCCAAATCAGCTCTGCATAAAAACTCAGCCGCTGCACTTTGAATGTTTCTGCGTCAACTTGCCCGATCAGGTCAAAATCGACGAAGCTGTCGTTCATCGGGGTCACCAAAGTATTGGCCCGCGTTGCCACAAACCGCGCATATTTATCGTCGCGCCCCGGCGTATCAAAGATCAGGAAATCATGGTCATGTTCAAAACCATCGGTGATGCGTTCCAGCTTTGTCAGCGATTCACCCTCGAACACTTCGGAATCAGGGATTGGCAAATCAATACCGCGCCGCTTGATCGTCGCAGCGCGGTTCTCAATATACCGGAACATCGTGCGCTGCCGGGTATCCAGATCGATACAGGCCACCTTTGCGCCGCGCGCCGCAAGCGCAATCGCGACGTGCACAGCCGTGGTCGATTTTCCTGTGCCGCCTTTTTCATTGGCGAATACAATATGGTGCGCGCCTGCCATTTACCCGATTTGCCCCGTCTGATATTTTTGCCTTGAATTGCCAAGGCTGTGTCCCGCATAGACCCGTCTCAACCGCCATAATCAAGGCAAAACCGCCATGCAAACCATCAATTGTCTGAATGAATTGCGAGACCAAGTTCGCAGGCTGCGCAAATCCAGTGAAATCATTGCGCTGGTTCCGACGATGGGCGCGTTGCACGCCGGGCACATGAAACTGGTCGAACAAGCGAAGGCGCTTGGCGGCGCGGTTATCGTTTCGATATTTGTGAACCCGGCGCAGTTCGGGCCGAATGAAGACCTTGATGCCTATCCCCGGCCGATGGAGCGCGATACGGAATTGCTGATCGCGGCAGGAGTTGACGCCTTATGGGCACCCGCCCCGTCGGCAGTTTACCCGACAGGCTTTGCCACCAGCCTGCATGTCAAAGGGCCAAGCGATGGATATTGCGGGGCGGCGCGCCCGGGTCACTTTGACGGCGTAGCGTTGATTGTGGCAAAGCTGTTCAACCAAGCCACGCCAACGCATGCCTTTTTTGGGGAAAAGGACTTTCAGCAACTGGCGGTAATCCGGCAAATGGCGCGCGACCTTGATTTTGGCTTACAGATTGTTGGCGTGCCCATCGTGCGCGATTTCGACGGCCTCGCGCTATCATCGCGCAATGTGTATTTGACCGCCGATGAAAGAAAATCAGCACTTGCGCTGCCCCAAGCCCTGCAATCGGCAGCCAGAAAAATCAAAGACGGCCAAAAGGTTATTGACGTTTTGGCCGCCGCAATTGGCGAGATAAAGGCCGCAGGTTTTCACACGGTGGATTATTTTACATTGGCCGATGCAGAGACTTTGGAACCGATTGAAGAGCTTAATGATCGGCCTGCACGCTTACTAACTGCGGCAAAAATTGGCAAAACGCGGCTGATCGACAACCTGCCTGTTTGAATTCAAACAAACGAAGACCCAAAAAATCTTACCGCGCATTAACCATTTGTTAGGCATGTTCGGGCGAATTGGCCTCTCTGAATTTGAAATGGGGGCACAGGGTTATGGGCAACAGTATGAAGAGTGCAGGCTTTCTGATTGAAAGCCGATTGGCCGATGCGGCACGCGGCGATGTGAATGCCTTGTTTGACCTGGGCATTGCGTATTCGACAGGATCGAGCGATGTCGATGTCGATTTGATCGAAGCGCACAAATGGTTCAATCTGGCTGCGTTAAACGGCAGCGAAGAAGCGATGATGTGCCGCGCCGATATCAGCGACGACATGACCGCCCGCGAAATCGCCGAAGCCCAGCGCCAAGCACGCGCATGGCTGCAAGCAACCGAACGCCGCGCGGCTTGAATAAAAATGTATGAATAGCGCAGGTTGGAATCCATGACCTGCCGCGACAACACCAAATTGGTTCAATAAAATTGGCAATTATGGATCGATTCCGGCCTGCCCAGGAATGATCAAGTTGCCAAAATTTGGCTGGGTGAAAGTAGCTTGATCTATGATGATCGCTACATTGACAAATGACCCCCTATGCGGTATCAAATTCCATGAGTAAGGCGGACAAGCTAGTCGAAAACATGCGCCGCAATCCGGCGGGTGACTGGACAATTGGCGACGTTCAAAAGCTATGCGCTGGCCTTGAATGGCAATGCCTGCCGCCAAGCGGTGGGGGTTCGCATTGGAAAATTGCTGTACCGGGAAGTGAGACGATCCTTACTATCCCTGCAAAACGTCCAATCAAAGCCATCTACATCCGCAAGCTTATGGAATTGGTGAAAGGATATGTCGATGAACAAGGTAACTGATACAGCAGCCGAATATGCAATCATGGTTGAGCCGTTATCACAACAGGATGGCGGCGGGTGGCTCGCAACCGTGCCTGCGCTTTCGGGCTGTATGGGCGACGGGGCAACGCCAGAAGAAGCATTGGCCGACGCAGAGGCCGCAATCTCCGAATGGCAACTTGCGGCGGCCGAACTGGGCCGAACCACGCCCAGCCCCGCATCACTGGGCCAATGGCGGCAACGCGTACCGCGCAGTTTGCACGAGAAACTGAAAATAGTGGCAGCGCGTGAAGGCGTGTCGTTGAACGCCTATGTGGCCAACGTA
>JAYUPJ010000122.1:0-20490 GCA_043760195.1 Sphingomonadales bacterium | reverse complement strand
GCCTGAACCGGAAACCCAATAACGGCATGGAAACCAAGACCTTGCTCGAAACATTCCGTTACCCGCGCCTTGGCCCAGGTATGATGTGGGATGCGGCGCGCGATGCGGTGGTGGCAAAGGGCAATCACGTCTTAATGGGGCATAGCTTTAAACAATTGGCGCAGGATGCGAACGGCAACTGGCGTTTGTCCGCGAGCACCTCCGACGGCGGCGAGGCGGTGATTACCGCAAAGCATGTGATCAGTTCGGCGCCGATGCGCGAATTATCGGCCCGTATCCATCCGTTGCCCGCCACGACATTACAGGCGTCTAACCTGAAATACCGTGATTTCCTAACCGTTGCCCTGATGATCAAATCCGAAGATTTGTTCCCCGACAACTGGATCTATATTCACGACAGCAAGGTGCAGGTTGGCCGCGTCCAAAACTTCCGCAGCTGGTCCCCCGAAATGGTGCCAGATCCGTCGATTGCCTGCGTTGGCTTGGAATATTTCTGCTTCGAAAATGACGGTCTATGGTCGTCGTCCGATGATGCACTGGTCGCGCTGGCGATCAAAGAAATGGCAATCCTTGGCCTGTGCAATCCCGGTGACGTTGTTGGCGGATCGGTTGTCCGTCAGGAAAAAGCCTATCCGGTTTATGATGATGAATATGCCGCCAATGTCGAAGCGATGCGCGCCGAATTGGAAGGCAAATACGAAACACTGCACATGGTCGGCCGCAACGGAATGCACCGCTATAACAATCAGGATCATGCGATGATGACCGCGATGCTGACGGTCGAAAACATCGTTGCCGGATCAAGAGTGTTCAACATCTGGAATGTCAACGAGGACGCGGAATATCACGAAAGCGGCAAAGAGGGCCAACGCGTTGAATTGTCATCGTTCGCAAACGCAAGTGCGCTGACCGAAGGCCAAGCCGCCGCGCTGCAATCCGAACGCGATGTGCCGCAGCGGATCGTCAAGGGCGACGATGACGTGAGCAAAGCGGCCTAAGCGAAATGGACCGGGCCATTTCCTCTGCATTGGACCTTTGGAACCGCTTCACTCTGACGCGGTATCTGGCGGCGAGCATTGTCGCATTGGCATTTGATGTGGCCGTGTTTTCGACATTGCTGGCGGTGGGTATCGGCGCGGCATTCGCATCGGCAGTGGGATATTGTGCAGGCATTGTCATTCATTGGCTGGTCAGTTCAAACTTCGTGTTTACCGGCAAGACCCGCGACGGGGCGGCTCTGCATTGGCAGCGCGCGATGTTTGCGGCGTCCGCCTTTCTTGGCTTGGCAATCACCGTTGGAACAGTTGCGATGTTCAGCAATTTGGGCACGCATCCGGTTGCTGCCAAAGCCATCGCGATCATCATTAGCTTTGTTGCGGTTTACGCCGCACGCAAATGGGGGGTTTTCAAATGAACGCCGCAGCGATCCGTTTAACCACTGGTTTCAATTTTGATGAAGAAACAAAACGTTTTCTGAATTGGACACTTATCTGGGTGCTGCTCGCCAATGTCGGTTTCATGGCGTTGTGGTTTATTGGCGCGCCGCCGCGCTGGTGGGAAATCGGGATCATCGGTTTCACTGGTTTGTTTGCCAAACGGTTCCCATTCTGGCTGCGGTATCTATCGTTCGTCGGGGTTATGATTTATTCCGTGCTCACTTTTATCGGCGGCTTGTTTAACCTCAACATTTCGTCGCTTGCTTACTCGGTCCAGTTTTTCCTGGAATTGAAGCCGGGCAGCGCGGTTGAATATATCGCAGTTGGCGGCGCGATGCTGCTGATCATGGGCATTGCATTCAAGCTGCTGCGCCGCGACACCAATTTTTCGCGGCCTTCATTCATTTTGGCCGCAGGAGCAATGTTCATCGGATTGGCTGCGGCTGATATCCAAATGGGTAAAGGCATGCGCGGGCATTACAAGCGCGCGGCTCCCGATGGAGCGTTATTTACCTCGGCAACCGGCGAGACCGGATTTGCGGCGCGCGCCGACGGCAAACGCAATCTGGTATTGATTATCGTTGAATCGCTGGGCGTTCCCGCGACCAATGCGGAAATGAAAAAACTGTTGTTCCGCGCCTATAAAGACAGCCCGGCGGTCGCCGCGCGTTATGATTTGAGCGAAGGCAATTCGCTATATTACAACAGCACGACGGCCGGCGAAGTCAGGGAACTTTGCGGACGTTGGGGTGATTATTATGACCTTCTTGAAAAACCCGATGCCAATTGCATGCCTGCGGTGCTTGGCCGCAAGGGTTATGATACGGTCGCGATGCACAGTTTCACCAGCACGTTTTTCAAACGCGGTGAATGGTACCCGAATATCGGCTTTCAAACGCGCTTGTTTAACAAGGATCTGGAAAAGGTCGGCGCAGAAAAATGCGGCGGAGTTTTTGCCGGTGCTTGCGACCGCGATATTCCTGTGCAGATTGCCGAGCGGTTAAAGGCTGCGAAAAAGCCGATGTTCCTGTATTGGTTGACGCTCAACTCGCATCTTCCTGTACCCCCCGGCTTGAACCTGAATACAGACAAATGCGCGCAAATGTCGCCCATCTTGGCCCGCGATTTCCCGCAGATTTGCCGTCAGTTCAATATCTGGCATGATATCGACAGCGCGATGGTCAAACAGATTACCGCCGCCGATTTTCCCGATTCAGATATTTTGCTGGTTGGCGATCATATGCCGCCCTATTTCGATCTGCATCACCGCACGCAGTTTGACCCGGAACATGTCCCGTATCTGTACCTGCGCCGCAAAGACACCGTGGCAGTGGCGCAATAAAGATTTCAGCCGGGAGGCATTTGATGATGACGGAACGCCTGCCCATAAAAATTTGGCTGCTGCTATGGATCGCCGTTTCGGCGGTGCTGATAGTAACGGGATGGAACAATATCGTCACGCGCAGTGGCTGGGACCCCGACGACCAGCTGCGTATGGTACAGCTGCGCGACTTTCTAAATGGCCAAAGCTGGTTTGATACTACCCAGTACCGGATGAATGCTCCCGAAGGCGCACCCGTGCATTGGTCACGCTTTATCGAATTGCCGCTTGCTCTGATCATACTTTTATTGGCTCCCTTATTGGGTCAAGCAGGCGCAGAAATGGCCGCCGGAACCATATTGCCGCTCGCCGGGCTGGGTTTGGTGGCATTGTTGTTAGGCCAGATATCGGTTCGTTTGGCAGGGCGTAATGCGGGGATCATTGCGGTGATCCTGACATTGCTGTCGCCCGCGATATTGATGCAGTTTAGGCCGATGCGGATTGACCATCACGGGTGGCAGATATTGATGGCCTGCCTCGCGATGGCGACAATTTTCTGGCCCAATCGTCAACGCGCCGGAATAGTGCTTGGCCTCGCTTTGGCGATATGGTTGCATATCTCGCTTGAAGGTGCGCCGATGACGGCGGCATTCTTTGTCTTGCTGGGGTGGCGCTGGATTTTTGAAAAGGCGCAAGGGCGGCGGCTGTTCTGGACGATTGTTTCGTTCGCCATGTCATCCGCTGCGCTGTTTTTCGCGACACAGCGCAGCGGGATTTTTGCTGCAACCTATTGCGACACAATTTCGCCGCCGCATATCTTTGCCATTGCGATTGCCGCGATCATTATGTTGCCATGCATTGCCACCGCGCCGCGTGATTGGCGCATCCGGTTGGGCGTGGCGGGCATCGCTGGCGCAGCGGCGGGCGGGGTGCTGCTGTGGATTGCACCTCAATGCGTGGCAGGGGCATTCGCCACGCTCGACCCGCTGGTCCGTGAATATTGGTACGCGCACATCAATGAAGGGCTGCCGATCTGGCATCAGGGATTTAGGAGCGCGGCCGGGCTTTTGGCAGCGCCATTGTGCGGGCTGTTGGCATTGGCGGTGCTTTGGAAGCCAGCCGCCGGTGAACACAAAACAAATTTGCGCATCGCTGCGTATTTTCTGATCTACGCATTTGTGCTCGCTTTGCTGGTGTTCCGCACGATATCGGTAACGTCGGCATACGCAATCCCGCTTGTTGCCGCGTTGATCGCCGCGCTGTTTGCCCGTTACCGCGACAGCCGCTTGGCGCTGCGCCGGATCGGGTTGGTGGCGTTGATGTTGGCGCTATTTGTGCCCGGCGCATTGGCCGGAAAGATTGCATCGCTTACTAAACCTGAGGTGAAAAAAGTCACTGCCGAGGGGCATAAATCTTGTCAGGCAGCCGCCTCGATTGCCGCCTTGGCGCAGATCAAGAATGCGCGTTTCGCCGCGCCCTTTGACATGGGGCCGATGATATTGCTGACCACGCCGCATCAGGTTTTGGCCAGCAGCCATCACCGCAATGAAAAAGCGATGCACGATCATATCGAGATATTCCGGTCCCCGCCCGATACATCGCGCACGTTCATCAGCAAAAATGGCATCACCCATATCGCCGCCTGCGCCGATGAGGCGGAGTTGACCGGCTACGTCAAAACCGATCCAAAGGGCTTGTGGGCCCACCTTGCAAAAGGGCAAGCTCCCGAATGGCTGGAAAAAATGCCGAGCGTAGGGGATGGCATATTGGTTTGGCGAGTGAAGTAAAGGCCATTGCGCCTGTTGACCCAAATTCGTCATCCTGAATTTATTTCAGGATACATACCGCGTGCGCATTGAGGCTTCGGGGCTATTTATCCTGAAATAAATTCAGGATGACGGCGTGGTGTGCGGGACGAACGAAGAATTCAAATTCGATCTTAAGCAAATCATGCAGTCTGGAAACAGTGCCGCCAGATCAAAGATACTGGAAATCGCGATCAAAACTTCTCAAATGCGCGCCGCCGTCAACAAAGATGATTTGCCCGGTAACGTCCCTGGCACCGGCCAGATAGAGCGCCGCATCGGCCACGCCAGAGGGATCCGGCAATGCACCCAGCGGCATCATTTCCGCCAGCTTGGCCTCTTGCGCCCTGCTATATTCATCGGTTGAAATGACCAGGCCGGGGGCAACGCCATTGACCCGCGCCCGCCCGCCAAAGGATGCGGCCATCGACCGCACCGATGCGGCGAGTGCCTGTTTGGACAAGGTATAGCTGATCTGGTCGCCGTGCGGATTTTGGATGCGTTGATCAAGGATGTTGACGATGCATGGGCGCGCTTCGGCCGATGCCGCGACCAATTCACGCGACAGCAAAAGCGGCGCAAAAAAATTGAGCCGGAAATGTTCCTGCAACGATGCCGCATCCATCTGCTGCCAGTCATCCTGACCAAACATCGCCGCGTTGTTGATGAGCGTGCCAGGCGCACGGCCAAATTTCGCGATGACATTTGCCAGCAACGATGCCGGGGCAGACATGTCCGATAGGTCTGCCAAAAAGCAGTGCCAGTTTACGCCGCTGCGCGCCAAAGCTGCCGCCAATTCCGGATCGGGTTCGGCATCTGTATGACTGGTCAAGGCGACATCATATTGCGCTGCGGCAAAACGCGAGCTGATGATTGCGCCCAACCGGCGCATCCCTCCTGTCACCAAAACCAGCGGCCGGTCCGTCACTTCCTTCGCCGCGTCATGGTGATCCCGATGCCTTCGCCGTCTTCGGCAATGGCCAGCTTGACGATCTTTACCGTCACCTTTTGCACCCGCACGTCACCCGCAAACAATTGGTCCGCGATGTGATCTGCGACCGCTTCGATCAAAGTGAAGTGGACATTTAGAGGCAGCAGAGTCGCGGCCTCTTTTAAATCCATATAGTTTTTCGACGCCGATAAAGGCGTATCCGGCGCGTAATGATCGGCCATAGCCAAATCGACGCTGATGGAAATCCGCAACGGTTGCGGCAAATGTGTTTCCTGGCTGTAAATGCCGGTCAGGACATTGACGACCAGATCATGGACTTCAAGGGTGAGGGCATCTTCCATCATGGTTCCTCTTTATTCATTAGACCAGCGTGCGAATATGGCGGTCGGCAGCAATATCCCGCGCGCTTGTTCACGCACCGCCAGTTCGCCATATTCAACTTTCCCGGGCAGATCGTGGAAATGCGTTTCCAGCAACGCGCCCAGCGCCATTGCCGACATTCGCACGGCATAGACAGTTAAGAACAGGAAACGCGAATTGGCATCCAATAGCTTTCGGCAATCCCCGATCAACCCGGCCAAATCCGTTTCCAAATGCCACACCTCGCCGTCCGGCCCGCGGCCATATTTCGGCGGGTCGAGCAATATCCCGTCATAGCGCCGTTCCCGGCGAACTTCGCGCGCGACAAACTTGGCGGCATCGTCAACGATCCAGCGCACCGGGCGATCTGCCATGCCCGACATTTCGGCATTGACGCGGGCTTGGCCCACCGACTTTTTCGATGCATCAACATGGACCATCTTTGCGCCAGCCGCCGACAAAGCCAATGTACCAACGCCGGTATAGCCGAACAGGTTCATGCAATCTGGTTCGCTCACGCCCGCAATCTGCTCGCGCATCCACCGCCAAACGGAGTCCATATCGGGAAAAAATCCCAGATGCCGAAACGGTGTACATTGCGCGTTGAACGTAACCTCGTCATTCCAGATTAACGGCCAGCCATCGATCGGCACTGGACGATTATTATACCAACGTCCGCCGCCTTCTTCGTCGCTGCCCGGGACAAATTCGGCGTCTGCATCCCAATTGTCGCTGGCGGGAGCCCACATCGCCTGTGTTTCAGGACGGACAAATGTCTTGTCACCATATCGTTCGTATTTGCGGCCATTGCCGCTGTCGATCAGCGTATAGTCGCGGCGCGGCTCGCTGATCAGCGTTACGAAATCGGGGGTAGGCCGGTTCACGATAAACTGGAACGCACGGCTTTGGACAGGATGTAGCCGCGCACTTTGGCATAATCACCGGGCAATATCTCAAAGCGTTCTTCGCGCTCAAACAATGTACCTATCCGGGCGGGAAGAGAGGGACGCACGCCGGTTGCCTGTTCAACGGCATCGCGGAATTTTGCAGGATGCGCGGTTGCCAACGTGACCACCGGAACGTCTGCTGGAATATCGGCCAAGCGCGCCGCGTGCAATCCAATGGCAGTATGCGGATCAATGACTTGACCGCACGCTTCATGCGCCCAACGCATAGCGCCAGCCATGTCGTCCGCATCGGCGCGGGCGCTGCCAAAGAAAGCGGCACGTTTGCGCATATCGGCGGACAACACCATCTTGCCCATTTGTTCAAACCACTTCATCCGTGCAGCTGTGGTTGAACCATCGCGGGCCTCCAAATCGAACAGCAACCGTTCAAAGTTGCTCGACACCTGAATATCCATCGACGGCGCGGAGGTTGGAGTGACGCCCAGTATCGAATAATCGCCGCGAGACAAAGCGCGGTGCAAGATATCGTTGACATTGGTTGCCACGATCAAGCGTTCGACGGGCAAACCCATTTGTGCGGCAACATAGCCGGCAAACACGTCGCCAAAATTCCCGGTTGGTACAGAAAAAGCAACGCGCCGTTCGGGCGCGCCCAGCCGGATCGCGGCGGCAAAATAATACACTATTTGCGCCATCAACCGCGCCCAATTGATCGAGTTTACCGCCGACAAATTCAGCGGCCCGTTGATTTCGGGATCATTAAACATCGCTTTGACCATTGCCTGGGCATCATCAAAGCTGCCTTCAATTGCGATATTGTGGACATTGGGCGATAGCACCGTCGTCATCTGGCGGCGCTGCACATCGGAAATTCTGCCGTGCGGATGCAGCATGAATATTTCAATCCGTTCGCGCCCGGCAACGCCGTCAATCGCGGCCGATCCAGTATCTCCAGATGTCGCGCCCACGATGGTCAGCGACTTTTGGTTGCCGCCCAGAAACTTCCCGAAAAGCTCCCCCAGCAATTGCAGCGCGACATCCTTGAAAGCCAATGTCGGACCATGGAACAATTCCAGCAGCCAGTGTTTTTGGTCAAGTTGCACCAGCGGCGTCACTGCGGCGTGCGAGAACCGGCCATACGCGGTTTCGCAAAGAATTCGCAATTCCGCCTCACTGAGCGAGCCTTCGGTAAAGGGTGTCATAATCCTGACCGCCAAATCCACATAGGAAAGACCGCGCATTGCCGCAATCTGTTCGGGCGAAAAGCGTGGCCAGTTTTCAGGCACATATAGCCCGCCGTCACTGGCGAGACCGGCCAACGTCGCGCCCTCAAAATCGAGTATCGGCGCGTTTCCTCTGGTGCTGATATATTTCATCACGGTTCCCACTGGTTACCATGCGCGGTTAGCGATGTGGACGCAGTGGTGCAAGATTATTGCAAATTTGCCCCGACAAAATCGGCGCAGCGTTCGCCGATCATGATGCTGGGGGCGTTGGTGTTGCCCGAAACCAGGCGCGGCATGATGCTGGCGTCGGCAATATACAGACCATCCAGTCCGCGATAACGCAGCTGGGTATCCACCACGTCGTCGGCATTTGCCCCCATCCGGCAAGTACCGACCGGATGATAAACGGTGTCGGCGCGGCTGCGGATCATGTTATCCAGCGCCGCATCGTCGTGAATATCAACCGGGTTAACCTCCACGCCTTCATATTCTGCCAACGCCGGTGCATTCAGGATACGGTACATTTGCCGAACCCCGGCGCGCAATGTTGCCATATCGCGGTCGTCTGTTAGAAAACCGGGATCGATCAGCGGCGCATCGCTGACGTCACTGGATTTCAACTGCACACTGCCCCGGCTTTCGGGACGCAATACGCAGGCATGGCAGCTGAAACCATGGCCTTTCACTTTGGTCCGGCCATGGTCGTCGAGCAATGCCGGAATGAAGTGATACTGAATATCGGGCGCGGGTAAATCCGGCGATGAAGCCCAAAATCCGCCGCCTTCTGCGATACAGGTGGTCATGATTCCGGTGCGCTTCACCCGGTGTTCGATGATGGCCTTTACCATCTTCAAATTCCCGGACAGCGAATCGCCCAAAAACTGTTTTGACTTTGTCCGGTAACTGATGACATAATCGATATGATCTTGCAGATCAGCGCCGACCGCCGCTTTGTCGTGCACGACTTCGATGCCGTGTGAGCGCAAATGTGCAGCGGGTCCAATACCTGAAAGCATCAATATTTGCGGGCTGTTAAATGCGCCTGCCGACAATATTACGGCGCCGCGTGCCTTGATGGTCCGGCGATTATCGCGGCCTTGGCGGATGACCACTCCGGTAACGCGGCCTTGTTCTATCACCAATTTTTCGGTCAGAGCATCGGTTATGACATGCAGATTTGGTCCGGCAGGTTCGACATAGGCGCGCGCCGCCGACCATCTCTCGCCGCCCTTTTGGGTAACTTGATACAGGCCAAAACCGTCTTGCCGTTCGCCATTGAAATCTGCATTTCGCGGCAATTGCAATTGCGCGGCTGCCTCGACAAAAGCGTTGCTGCCCGGGTTGGCGTAATGCTGATCCATGACGTTCAACGGACCATCGCCGCCGTGATATTCATTGCCGTTCTGCCCGCCGCGAAAACGTTCATTGCCTTCGCTGCGCTTGAAATAGGGCAAGACGTCGTCATAGGACCAGCCATCACAGCCCAATGCGGCCCAATTGTCATAGTCAAATTTGTTGCCGCGAATATAGACCATCGCGTTGATCGCGCTTGATCCGCCCAGACCGCGGCCGCGTGGTTGATATCCTTGGCGGCCGTTTAATCCGGGCTGCGGCACGGTATCATATTTATAGTTCGACGCATTGCGGATGAAAGGCATCAGACCCGGCGTCTTGATCAGAAAATTGTCGTTGCGCCCGCCCGCCTCGATCAATGCGACGGAGTATTTGCCGCCCTGCGATAAACGTCCTGCGGCGGCGCTACCGGCTGATCCGCCGCCAATAACAATGATGTCAAACTCGTCCATATCTGCTCCTATTTGGCGATCAGTTTAATCGCGCGATTAAAAGCAAGCAAGCAGTTTAGCAGAACGTTATTTTTTGACGGTCCGGGCCTTTATCATCTTGCTGGTTTCGCGGCTGCCATCATGGCTCCAGCCCGGTTCGCGGAACATATAAGACGCCTTGTGCCGCCACGGCGCATGCCAAACATCCTGCGCGATACCGGCCCATTCATGGAAAGCCGCCCACAGCAGATTGAAACTACCCAGGTCTTTCACCAGCCCATATTCGATTTTGTCGTCATTATCCTCGGCGACAAATGTACCGAACATCCGGTCCCAAATCATGAACACACCGGCATAGTTGGCGTCCAGATAGCGCGCGTTGGTGGCGTGATGGACGCGGTGGTGGGACGGCGTATTGAATAATGTTTCAAACCAGCGCGGCATTTTGCCGATTGCTTCAGTGTGAAACCAGAATTGATAAATCAGGTTCAGCGCGCTGCAAAAGAACACCATCTCCACCGGAAACCCGATGAACAGCAAGGGCATGCGAAAGATAAAGCTGAATGCAATGAAACCGGTCCATGTCTGGCGCAGCGCCGTCGAAAGATTATAGTGCTGGCTGGAATGATGAATGACATGCGCCGCCCAAAACCAACGCACGCGGTGCGCGCTGCGATGGAATGCGTAATACGCCAAATCGTCGAGCACAAAGCACAGCGGCCATGCCCACCAAACGAAGCCGATATCAAACAGGGCGAACTGATTGCCCCATTTTGCGACGCCGTAAATCAGCCCGGCGACCAGCAAGCCAGCGACCTGGCTGCCCGTGCCGAGCAACAGTGATATTGCCGTATCGCGCCATTCATAACCCTTGATATTGCCGCGCGCGCGCAGCAACCACATTTCGGCTAGCAACAGGATTATGAAGCCGGGGACGGCATAATCGACGGGGTTGGGCAGTCTATCCATCGCCGACATCTCCCATAGGTTTTGATCAAAGTCCACCGCATGTTTTGCCGGTCATGCCGCTTTGCGCCCGGCGTCTTCGGGTTCAGTCACATGTGCTTTCTGCCACTTTTCTTTGATGGTATCTGTGGTTCCGCGTGACTGGTCATGGCTCCATCCCGGCGGCGCAAAGGCGTAGCCAAATTTGGCCCGCCAAGGCTTGCTCCACAGGTCTTTGAGAATGGCGGCCCATTCGTGAAAAATACAGACCAGCAAATGATAGCGTCCCAGTTGGTGAACGATCCCGTAACGCGGCGGGCAATCATTTTGCTCTGCTGTAAACGTGCCAAACATCCGGTCCCAAATGATGAACACACCGCCAAAATTGCGATCGAGATATTCGGGGTTAACGGCATGGTGAACCCGGTGGTGGCTGGGCGTAACAAAGAAATATTCGATCCATCGCGGACAGCGGCGAACCATCTGCGTGTGCGTCCAAAATTGGAAAATCTGGTTCGCTGTGATCACGAACACGATCATTTCAGCGGGAAATCCAAGAAAGATCAGCGGGAACCGGAACGCCAATGAAGACAAATACACGATTGAGGCAGATTGCCTTAAGCCGACCGCAAAATTGAAATGCTGGCTGCTGTGATGCACGACGTGGCTGGCCCAAAGGATACGCACGCGGTGCGAAGTTCGGTGCAGCGCATAATGCAAAAAGTCATCGGCAAGTATACACAATAGCCAAACCCACCAAACAGGAGGCAGACTTGCAATCCGGTATTGCGCGGCAAATTCACACGCCGCGGTAATAGAACTGGCGAACATTGGGCCCATCAAAATGCGATGAAACCCAGCAATAAACAGGTGATCATATCTTTGGGATCATAGGCGTCTGGCGCAAATCGCCGCGCCCAAATCATTTCGGCGACAATCAACAACATGAATGCCGGGATCGCAATCGCGACCAAATCTGGAAGACCACTCTCCAATTCCGCCCCCTCATTTTCCCTGTTTTTTACTCTAAAGCGGGATGCTATTTAACGGCAACGCTAACTTTTCCGTTCGTCCTGTCTCCCGGCGGGTCGATGTCGAAGGATGAGGCAAGCAACCTGTACTTCGACAGGCTCAGCACGAACGGTATTTGTTTCACCCAAATGCCATCCCATTCTAAATGTTGCGGGTTAATCGGGCGCGCCAAGTGGCGGCGTCCGGCCCCAGGTTCAAGGTAACATATCCTTTTGGAAAAACATCGGACCGCAACGTCAGCCGATCATTTACATTTTCACAATCGACCGGAGCCGAAAATTCGCGGGCGATAAAATGCGCGCCGTGGCGCTGGATAATAGCATAGTTTCCGGTATGCCCGGTGAGCAAAGCCGATTGGCCATCCTGACTGACCACAGTTTCTGCTTCATCAAAACCATATAAAGCATCAAAGGCAATTTGGCGGGCAAAAGCAGGCTGGAGAATACCCGCGGCGCGTCCCAATGCCAAATAACGCGACAAGCCGTAAAGCGCCGCAAACGCAAACACCAAGATAATGATTTTGGCGATTATCCCCACAAAACCTATTGTTCCCTCTGTCCCCAAAGCAGATCAAGCATAGCAGCTATCGGTGTTACATCATAGCCCGCGCTTTCGGCCCGCGCTGCTATCTCGCCGGGATGCATTCCCGATTTGGCCATCGCCAGCGCCCATAATAACGTAGACCGCGTGCCTGACCGGCAATAGGCCAAAACCTTGCCGCCGCCGGATTGCGCCAATGCTGCCATCATAGCATCAATTTGCGGGTGAGAGAAACCGGCATGGGTGACCGCGATTGCGGCGTAAGCGATACCGGCAGACTTTGCCTCAGCCTCGATATCGGCGCCTTGCGGGGCGTCCGGCTCTTCGCCGTCGGGCCGGTTGTTGATGATCAAGGTAACGCCTTGTTCTTTTGCCGCAGCAACATCGTCAAGGCTGATCTGCGGTGCAGCCAGAAAGTTCTCGGTTAAAACGCGAAACATAGAATCATCCCTTCAATATTGTTTTATCACCGCCAGAAAAGCATCGCCATACGCATCGAGCTTGCGCGCTCCGACACCGCTGATTTTTGACAACGCCGATTTGCTGCTTGGCCGCGCCTGCGCCATTTCACGCAAAGTAGCATCGTGGAAAATCACATAAGGTGGCACGCCTGCCTCCATTGCAACATCACGGCGGGCCGCACGCAATGCTTCAAACAACGGATCACCCTGCGGATTTACCGCGCCGCCGCGCCGCGCCCGTCGTTCCCGTGCAGGCGGCATCACCAGCCCAAGCGGCATGTCGCCCTTCAGATAGGCTTTTGCCTCTGGCCCGAATATCAACCCGCCATGTTCATTGGTACGCAGTGCGTCTTTCAACAGCAACGAACGCGCAACCGGCTTGATCAGCGCCGCCTCTTCGGTTGAGACAATGCCGAACACCGAAAGTTGATCATGGCCAAACTTAATCGCTTTGTCGTCCGATTTGCCGGTCAGGATGTTTTCCAGATGACCGACGCCGAAACTTTGTCCGGTGCGATACACAGCAGACAGGAACTTTTGTGCAACCGTGGAGGCATCAACCGCTTTGGGTGGGTTCAAACAATTGTCACAATTTCCACAAGTCTGCGCGGGTTCTTCGCCAAAGTGACGCAGCAATATCGCGCGCCTGCATCCCGCCGTCTCAACCAGTGCTCCCAGCGAGGCGAGCCGCGCACGTTCACCGGCAAGGCGGCTTTCCTCCATTTCGCGCAGCCACATCCGCGCCTTTGAAAAATCCTCCGCACCCCAGAAAAGTTGGGCTGTGGCTGGGTCGCCGTCGCGCCCGGCACGCCCCGTTTCCTGATAATAAGATTCGATTGATTTGGGCAAACCGGCATGCACGACAAACCGCACATCGGGTTTGTCTATGCCCATGCCGAACGCCACCGTTGCCACCATGACCATATCTTCAGAGGCGACAAAATCATGCTGATTGCGCTTGCGAACTTCGGGTTCCAGCCCGGCGTGATACGGCCGCACCGGACGCCCGGTCTTTGCCAGCGTTTGCGCCAACCTGTCCACCCCGGCGCGGGACTGGACATAGACGATGCCTGCGCCCGAGTTGGTCTTTACAAAGTCTGCGACCTGCGCCGCTGCGCCTGCTTTGGGTGAAATCAGGTAGCGGATATTGGGCCGGTCAAATCCGGCAACGATCATTCCGGTTTCATCGATACCCAGCTGGTTCAAGATATCACTGCGGGTATGTGCGTCGGCGGTGGCGGTCAGCGCGAGCCGGGGGACCTGCGGAAAATCATCCATCAACGGCCGTAGCAAGCGGTAGTCAGGGCGGAAATCATGCCCCCATTCCGAAACGCAATGCGCCTCGTCTATGGCAAAAAGTGAAATCCGTGCCTCACGCAGCATCCCGCGAAATTCTGCGCCCGATGCCCGTTCCGGCGCGACATACAATAGATCAAGTTCACCGCCGCGAAATCGCTCAATCGTCTCGGCGCGGTTGTCATCCGCCGATGTCAATGTCGCCGCGTTGATGCCCGCCGCTTGCGCGCTGCGCATCTGGTCGTGCATCAACGCAATCAGCGGTGATATGACAATCGTTGTTCCGGGCATCATCACCGATGGCAATTGATAACATAGCGACTTGCCCGCGCCCGTCGGCATCACCGCCAGCGTGCGTTCCCCCGCCAGCACCCGGTCGACAACGTCGCGCTGTACGCCGCGGAACTCGGAAAAGCCGAAAATGCGGTGCAGTTCTTCGATAGGTGACGACATTTTCAGGGCCGTAGCGCAATAGGCATCGTCTTGTCGAAGAGCTTTTAACGCATCCCGAATCTAATCACCGATTCAGTGGAAAATTTGACGATAAATATCAGGGAACGCGTTAGCCAGTCAGGTTCGCCCAATTGCAATGCTGCACTATCATAGTGTGACTTTTCATCTTCAAATATCCGGGACACACAACTTAATGCAGCCGGATCGGATTGACGGAGCCAACTGATTTGCTCCGCTAGGTGGCTAAGTACGACATGTTCGACGGCGTAAGTTGTCGCGGCAATCGCCTTTCTGCCAAGGATCCCTGTCACCAAGCCTAGGCTCAAACCACCAAGTCCACAGGCATGATAACTAATGCAGCGACGAATGTTTTTGGCATCCAAATAGCGCCGAAAGATTTCCCGGTGCTGTTCCTCATGCTTTTGAAATTCGCTCAAACTTGCAACAAGGCTTGGGTATAAGAGCTTGGCAATTACTCGTTGGCCGCGATAGATATTGACCGCGCCGTTTTCACCGGCATGGTCAACTTTGATCATTTTTTCAGCATCCGAGAACGCACGGCGGGTTTTACTCATCCCGCAACCACGGCCTCTTCTTGTTCCGCCTGTTGGCGTTCCCAAAGGTCAGCGTAAAGGCCGTTTTTCTTCAGCAAGCTGCGATGATTGCCCTGTTCGGCAACACGGCCTTTGTCCAATACGATGATGTTGTCGGCATGGGTGATGGTCGACAACCGGTGCGCGATGATGATCGTCGTGCGCTTTTCGGCAATAGCGTTCAGCGTGTCTTGAATGGCCTCTTCGGTCCGGCTGTCGAGCGCGCTGGTCGCTTCGTCCAATATCAGGATCGGCGGGTTTTTCAGCAGCGTGCGCGCTATCGCCACGCGCTGTTTTTCGCCGCCCGATAGCTTTAAGCCGCGTTCTCCCACTGGCGTTTTATAGCCTTGCGGAAGGGCGCTGATGAAACGGTCAATCGATGCGCCTTTGGCCGCCGCAACAATTTCCGCCTCGCTTGCGCCCGCTTTGCCATAGGCGATGTTATAGCGGATATCATCGTTGAACAGCACGGTGTCCTGCGGCACAATCCCAATTGCGGCGCGCAATGATGCCTGCGTCACCGATGAAATATCCTGTCCGTTGATCTGCACGCTGCCGCTTTGCGGATCGTAAAACCGGAACAGCAGCCGCGCGATGGTCGATTTACCCGCGCCCGATGGCCCCACGATCGCAAGTGTCTCGCCCGCCGGTACACGAAAGCTGAGGCCATATAGAATTTGCCGGTCGGGCTCATATCCAAATTCGACATTTTCAAACACGACATCGGCGTCGCCAATGTTCAGTCCCGGCGCATTTGGCGCATCGACTATCTCGGCTGGCATATCGATCAGATTGAACATCGACTGCATATCCACCAGTCCTTGGCGGATCATCCGGTAAACCATCCCAAGCAGATCCAGCGGCCTGAACAATTGAGCCAGCAGGGTATTGACGAACACCACATCGCCGGTGGTATATTCGCCGCGCGACCAGCCCCAGATCGTATAACCCATTGCGCCTGCCATCATCAAATTGGTCACCAATGATTGCGCGATGTTGAGCAGCGCCAGCGAGTTTTCCGATTTCACCGTGGCACGGGCATAGCTTGCCGCGACATTCTCATACCGTTCAATCTCGCGCTGTTCTGCGCCAAAATATTTGACCGTTTCGTAATTCAGCAAGCTATCGACCGAGCGCGATACCGTCAGCGTATCGAGGTCGTTCATTTCCGCCCGCAACGCATTTCGCCAATCGGTAATTTTGCGGGTAATGATGATATAGGCGGCGACCATTATCGCTGTCGCAAGGGCAAGGCCGATACTGAACTTGATCGTAAAAATGATCAGAACGGCGGTTAGCTCGATGACCGTCGGGGCGATGTTGAACAACATGAAATAGAGCATCGTGTCGATACTCTTGGTCCCGCGTTCAATAATTTTGGTGACCTCGCCGGTATGCCGGGCAAGGTGAAAGCGCAGCGACAATGAATGCAAATGCGCAAAAACATGCACCGCGAGATCACGCGTCGCATCTTGGCCAACGCGCTCAAAAATCACGTTGCGCAAATTATCGAACAGCACGCCTGCAAACCGTGCGCCTGCATACGCGACGACCAAGCCAATCGCCAAAGCCACGCCGTCCTCTAATCCGGGTGCCATGCGGTCAATCGCTGCGCCGTATAGATAGCCCATCGACAACTGGATTGCCTTTGACGTCACCGTCAACAGCGCCGCCAACAGGATCCGCAACTTTAACTCAGGCGCGTGTTCCGGCCACAAATATGGCAGAAACCGGCGCAACGTCGGCCCCATCGGCGGCTCTACGCGCTTGGTTTCCGGATCATTCTGTTGAGGTGGGGAGTAACCGTGCATTCCCCCATATAGGCTGGCGGAGCGGCGTTAGAAAGTCCCGCTGATCGATAACTTGCCGATAACTCCATATTCGTTGGTTCCATTGCGGAACTGATCGACCCGCCCATCACGGCGATCGGTCAGATAATAGACTTCACGATATTTTTCTTTTTGGCCGATTAAGTTGATCAACGTGGCCCGGACCTTCAATCCGAAGATATCCTTGTTTTCGATAAATGCAAAAGTCTGCGGCTTGGTTCGAAACTCTCTGACGGCATAATCCAGTCGCAGAAAAGCGGCATCGCTCTGATCTTCTGCACCCCATCCATAGGCCCAGTCACTCGACGGAATATCATGGCGGAAGTCAAGTCCCCATGTCCAACGCCGTTCACCGCCAAAGCGCCGCTGTACCCCGGTCAGCGGATCGGTCAGCCGTCCCTTTTGATAATAGCCCGAAACATCAAGCTTGGCTCCCTTCCAACCCAGGGCGTCGAGCAGGAACGTCATGTTGGTTTCCGCGCTCCACCGGTTCGCATTTTCGCGCAAATTGCCGACACCCTCGCCGCCGCCGAAAATGGGAATCTGGTCGACCACATCGCTGGTCTTTTCATATTGCAGTTTCAACTTCATCGACCCGGCGGCACCAAGTTTGCGGTTAAATTCCAGCTCGCTTAACCAGCTTTGCGGCGGCACCAAATTGGGGTTGGCCGCATTATTATTGTCGTCCTGAACGTCCACCGATTCCA
The DNA here is from genome assembly GCA_043760195.1 of Sphingomonadales bacterium. Lineage (GTDB taxonomy): Bacteria > Pseudomonadota > Alphaproteobacteria > Sphingomonadales > Sphingomonadaceae > Sphingorhabdus_B. The sequence goes on along the minus strand of JAYUPJ010000122.1, from coordinate 2,842 downwards.
GGAAATCAAAGAAGTTTAGCTGCCCGACTTTGCGTTGTAGCTTCGCGCTGACATCCAGCTTTGGCGATGCTTTCCATGCCAGCGAGACCTGACCCTTTGGCCGCCAGAATTGCCTGGTCAATCCGCCCGTACCGGTTTGTTGCAATTCGCTATACTCGCCGCCCAACTGCGCCTGCAACGTCAGGCTTGGGGATAGAGGGCGGCCATAGGACATGATCATCTGGCCACGTTTTTCGGTCACCCGGCTATTGGGATTTGCAAGCAGCGCCGGTTGCAGAATGCCGCCGTCAAATTCAAACAGTTCGGATTGTGAATCGAGATAGTTATAGGCCGCTTCGGCCGAAACGCTCCAGTCTGCCTTGCCCGCTTTCCAGCTGTATTCAGCGCGGCCGATGGTCTCTGCCTCATCGGCGGTCCGGCGAAATTCGGATCCTTCCGGATCGTCACCATTGGCGAAATCGCGGCGAAAGAAACTTTTGTTTGGGCTATGTTCAAAACGGCGAAACCCAACCAACTTCAATCGTCCGCCCGCCAGTCCAAATTCATAGTCGCTGCTGATTTCGTAGTTTACTTCATCCTCTTTACCTGTCGCCAGTTCGGTTATATCCGGGGCATTCGGGTTGGCCGCAGTGACCGAAAACCGGTCGCTTTCCTGCCGCCGCCGAAATTTAAAAAGCGCGACTTCGCCGTTGATATTGAATTTGGAGCCGCCTGAGCTGATCAGACTATAGGACGCCGCCAATTTCGGGTTGTCGCCATAAAACCGGCCAAAACGGTCACGCGTATAGAGCAATTCATTGTCTCCATTTGTGACCAGCTCCTGCCCCCATCCGCCGCCGCGAAACGAATCTGGCGTGCTCAGCCCAAAGGTGAAATCGCCTTTGCCCAGTTTGCCCGAAACATTGACCTCGCCCCTTAGCAATTGGGTTTGGATGCGGCTGCGAACTTGCGTGTCCCAGCGAAAATTTCCTTTTATCCCGGTGCTTTTGGTAATCAGGTTCAGCACCTGTCCGCTCAGCCCGGGGATGTTCAGCGCCGCGCCATCGGCGATTTCAATCCGGACAACAGAATTGGCGGGAGTACGGCCAAGCACAGTGCTGGCATCATTGCTTTTGCCCGAAATACGCTGACCATTGATAAGTACATTTTGCGTCGCTTCGCCGAGGCCGCGATCACCGCTCGCTTCGGTAATGACGAATCCCGGTATCTGACGCACCATATCTAGCGCTGTTTGCGGCGCAAATCTGGCAAACGCGCTCGCTTCGTAAATCTGCTTTCCGCCTTCTGTGCGTGCTTCAAGGCTCTCCGATGCGGGCGCGGGGGTTTCGGCTTGAGCAAATGTTGGCGCGTTTGGAAGCATACCCAGCATTACCGCGAGTGCAATTTGGCCTGCATTGCGCTTTGCTGTGTTGTTGGTCAAAGCCTAGTTTCCCGTATCTTTTGCCATCAAAATCCAAAATGGCCTGACGAATATTGAGTGCTTAAGGTTATAGCCAGCTGTTGAAAATTCGGTTTCGACAAACAGCGTTTCGATTCTGATCAAGCGCAAATAGCAGCGCCGCAGCTGCTATATTTTATGTGATAGCAGCAGCCACGTCGCCAATCCGTTGCAGGCAGAATAGGCGGCGTAAAATCCGGCAATGATCCCTGAACCCGAACCGGCGAACACCATCGCTCCGGCCAATATCGCAAATTCGAGGACATAGCTGGCGTTGCGGCCCAAATGGCGGCCGAAATATAGTTTTGTGTCTTCGACAAAAGGATGCCGCGATTCCAGCACAGCGCGGTGCATGGCGAAATTGGCTATGCCCAGAAAGAAACAAAACAGCAGTACCATCTATGGCGCAGTTTCAGCCGGCGCTGGTTTTTTGCTCAGTTCCTTCGCTTGATCTTTGCGGTGTGAACGCGCTTCATTTCGTTCGGACTGGCGCTCCAGCGCAACTTTGATCATGGCGACAATCGGGTCAGCAAGCGCAAGGCCCAATATGCCGAACAATGCGCCGAACAAGATCTGCGCGCCCAAAACCAATGCGGGCGCCATGTCCACCGCCCGTTTCGCGACCATCGGGACAATCAGATAGCCGTCAACGGCTTGCACCACAAAATAGACGAAAACTGCGTACAGACCGACATCGAAACCGGCAGAAAAGCCGACCAATATGATCAGCACGCCAGACACAATCGCGCCGATATTGGGCAAAAATGCTAATAGCCCGGTGATCACGCCCAGCAACGCGGCCATGGGCACATTGCCCAGCGCCAGCAATATCCACGTGCCAAAGCCTTCGATGGCCATGCCCAGCAACCGGCCCGCCATCAGCCTGCGCAAGGTATGCCCGATCTTTTCGCAGGTCCCATAGAAATGGTCGCGTTCGCCCAGCGGCAACATCCACGCGATGCCGCGTTCATATAGGCGCGGCTCAGCAGCGATGAAGACCGCCAATACCAGCATCATCACCATATTGGTGACCGTCCCCAATACCGAACTGACCGCCTCCGTCACGCGCCCGACGGTTCCCAAAATCTGTGATCCGATACCCTTGAGGTCAGATGCCGAAATCGCAAAGCCGACCTCTTGCGCTTTGCGTTCGAGCCAGACCAATTGCGTTTCGAGGATACCCTGTAATGCCGCTGCCTGCTGCGCAAGCTGCGTTCCGGTGAGAGTGGCCGTCCAATATAGAAAGCTGATCGCGGCAATGATGACTATCGCCAGCCGAAATCCGCGCGGTATTGGCAGCACCCGGCCCAACAATCGCGCGCCGCCGTCAAGCATCGCGGCAAACACAAGTCCGCCGATAATCAGCAAGATTGGCTGTGCTAGCAAAGCCACCAGTGCGACCAG
>JAYUPJ010000121.1:0-7042 GCA_043760195.1 Sphingomonadales bacterium | reverse complement strand
GGCGGCGCTCTGCGTGGTTAACACGCCGTCATTCAGCATATAGAAAGCCAAGGCTGAATAATCTGCTTTCACAGGCGGGGCGAAACGGGTAGCTTGCCATTATTGTTTGGGGAACATTTAATGTCACGGAAACATCTAAAAAATATCATCTTTGCAGTGACCGCAGCGGCGACAACCGCCGCGTGCGGCGGCGGCGGCACACCTTCCAGCGCAGTCATCGGGCCGCCGATAGGCACGACGCCGCCAACACCGCCAACGTCCGCGACTTGCAGCCTGAAATCGCGGCAAGACTGGGCGTTTAGTGTGCTGAATGAATGGTATCTGTTTCCTGATACCCTGCCCGCCGCGCTCGACACTGCGGCGTTTACCTCGGTCGATGATTATATTGACGCGCTGACTGCAACCGCGCGCGGCCAGCGCCGTGACCGCTTCTTCACCTATGTGACGTCGATCAGAGAAGAGAACGCATTTTTCGCATCCGGCGCGACCGCAGGATTTGGTGTCCGGCTGTCCTACGATACCGCTGTTGGCCGGGTTTTCATCGCCGAAGCGTTTGAGGGTGCACCGGCATTGGCGGCAGGAATTGACCGCGGAACCGAAATTCTGGCGATCGGAACAACCGCCACCAATTTGCGCACGGTCAGCGCCATTATCGCAGCCGAAGGCAATGCCGGCGTGTCCAACGCGCTTGGGCCAAGCACCGCAGGCACAACACGGGTATTGCGGGTCACAGACGCTGGCGGCACCCGCGAGTTGACAGTGGCCAAGGCTGACTTTGATCTGACGCCAGTGTCATCGCGCTATGGCGCGCGCGTAATTGACGATGGCGGACGCAAGGTTGCGTATCTGAATTTGCGCACCTTCATCTCATCAGCCGACAGTGAACTGCGGACGGCATTTGCGGATTTTCGCGCGCAAGGCATCACTAACTTCATCATCGATTTCCGTTACAATGGCGGCGGATTGGTTTCGATGGCGAATTTGATGAACAATTTGCTCGGCGGTGCGCGCACCACGTCTGAAGTTTCGTCGTTCACGACTTTCCGCGCGTCAAAGGCGGCCGAAAACGACACCACGCGGTTCGCTCCTCAATCCCAGTCTGTCAGCCCCGTCAAGATTGCCTTCATCGGCAGGGGCGGCACGGCATCGGCGAGCGAGCTGGTGATGAACAGTTTCGTGCCCTATTTAGGGGCAAACGCGGCGTTGGTCGGAACCAACACTTTTGGTAAGCCGGTGGGCCAAATCGCGATTGACCAAGCGACATGTGACGACCGCTTGCGTGTTGTCGCTTTTTCATTGCAGAATTCCGCCAATCAAGGCTTCTATTATAACGGTATGGCGGGCGCGATGCGGGCGACTTGTCAAGCCGCTGATGATTTGACCGCACCGCTGGGCGATCCTGCCGAGAGTTCGGTGAAGGGCGCGCTCGACTTTATCGCTGGCCGTGCGTGCACACCGGTAAGCACCAGCGCAAGCCCAACCGCCAGCGTATCCAGATCGCGGAACACGCAAACACCCGAACGCGAATTGCTTGCGCCCGATGCGCCGTCACCGGCACAGCGCGAAGTACCCGGATTGTTCTAAGGCCGCGGCCAAGAGCCAACTTACCCCCTGATAAGCATGGACGCCGCCGCTGCGAACCGCTAATCGCGCGCGTATGACTAACAATAGACGTACCTTTGCCATTATCTCGCACCCCGATGCGGGTAAGACTACGCTGACCGAAAAGCTGTTGCTGCAAGGCGGGGCCATCCATCTTGCGGGCGAAGTCAAAGCGCGCGGTCAGGCGCGGCGCGCCCGGTCAGACTGGATGAAGATCGAACAGCAACGCGGGATTTCGGTGACCAGTTCGGTGATGACCTTTGCCAAGGACGGCATAATTTTCAATCTGCTTGATACCCCGGGGCATGAGGATTTTTCGGAGGATACTTACCGCACGCTGACCGCCGTCGACAGCGCGATCATGGTCATCGACGCGGCAAAAGGGATTGAGCCGCAGACCCGCAAATTGTTTGAGGTATGCCGCCTGCGTTCGGTTCCGATCATTACCTTTGTCAACAAAGTAGACCGCGAAGGCCGGGATTGTTTTTCTTTGCTCGACGAAGTTGCCGACGCACTGCAGCTTGATGTGTGTCCGATGAGCTGGCCGATTGGCATGGGCGGCGAATTTGAGGGGGTATATGATTTTGCCCGCAACCGGTTGATGCAACCGTCCGGTCCTTCCAAGGAATATAATGGCAAATGGAGCGAGCATAGCGGCATAAATGATCCTAATTTGGCCAATCATTTGTCCGAGCGCGGTCTGGCGAAATTTCGCGATGAAGCCGAATTGGCGCAGGGCGGTTACGCCGCATTCAATTTAGGGGCATATCGTGCAGGCGATCTTACGCCGGTTTTCTTTGGATCCGCGCTTAAGGAGTTTGGCATATTTGAAATGATTTCTGCGATTGCCCAGCATGCCCCGCCGCCGCGTCCGCAGCCAAGCAGCGTTGGAGAAATATTGCCGAGCCGCCCCGATGTGACCGGTTTCATATTCAAGGTGCAGGCCAATATGGACCCACAGCACCGCGACCGGATTGCGTTCATGCGGCTGTGTTCCGGCACGTTCAAACGCGGCATGAAATTGACGCCTTCGGGACATGGCAAGCCCGTCGCCATCCATTCGCCAATCTTGTTTTTTGCCCAGGACCGGGAAATTGCCGACACCGCAGAGCCAGGCGATATCATCGGTATTCCCAACCACGGCACGTTGCGCGTCGGCGACACAATGTCGGAAAAGAACGATGTGCGGTTTACTGGCCTGCCCAATTTTGCACCAGAGATTTTGCGGCGCGTCGTGCTTCGCGACCCGACCAAAACGAAGCAATTGCGCAAGGCGCTGGATGACCTTTCCGAAGAAGGCGTGATCCAGGTTTTCTATCCCGAGCTGGGTTCCAACTGGATCGTCGGTGTGGTCGGGCAACTGCAACTTGAGGTGCTGATTTCGCGGCTGGAAGCGGAATATAAGGTTGAGGCAGTATTGGAGGCTGCGCCGTATGACACAGCGCGCTGGTTGATCGGCAGCGAAACCGCGCTCAAGCAGTTTGCAGATTTTAATAGCAGCAGCATGGCCAAAGACCGGGACGGCAATCCGATATTTCTGGCCAAATCGATTTGGGATGTTGGTTATCAGCAAGAGAAGCATCCCGATCTGAATTTCAGCGCGACCAAAGAACGGTGATGCAACCGGCACCCGAACGCGCTTGACCAAAATGCCCGTCCGCTTATGGATAAGGGCTGATTGAAAGCGAAGTTAGGGAATCCGATGTCACAAGCCACGTCCACGCCGCGCGATGAGTTCGTCGCTGTTCCTGCATCCGCCATCGCCCGCACCAACTGCACGGCGCAGCAATATGATGCGATGTATGCGCAAAGCCTGACCGATCCAGATGGATTTTGGGCACAGCAGGCCAAGCGGATTGACTGGATCACGCCGCCTGCAAAAATTTCCGGATGGAGTTTCGATCCGGTCGAAATCAAATGGTTCGAAGATGGCATATTGAACATCTGCTATAACGCGGTTGACCGCCATGTCGCGGCGGGCAACGGCGATGTGATTGCGTTCATCTTTGAACCCGACGATCCGCAAGGTGAATGCCGCAAGATCAGCTATGCACAGCTGCAAACCGAAGTCATTCGGATGGCGGGAACGCTGAAGAAAATGGGCGTGCAAAAAGGCGACCGGGTCACCATCTATATGCCGATGATTCCCGAAGGCGCGTTTGCGATGCTGGCATGCGCCCGGATCGGGGCCATTCACAGCGTCATCTTTGGCGGTTTTTCACCCGAAGCCATTGCCGGACGCATCGAAGATTGTCAAAGCGACTGGGTCATCTGTGCCGACGAAGGATTGCGCGGATCAAAGACGATTCCGTTAAAAGCCAATGTTGATGCGGCGCTGAAAAAAGTGGCGGTAAAATCGGTTTTGGTGGTTAGTCATACCGGCAGCGACGTCGCGATGGTGCAGGGACGTGATCATTTTTATCACGAATACTCGTTGGACGTTTCCGGCGAATGTGCCTGCGAACCGATGCATGCGGAGGACCCGCTGTTCATCCTGTACACGTCGGGTTCCACGGGCAAACCCAAAGGCGTTTTGCATAGCACAGGCGGCTATGCGGTATGGACGGCGGCCACATTCCACTACACATTCGATTACCGCGCCGGAGAGATTTTTTGGTGTACCGCCGATATCGGCTGGGTCACCGGACATAGTTACATCGTCTATGGTCCGCTGCAAAATGGCGCGACGGCATTGATGTTTGAGGGCGTTCCCAATTATCCGAACCATGACCGTTTCTGGCAAGTGATTGACAAGCACAAGGTCAATATTTTCTATACAGCGCCAACCGCGATCCGCGCGCTGATGCGCGAGGGCGACGGCTATGTGACCAAGCACGATCTATCTTCCATCCGGCTTTTGGGGTCGGTCGGTGAACCGATTAATCCCGAAGCATGGCGTTGGTATCATGAAGTTGTCGGCCACGGGAAATCGCCCATTATCGATACCTGGTGGCAGACCGAAACCGGCGGCGTGATGATCACGACCTTGCCCGGCGCGCACGCGATGAAACCGGGCAGCGCGGGCAAGCCGTTTTTTGGTATCCAGCCGCAGCTGGTTGACAATGAAGGCGGCGTGTTGGACGGCGCGGCATCGGGCAATTTGTGCATCACGCATAGCTGGCCGGGGCAAGCGCGCAGCGTGTACGGCGACCATGAAAGGTTTGTGCAGACTTATTTCAGCACGTATCACGGCAAATATTTTACCGGCGATGGATGCCGCCGCGACGCCGATGATTATTACTGGATCACTGGCCGGGTCGATGACGTAATCAACGTGTCCGGCCACCGGATGGGTACCGCCGAAGTTGAAAGCGCGCTCGTCTTGCATGATCTTGTCGCCGAAGCTGCGGTTGTCGGATTTCCGCACGACATCAAGGGACAGGGGATCTATTGCTATGTCACGTTGAACGCCGACGTGGAATCCAGCGACGAACTTGCGGTCATATTGCGAAACCATGTGCGCACGGAGATTGGCCCGATTGCCAGCCCCGACCATATCCAATTCACCCCCGCCCTGCCCAAGACCCGTTCGGGTAAAATCATGCGGCGAATATTGCGCAAGATTGCGGAGAATGACTTTGGCGCTTTGGGGGACATATCAACATTGGCCGACCCGTCGCTGGTCGACGGATTAATTGAGGGCCGCAAGGTTGTTTAGCATGATGACATCAGATTGAATCATTCATTCAAAACCGTAGTGCTGAGCTTGTCGAAGTACGTCTCTCAGTGAAGCGCCCTTCGACAGGCTCAGGGCTACGGTAATGGCTCAATCTAATATCATCGTGCTCTAGCAACCTGTACTTCGACATCGACCCGCCGGGAGACAGCACTACGGTTATTGATACACTCAAATATCACCTCGCTTTGGCCCGCTTCAACCCGGCAATATGGCAAACCGGTTAGCGGCCCATATCAAAAGCCCGCAGGCAACCAATGCGGCATAAGGCAACATACCCGCACGCCGGATCACGACATCTTCACGCGCGGCATAGCCTTCTTCGAGCGTGACTTTTGGAAACACGCCTCGATCTTGCACATAGTGCCGGAACAGAAAGACCGGGATGATCAGCGCCGCCGCGATCAAACCATTCCGCAATGTTCCCTCCCCCCACACATTCGCGCCCGCCCCCAAGAAGATCATGTTGACGAAGCCAAAGACGGTGGCAAGCGCAAGCAGCCAGGTCGGGCAGCGAAACGGCCGTTCCCATTCCTTGCGGTCAATGCGGTGAATCCATCCGGCTTGCAGATTGAGAAAATTGAAGATGAAATAGCAGACATTCGACATCATCAGCACCGCGAAATAATCCGACGCGAGCAACAGGATCAGGTTGAAACCCAAATCGGTCCACATCGCCGATGTCGGCGCGCCATGCTTGTTAACGCGGGACAGATAGCGGGGCAGCCAGCCGTCGACCGATGCCTGATACAAAGTGCGCGAAGACCCCATCATCGAAGTCATCACAATCAACAGCAGTGATAGGATCAACGTCGCGATGAAGATGTTGGTTATCACAACGCCGCCGCCCAATATCTTCGCCAGCGCCAGCGCCACGCCCGAACCATCATAGATTTTGGGATCAAGCATGCCGTCCAGACCCAATTTCGCTTGGAATGCGAGCGGGACGAGCGTAAAAATAACGATGCAGAGCAAGCCCGCCGACAGGATCGCTTTGAACGTATCCTTCTTCGGATCCTTAAACTCCCTTGTGTAGCAAACGGCGGTTTCAAATCCGTACGTTGACCAGCCCGCGCCGAACATTGCGCCCGCCACAAGGGTTAAGCCTAGTGTGTCCCATGTTCCGAATGTCATCTGCCCTGCTGCATCGCGGATCATCGGCAACAGCGGAAACAGGTTTTGCGAGGGCAGGTCACCGGTCACCAGCGGCACAATGCCGACCAGAATCAACGGCGCCAAACAGATCAGTCCCAAAATCTTCTGAGCCGCCGCTGCGCGCGCTGCGCCATGATGTTGGAGCAGAAAGGTCAGCAACAAGAAACACGCCGCGATGATCGAAACCAGATTGATCCGCAAATTCAACCCTTCGCGCACCATACCCAGATCGAGCAGCTTTATTTGCCAAAGGTTAATCGCAGCATCGGGCGCAAACAGGCTCGCCATGATATAGCCTGCACCCAGGCTGGTACCCAATGCCATGACCGGCGACCATGCCAGCCAATTGCACCAGACCGATATTGGCGCAATCATCTTTCCATACGGCAACCATGCCGACGCCCCGTACACAGAAGCCCCGCCCGATTTATGCGGATAAAGCCCGGCAATCTCGGCATAGACGAACGCTTGGATGAACCCCATCATGATCGAGGCGATCCAGATCATCCATGATGGCTGGCCGATGATTGTAGCGATACCGCCCATGGTCAGCAAAACGCCGGCGGGAACCCCGCTCGACGCCCAAAATGCACCCCGCCAATCGAGTTG
>JAYUPJ010000120.1:0-20642 GCA_043760195.1 Sphingomonadales bacterium | reverse complement strand
CCGTCCTGCTTAAACCGCCAACCATGTCAAAGAGCCAGCCCTGAAATAGCGGCCACGACCCTCGTTCCCAGAACAAATCCTACATTACAAGCGCTAATCCACGATGGCATATAGTTGCAACTTAGACCCTTATGTTTTCAACACCTAAAACCACACCGGCAATCACATGAAACCGCAGATTTTTAATTGAACGATTAAAAACTGGTTGCAGCGTGTGGCTGGCCGCGATACCCCTTGTTCAAATAATCACCAGACAACCAATATAGCGGGCGAAGGAACGGACCTTGGATTTTGATTTTTCAGACGACCAGAAATTTCTGCGCGACGAAGCACGTAAGTTTCTCGAAGCGAAATGCACCAGCGCGGTGGTCCGCAATGTGCTCGACAATGACGACATCAGCCATAGCGCAGTGCTGTGGCAACAGGTGAAAGACATGGGTTGGTTGGGCGTCGCAATCCCCGAAGAGTTCGGCGGGCTTGGCCTTGGCATGCTGGAAATGTGCGTGATCGCAGAAGAACTGGGCCGCGTGCTGGCGCCGGTGCCGTTCGGATCGTCGGCGTTCTTTTTTGCTGAGGCACTGAAGCTATATGGGACCGACGCGCAAAAGCGGGAATATCTGCCCAAAATTGCGTCGGGAGAATTTGTCGGCTGTTTGGCAACGAGCGAAGGGCCCGGCGAACTGGACGCTGCAAAAATCCGGACGGCCTTTGGCTCGGGCAAGATCAGCGGCAGCAAATTGCCAGTAACCGACGGCGATATTGCGACCCATGCGCTGGTGCTGGCAAAGGATGGTTCATCGGCGTCATTGGTAATCGTTGCTCTAGATACAGCGGGCATCTCGCGCACTTCGCTAAAAACGCTTGAGCCGACACGCAGCCATGCCGAGCTTATCTTTGACGGCGCGGCGGCGGTGCTACTCGGCGACGCGGCTGGCAATGGCATGTCGCAATTGGAACAGATATTGAATCGCGGCGCGATATTGCTGGCGTTTGAACAATTGGGCGGTGCGTCACGCTGCCTTGAAATGGCGGTGGCGTATGCCAATGAACGCAAGGCGTTTGGCCGCCCTATCGGCGGGTATCAGGCCATCAAGCACAAGCTGGCCGATATGTATGTGAAGAATGAAGTCGCGCGGTCCAACGCCTTCTACGGTGCGTGGGCGTTGTCGACCAACGCGGCGGAGCTTCCCGAAGCAGCGGCAGCGGCGCGGGTTGCGGCATCAGAGGCATTTTGGTTTGCCGCCAAAGAAAATTTGCAAACCCACGGCGGCATGGGCTTTACGTGGGAAGTGGATTGCCACCTTTATTATCGCCGGTCAAAATTGCTATCGGTGCAAGTCGGCAGCCCAGCCGTGTGGAAAGAGAAACTCGTTGGCGCATTGGAGCGCCGCAACGCAGCGTAGCGTAGCGTGGAGCATAATTCACAGTAGCCCTAGCCTGTCGAGCCGAAGGCGACCGAAGGTCAACGGCGCCTAGCCGACAAACACCCTTCGACGGGCTCAGGGCTACGGTTAAAAGTTAAATGCAATTTTGTACTTGAAGGAATTAGACATGGATTTCAACGATACCACCGAAGAAGCCGCGTTCCGCGCCGAAGCCCGCGGGTTTCTGGAAAAGAACCTGGCCGCGAAGGACGCGGGAAATGCGCGCGGCGACCGCGACAAGGCAGATTTTCTTGCCCGTGCCCGCGCTTGGCAAAAAGTAAAAGCAGCGAATGGCTATGCACAAATAACCTGGCCAAAGGAAATGGGCGGACGCGGCGGGACGGCGATCCAACAGGTAATCTGGAATCAGGAAGAGGCAAATTACGCCGCGCCGACATCGCCGTTCACCATCGGCCTTGGCATGTGCGTGCCCACGGTGATTGCGTTCGGCAGCGATGCGCACAAAAAACGCTATGTTGAAAAGGCGTTGGTTGGCGAAGAAATCTGGTGCCAGCTTTTTTCTGAACCCGCCGCCGGATCGGATGTCGCCGGGCTGAAAATGAAAGCAATACGGGACGGTGATGACTGGATCGTCAATGGCCAAAAAGTGTGGACCACCGGCGCGCAGTTTTCGGATTTCGGCATCGTCCTGACCCGCACCGACCCCGACGTTCCCAAGCATAAAGGGCTGACGATGTTCATCGTCGACATGAAAGCACCCGGCGTCGAAGTGCGCCCGATTCATCAGGCATCGGGCGGCAGCGAATTTAACGAGGTGTACTTCACCGATGTCCGCATTCCCGATAGCGACCGGCTGGGTGATCCCGGGCAAGGGTGGAAAGTTGCGCTGGTCACGTTGATGAACGAACGGTTGGCGGTGGGCGGTTCGCCCGGCCCGGACTGGAAAGAAATCATGGACTATGCGCGCGAAGCTGGCAGTATGACCGACGGCGCATTCCGCGCCAAACTGGCCGATTGGTATGTCGCGGCGCAAGGATATAAGCTGACCAAGTTCCGCACCCAGACGGCGTTGTCACGCGGACAAACGCCCGGACCAGAAGCGTCGATCGGCAAGGTTATTACCGCCAATCATTTGCAGGATATTTGCAACAGCGCGGTAGAAATGCAGGATCATTTCGGCATCATATCAGACCGCGACAAAGCGCCTGCGAGCGCAATTTTTCAAGAAAGCCTGATGTGGGCACCGGGATTGCGGATTGCCGGCGGCACCGACGAAATCCTGAAAAACATCATCGCTGAACGCGTACTCGGCCTGCCCGGCGACGTGCGCGTGGATAAGGACAAGGCGTTTTCTGCGGTTTGAAGATCGCGCTTAGGGATTGTTCCTAAGCTCCGTGTGCCCCGGCGAAGGCCGGGGTCCAGAATGATGCGCACAACCTTATGCAAAACTGGACCCCGGCCTTCGCCGGGGCACACAGAGGCCGGACGACTGCAAACTTCAGCCGCGATTCAAACCCGCTCGATAATGATCGCCGGGGCCATGCCGCCTGCTGCGCACATTGTCACAAGTCCGCGTTTCAGGTTCCGGCGTTCCAGTTCATCCAGCAAAGTTCCGATCAAGATGGACCCGGTCGCGCCAATCGGGTGGCCTAATGCGCACGCACCGCCATTGACGTTGACCTTATCGCGGTCGAGTTTCAGGTCGCGGATGAATTTTTCGGCGACCACCGCGAACGCTTCGTTGATTTCCCAAAGGTCGATATCATCGACAGTCAGCCCCGCTTTGGCCAGTGCCTTTTTCGCCGCAGCAACCGGCGCGTTCAGCATCAATGTCGGGCAATCGCCGACATTTGCGGTCACGACGATCCGTGCGCGCGGTTTCAGTCCGTTCTTTTTGGCGTATTCGGGTGAGGCCAGCAAGATCGCTGCTGCGCCGTCCACGACGCCTGACGAGTTGCCAGCATGATGGACGCCGGACCATTCGAGATCAGGATATTTTGCAGTGATTGATTGGCGGAATGTCTGGCCATCGGGCTGGATCGACATATCAGCGATGCCGTCGAACGACGCCTTGAGCGCCGCCAATCCCTCGGCAGTGGTTTGCGGACGGGGAAACTCTTCATGGTCGAGCGCAATGCTGCCGTCTTCGTTGTACACGGTGATCAGGCTCTTGTCGAAACGGCCTTCTTTGATCGCGATGTCGGCGCGGCGTTGGCTTTCCAGGCCGAGCGCATCGACGGCTTCGCGGCTGATCCCTTCCATCGCTGCGATGGCGTCGCCGCATACACCTTGATGTGATTGCGGATGGATCGCCTGCAACGCGGCGTTGCCCGAACCCATGCCCATTGGCTTCACACCGGCGGCCATATCTTCGGCCATCATTGACGATGTGAGCGACATCATTTCGGTGCCGCCAGCGATAACGAGGTCTTCCATACCCGACATGATCTGTGCCGCCGCCAAGTTTACCGAGGTAATCCCGCCGCCGCAAAACCGGTCCAGCGTCATGCCCGATGCCCGAATATCATACCCCGCCGCCAGCGCCGCCATCCGGCCCAAATCGCCGCCTTGCTTGCCCCTTTGCGTGCTGGTCGACCAGATGATGTCGTCGACCTCTGCGGTGTTCAGATTGTTGCGATCCTTCAAAGCCTTCAACACCGTCGCCGCCAAATGTTGCGGATGCAAATGCGACAACGCGCCCTTGCCGGGTTTGCCAATGCCGCGCGGCGTGCGAACTGCGTCGATGATGTAAGCTTCGGTCATTGGGTTGGTCCTTTTGAGTTTGGAGATGTAGCTGCCTGTTTAATCGTTCGATTAAACTATGGCAAGTGGGCGTATAAAACTATGATCATGCAGCTTCAACTTTGAGGTAATTAAATTAACGTAATCCGTCATTGCGAGCGTAGCGAAGCAATCCAGAGCAGCATAGAACAACCCTGGATTGCTTCGCTACGCTCGCAATGACGATAAAGCCAAAATCATGCTATTTTCAGTACGACCGGGGCAGGCCCAGCACATGTTCGGCGATATAGGATAGGATCATGTTCGTGCTGATCGGCGCGACCTGATACAGCCGGGTCTCGCGGAATTTGCGTTCGATGTCGTATTCCGCGGCAAAGCCAAAGCCGCCGTGCGTCTGGATACACGCCTCGCCTGCGGCCCAGCTGGCTTCGGCGGCGAGCATCTTGGACATATTGGCTTCTTCGCCGCAATTCTCGCCCGCTTCATATTTTTGCAGGCCTTCGTGGACCAATAATTCCGCCGCGCGCATTTGCGCATAAGCGCGCGCGATCGGGAATTGCACGCCTTGATTTTGGCCAATGGGGCGGCCAAACAGCACGCGCTCATTGGCGTAAGCGGTTGCCTTTTCGATGAACCATTTGGCGTCCCCGATACATTCCGCCGCGATCAACAGGCGTTCTGCGTTCATGCCCGACAATATGTAGCGAAATCCGTTGCCCTCTTCGCCGATCAAATTGGCGGCCGGGACGCGCACGTCTTCAAAGAAGATCTCGGTGGTCGCATGGTTCATCATCGTTTCGACCGGACGGATCGTCATCCCCGGCGTTTTCATGTCGACCAAGAAAACGGACAAGCCGCCGGTTCGGCTTTCGGCATTTTCACGCGGCGTTGTTCGGGCCAGCAGCAACATCAGGTCGGAATGTTCGGCGCGGCTGGTCCACAGTTTTTGGCCGTTGATGATATAGTGGTCACCGTCTCGTTTGGCGGTGGTTTTCAGCGCCAGCGTATCGGTGCCGCTGGCCGGTTCGGTCACGCCAAAGGCCTGCAGCCGCAATTCGCCGGTTGCAATTTTGGGCAGATATTCAGCTTTCTGCGCGTCCGACCCATGGCGCAGCAGCGTGCCCATAATGTACATTTGCGCATGACACGCGCCGCCATTGCAACCCTGTTTCTGGATTTCCTCCAGTATCGCCGCCGCCCCTGAAATCGGCAATCCCGCGCCGCCATACTCTTCGGGAATTAGCGCCGCAAGATAGCCGGCATCGCCAAGAGCGGTCACAAATTCGGTGGGATAATCGCGGGTGCGGTCTTTGGCGCGCCAATATTCGCCGGGATATTGCTGGCACAATTTGGCAACCTCGTCGCGGATGGCAGTGTAATCTTGCTTCATTGTGTATCCCTTGTTCGCGCCAAAACCGTAACCCTGAGCCTGTCGAAGGGTGTCTCACTTAGAGACGTACTTCGACAAGCTCAGCACTACGGTTTTGGAAAATTCTATGGTTCAATTCCGGTCCTGCAATTTGCCGCGCGCGATCACCTGCGCTTGAATTTCTGCTGTGCCCTCAAATATGTTCAATATCCGTGCATCACACAATATCCGGCTAATCTCATATTCAAGCGCATAGCCATTGCCGCCGTGGATTTGCAAGCCGGCATCGGCGTTCGCCCATGCCACTTTTGCAGCAAGCAGTTTTGCCATCCCCGCCTCGATATCGCAGCGTTTGCCTTTGTCCTTTTCGCGCGCCGCAAAATAGGTCAGCTCGCGTGCCATAACAACATCGACGAGCATCATCGCCAACTTGTCGGCAATACGGGGAAACTCGATCAATGACTTGCCGAACTGTTTGCGGCCCACCGCATAGTCAAGGCCCAAGTCAAATGCCCGCCGTGCAACGCCGACGGCGCGGGCGGCGGTTTGAATGCGCGCGCCTTCAAATGTCTGCATCAATTGTTTGAACCCTTGGCCCTCGATCCCGCCAAGTAAAGCGTCTTCGGGCGCACGCATTGCGTCGAACTGCAATGCATATTCGCGCATGCCCCGGTATCCCAAAACCTCGATCTCGCTGCCGCTCATGCCCTCATCTGGAAACGGTGCATCCTGTGTCCCGCGTGTTTTGGGGACGAGCAGCATCGACAGTCCGGCGTGCCCCTTTACATCCGGCAAGGTGCGCGCCATCAACGTCATCAAATCGGTCCGCGACGCATGGGTTATCCATGTCTTTGCACCAGTGATTTTCCAACCTTCATCCGTTCGCACCGCGCGTGCCGACAGGCTGGACATATCGGAGCCAGTATCGGGTTCGGTAAAAACGGCGGTCGGCAATACTTCGCCCGATGCGATTTTGGGCAGCCATTGCATTTTTTGCGCGTCGGTTCCGGCCAGCATAATCAGCTCGCCCGCAATCTCGCTGCGGGTGCCCAGCGATCCGGTACCAATCCAGCCGCGCGAAAGCTCTTCGGTGACCACACACATAACCAGCTTGCCAAGGCCCAGCCCGCCATATTGTTCGGGAATGCAAATGCCGAACGTGCCAAGCGCGGCCATCTGGGCAATCACTTCGTCCGGGATCAGGGCGTTGGCCAGATGCCATTTTTGCGCGTTCGGCAATATCTGTTCATGGGTGAACCGGCGATATTGATCGCGGATCGTATCCAATTCCGCATCGCCCATGCTTTCGTTTATACGACCGCCACCCCTAACGAAGCTGATCAGCTCGGCGCGATTTATCGCCATATTGCCGCTCTCCAGCTCATGCGCTGCGGCAAGCGTTTTGGCCGCGCCGGTTATGCCAAGATCGGCTGGACGGACAAATTCATTCTGCCCCATGGCAATTCCGCCCAGCAATTGCGCGATGGTTTCGCCAAACCCGATCTGACAGATTAATTGTTCACCGCGCCCAAATGCGCCGCGCGCAGCAAGCGTTTCCGCCCAATCGGCCAGCGCGGCCAGCGCCTGCACATACGTCGCAATCCAAGCATAGCCGTGCACCGCACGCTGGTGGTGATCGATGCGTTCGGGGCTGATTTTGCCGTCGACTATGACCAACGCGCGGACAGCCGCCAATGCCGCCGCCGCATAATCCTGTGCTGCCTTTAGGGTGGTTGCAGTTGTCAAATGCTATGCCGCCTCAAATATCGCGGCGATACCTTGACCGCCGCCGATGCACATCGTTTCCAAGCCATAGCGCCCGCCGCGCCGATGCAATTCGCGGGTCAGATTGGCCAATATCCGCCCGCCGGTCGCCCCTATCGGATGGCCCAATGATATGCCCGATCCGTTGACGTTGAGTGTATCATGGCGGCTGTCATCATCGCTCCATCCCCAACCTTTCAGCACCGCGAGCACCTGCGGCGCGAATGCCTCGTTCAGTTCAATCAAGTCTATATCTCCCCAGCCAAGGCCATTACGGGCAAACAACCGCTCGGTCGCGGGTACGGGCCCGATGCCCATCCGCGACGGCTCGCATCCTGCCGCCGCCCAGCTGTGGAACCACACGGTAGGTTCAAGGCCCAGTTCCTCCAGCCGGTCTTCGGCGACCACCAAACACGCCGCCGCCGCGTCATTTTGTTGGCTGGCATTGCCTGCCGTCACCACGCCGCCCTCCAATGGGCGCAGCAACGCCAGCGTTTCGGGGGTGGCATCATCGCGGAAACCTTCGTCTTTGATAAACATCACCGGATCGCCGCGTTTTTGCGGGATAGGCACGGGGACAATTTCATCATCAAACAGTCCGTTTGCCCACGCGGCGGCGGCGCGGGCGTGGCTGCGTGCGGCATAAAAGTCGCAAGCCTCGCGGCTGATATTATAGTCCTTGGCCAGGCTTTCGGCGGTTTCGATCATACCGCTGATGACGCCGAACCGTTCCACCGGCTGCGACATTAACCGTCCGCGTGACAGCCGGTCGTGCATCGTTACATTGCCCATGCGAACGCCGCCGCGCAGATCGGTGGTGTAATGTTCGGCGTTGGACATGCTTTCCACGCCGCCCGCGACCACCACATCGGCTGCCCCGGTTTGCACCATCATCGCCGCATCAATCACGGCTTGCAGGCCCGAACCACAGCGCCGGTCCAGCTGATATCCCGGCACCGAAATCGGCAATCCCGCCGCCAGCGCCGACCAGCGCGCAATGCAAGGAGCCTCGCCATTGCCGTATCCTTGCGCGAAAATGACATCGTCAATGCGCGTCGCGTCAAGCCCGGTGCGCGCGATCAGGCCGCGCAGTATGACGGCGCCCAATTCGCCCGCGGTGACCGAAGACAATCCGCCCAAAAACTTGCCCACAGGCGTGCGAAGCGGAGAGACGATGGCGGCGCGGCGTAATGTCATGTTTGGTTTTCCTCACGGTAAATTGCAATGGTTCCATTGGCGTGCAGCGCACCGATTTCGGCGGTGCTCAATCCGGCTATATCGGCCAAGACGGCTTCGGTATCTGCGCCCAACATAGGCGCCGGGCGCGGCGCACCGCGTTCAATTTGCGGGATAGTGGCAAAGCCTCCTGCCGCTGGATAATCAAAACCACTGGGGTTTTCGGTGTGTCCAAATATCGGATTATCGCCCACCAGCACGGGATCATACGCAGCGTCGTGCATCGTTTGATACGGGCCATAGCAGCAGCCAACGCCGTCCAGCGCAACCTTTAAATCGGTATATTGCCACGTCGCCACTTTTGCCTCGACCAAAGCAAATAATGTACCGCGATGTTGGAACCGCACGCCTTCATCGCGCTCAAAAGATACGCTGTGCGCGGTCTCTATCACGGCGATCTCATCACCTATGGCGAGGACGTTGACCAGACCCGCCCATTGCCGCGGTGTGATTGCCATCAACATCAGGCGCACGCCGTCGCAGGTCACAAAATCGCGTCCGAATGCTCCGTAAACGCTGTTGCCAAGGCGCTCGCGGTTTGCGCCGGTGTAGCGCATTTCGGCGAGCGATCCCAAATTTGCCACCGTCCCAATCGCCACGTCGGACAATGGAATGCGAACCTCTTGACCCTCGCCGGTTGCCGTCCGGTGATGCAGCGCCGCCATCATCGCAAATGCGGCATAGGCGCCCGTTAGCAAGTCCCATGCGGGCAGGACATGGTTGACCGGATCTGGCCCTGCGCCCGTCAAGTCAGGGTAACCGACCGCCGAATTTACCGTATAGTCCAGCGCCGGGCTGCCGTCGGCCATGCCCATCACGCGCACGGTAATCAGGTCGGCGCGGCCTGCGCTCAACGCGGCGTGGCTCAGGAAGCCATCGACTGGAAAATTGGTGACGAATTGCCCGGTTTTACGGATCAGTTCCTGCAACAATTCGCGGCCCTGCGGCGAACCCAAATTTATCGCCACCGACTTTTTGGCGCGGTTCAAATTTTCCCAGTACAGGCTGCGGCCCTCATCAGTTTTCGGCCAACGGTTATAGTCGGGACCGCCGCCAATTTGATCGACACGGATAACCTGCGCGCCCATTTGCGCCAGATATAATCCTGCGGTGGGGGAGGCAACAAACGACGATGCTTCGATCACAGATAGGCCGGATAGCAGCGGGTACATTCAGGTCAGTGCCTTCACCAGACCGCGCCTTCGCTGGCAAATTCGCGCAGCATCTGTTTGGCGATTTGCAACTGCATGATCTGCGTCGTGCCTTCGTAAATCCGCAATATGCGTGCATCGCGGAAAAAGCGTTCGGCTTCATATTCCGCCAGATACCCCGCGCCGCCATGAATCTGCACACAGCGATCGGCAACGCGGCCCGCCGTTTCGGACGCGAACATTTTGCAAGCTGCGGCTTTGCGCATGATATTTTCACCCCGGTCGGCGCGGGCGCAGGCGTCGGCGATCATGCATTCGGCGGCATAAAGTTCGGCATCGCTGTCGGCCAGCATCGCTTGGATGAGCTGGAAATTCGATATGGCTTCGCCAAATGCCTTTCGTTCGGTGGCGTAACGCACGGCGGTGTCGAGAATGCGGCGGCCCATGCCAACACCCATTGCCGCGACCGACAGACGGCCATTGTCCAGGCTTTGCATCGCAATCTGGAAACCCTTGCCTTCTTCTCCGCCAACCAGCGCGTCGCCGCTGATCTGGACATCCTGCATGATGATATCGGCGATCTGCGCGCCCGACTGTCCCATCTTCTTATCGGGCGAACCAACCGATATCCCCGGCGCATCCATGTTGACGATGAACGCGCTGACATGGGCATTTTTGGGCAGGGCCTCTTTCGATGTGCGCGCCATGATCAGGCCGATTTTGGCGAGCGGCGAATTGGTGATGTAACGTTTCGTGCCGTTCAACACATAGCCATTGCCGCTGGCCGTGGCCATCGTCGCCATTGCCGCTGAGTCTGAACCGCTGCCCGGTTCGGTCAGGCCGAAACACGCAATCTCGCCCGATGCAATGCGCGGTAACCAATGCGCCTTTTGTTCTGCCGTGCCAAATTTGCGAATGGCGCTGCCGGTCATGCCGACATTGATCGACATCGTCGACCGGTACGCGGGCGCAGCGTAAGAAAGCTGCTTCACGGTTTCGATATACTGGCTGACGTTCATCCCCGCGCCGCCAAATTCTTCGGGAATGGTAATCCCGAACAAGCCCATCTCGCGCATCTCGGCCAAGATATCTTGCGGGATCATGTCGTCTGCAATGACTTGCGCTTCGGCCGGGATCAGCCGTTCGCGCACATAGCGTTTCAACTGGCCAATGAATTGATCAAAAACTTCGGTGTCCATGCCTGCGGTTATCCTCATGCTGCCGTGTTATCAAAGGTAAGGCATGTTCATCGGTAACTTAATCGTCAACGTCAATCGCCAAAGTTAACGTCAATCGCCAAAGTCATCGTGTCCTTCACTTCTTCCATCACCGGATATGTCGAAGTTTGCGAAACACCGGGCAAGCAAGAGATTACATCGCCAAGAAAAGTCCGGTATTCGTCCATATCGCGGGTGCGGATTTTCAATAGGTAGTCATAGCCGCCCGAAACCATGTGGCAGCTTTGTATTTGCGGCACCGATTGTACCGACCGGTTAAATTCTTCCAACTGCAACCGCGTGGTATTTGCCAGTTTGACCTGCACATACACCAAATACCCCTGAGCCATTTTCTTGGCATCAAGTTCGGCGATGTAGCGCCTGATATAGCCGTCTTTTTCCAGACGGCGCAGCCGCTTGAGACATGGCGATTTGCTCAGGTTCACCCGCTCGGCAAGTTCCACCACCGGCATCCGCCCGTCATGCTGAATCTCGCGCAATATCCGCAAATCGGCGGCGTCCAATTGATCTAGATAGTTCATAATGGCGATCCAAATTCTGCAAAAATATCGAAAACAAGATGAAATCGGCCTTGATACGGCCAAAAATAAGGAACTATTCCTTTTGCCAAGGTTTATACCTTGGAGCAATGACAAATCCGCCCGAAACTTCGCCGAACAGTCTGCCGCTAGAGGACGCACAGCGGCTGGCTGAGCTTTATACAGCGGACGAACACGCGCTGGTCAAATCGCTGGCTGCGGCAATCGGTCTGGATGTGGGGCAACGCGCAAAAATCGGCATGCGCGCCAGTGATTGGGTGGAAAAAGTACGCGCCGAAACCCGCCGCAACGCTGTCATCGATGCTTTCTTGCAGGAATATGGCCTGTCCACCAATGAAGGCATCATATTGATGCGGCTATCCGAAGCATTGATCCGCACCCCCGATTTTGCCACGGCACAAGAACTTATGCGCGACAAGTTGGTCGCGGGCGAATGGAGCGAGCACGCCGGATCAAGCCCGGATTCTCTTATCAATGCAGCAACCACAGGCCTGCGGTTTTCAGCCGCCTGGATTCAAGCAACCGGCGGCAATGGTGCAGCAAAGCTGGCCGCCAAATTGGGTGACCGGGTGCTGCACGCGGCGGTGGTTCGCGGCATGGGATTGATGGCCGGACATTTTGTTCTGGGCAGCACGATTGCAGAAGCGGTCACACGCGCCGATAGCAATGCTGGCAAAAACGCGCTTTACTCGTTCGACATGCTGGGCGAAGCCGCCGTGACGCAGGCCGATGCGCAGCGTTATTTCGGTGCCTATGCAGGGGCCGTCCGGCATTTGGCGCGCGCCGCCGGTGCGGGCGCTACGGCAGCAACGTCAAACGGACTTTCGGTGAAGCTTTCGGCGCTGCACCCGCGTTATGAATACGCAAAGCGTGCATCATGCGTTCCGGTGTTGATCGACAAGGTCCGCCAATTGGCGATGATCGCGAAATCAGCGGGCGTCGGATTAACTTTGGATGCCGAAGAGGCTGACCGGCTGGAATTGTCGTTGATGATTTTTACCGCGCTGTTGAACGATCCGTTGCTGGCCGGTTGGGACGGATTGGGCATAGTCATTCAGGCGTATCAACGCCGCGCGTCTGCCACCATCGACATCGTCACCAGCGCCGCCAAAGCTGCAAACCGGGCGATATCGGTGCGGCTGGTAAAGGGCGCTTACTGGGACGCCGAAATCAAACGCGCGCAGGAAATGGGGCTGGATAGCTATCCCGTATTCACGCGCAAGGAACATACCGATGTCAGCTATCTGGCTTGTGCGGCGCAGCTTTTGCAGGCGGGACCGCTGATTTATCCGCAATTCGCGACCCACAACGCGCACACCGCCGCTGCCATTATCGAGCTGGCCGGGGCGGAAAACCGGTTTGAATTTCAACGCCTGCACGGAATGGGCGAAGCGTTGCACGATGAAATCGGCAGAGCGACGAATATCCGCAGCCGCGTTTACGCGCCCGTCGGCAGCCATAAGGAATTGCTGCCGTATCTGGTGCGCAGGCTTTTGGAAAACGGCGCGAACAGCTCGTTTGTCAATCAGCTGATGAACCCGCAGATCGAGGTTGACGAAATTGTTCGTGATCCAATCGCGGCTGCGCAGGAATATGGCCATAGTCCGCATCCCAATATCCCGGCACCGCGCGATATGTTCGGCGGTGAACGTTGCAGCGCACGCGGCACCGATTTGACGCAATCAATGACGGCGCAGCAGGTGCTAGCCGCGCTTCCCGCGCAGACCAATTACGCTGCCGCGTCATTGGTGGACGGAGTTTCTGCCGCCGGACAAAAACTCGACATCAGATATCCCGCCGACGTCGCCCGCATCGTTGGTCAGGTTGTTTTGGCCGCGCCCGGCGACGCCGGTCAAGCCGTTGCCGCCGCCCGCCAGTCCGGCTGGCACAAAGATTATAAAGCAGAAATGCGCGCGGCGTGCCTGAACCGTGCCGCCGACATTCTTGAAGATCACATGCCCGAACTGATCGCATATTGCGTGTTTGAGGCAGGCAAAACATTGCCCGATGCCGTGGCGGAAATTCGGGAGGCCACCGACTTTTGCCGATATTATGCCGTGCAAGCCGAAACTGCCCGGATGGCGGATCGCTCGCCATTGGGCGTCATCGCTTGCATATCACCTTGGAATTTTCCGCTGGCAATTTTCTTGGGCCAAATAGCGGCGGCGCTCGCCGCAGGGAACAGCGTGATTGCCAAACCCGCCGGGCAAGCGCCGCTGATCGCTTATGCCGCCGTGCAGATATTACACGCGGCGGGCGTTCCGGTTGATGCCCTGCAATTGGTGATCGGCGGGGCAGATATCGGCGCGGCGCTGATCGGCAATCCCGGCGTTGACGGTATATGCTTTACCGGATCGACCAGCACCGCAAAACGCATCGCCGAAACACGCGCCGAAATTGGCAAAGCAAGCAGCGTATTGATCGCAGAAACCGGCGGCATCAATGCCATGATCATCGATTCAACCGCATTGCTGGAACAAGCGGTTGGCGATATCGTCGCGGGGGCGTTTCAAAGCGCAGGCCAGCGTTGTTCTGCTTGCCGGATGGTCTGTGTGCAACAGGATATTGCCGATGATTTCGACCGGATGCTGGCGGGCGCAATTGCCTTGCTGGAAATTGGCGACCCGCGATTTCTGGCCACCGACGTGGGCCCGATTATCGACGCCGCCGCCCGCGCGAAAATTGCAGATTATACCCACGCAGCGCGCGCAAAATTCCGTGTGATCGGCGAAGCCAGAGACAACCCGGCTGTTGCGGGCGGCAATTTCATCCGGCCAATCGCCTTTGCCGTGAACGCGGTCAGCGACGTTGAACAAGAGATATTCGGCCCGGTTTTGCACGTGGTCCGGTTTGCAGCGGGCGACATCCACGCCGTCGTTGACCAGATCAATGCACTCGGCTTTGGCTTGACCTTGGGTGTGCATTCGCGGATCGATTCGCGGATAAGTGCGATTGCCGCCCGCGCAAAGATCGGCAATATCTACGTCAACCGCAACCAAATCGGCGCGGTTGTCGGTGTCCAGCCTTTTGGCGGGGAGGGCCTGTCTGGCACCGGGCCAAAGGCAGGCGGGCCGCATTATTTGCTGCGGCTGTCGCGGCCTAAAACTTTCGCATTGGCGGGCGATGAAAACCGACCGCTATTGCAGCAGCAATTCGCGGACCGTTTTGCCGCTGTATCAACCAAACAAGATTTGCCCGGGCCGACGGGCGAGCAAAATAGCCTGAGCCTGGTACCGCGTGGCCGCTTGATTTTGGTCGGTGATGCACATCATTTGCCCGCCCAAATTTGCGCCTGCTTGGCCAGCGGAAACGTCGGCATTGTTCCGGTGGAGCTGGCCAGTCAGACCGCGGCCATATTAACCGAGCTAAGCCCATCATATCTGCAAGCGGCCGCCGCAATTCAGATATCTGAAACCGCATTATTGGGGCTATTGGAACGCCAAGTGGACGGCGTACTTGCGGACGGAACGGGCAGGGAATTGGCCGCCAATCTTTTGGCCCGGCGCGCAGGTGCGATCATCCCGCTATTGTCTGTGCATGACGATCCGGAGAGATATTTTCACGAACGGACGTTGACAATCGACACCACGGCGGCTGGCGGAAATGCATCGCTGCTTGCCATGCAGGGGCACGGTGATGCATGATCGCGGTACGCCTGTTTGCCAGTTTAAGGACGCCTTATGCACTTGTTACACGATCCGGAAACGCCGCCCGCGCCGCCGATAGATTTTGACCAGTTCCTGTCGGTTGATATCCGCATTGGCCGGATATTGGCGTGCGAACCGTTCCCGGAGGCCCGCAAGCCCGCGTATAAACTGACCATCGATTTTGGCGGCGCGGTCGGGGTCAAACGATCAAGCGCGCAGATTACCGAACATTATAGCCTTGCCGAATTGCCCGGCCGCTTGGTTGCCGCCGTGGTCAATTTCCCGCCGCGCCAGATTGGCAAATTCATGTCAGAGGTGCTGACACTCGGTTTCCCCGACGACGCGGGTGCGGTCGTCTTGTTCGCACCCGACAAAGAAGTACCCATCGGCAGCCGCTTGTTTTAACTAGTGGCGATATTCAGAATACATAAAAACAAATGCATCGTCATTCCCGCGAAGGCGGGTATCCATCACCAGCACTATATTTTTACGCAAGTTGGCTTTACTTTGTTAGCTTGGGTGATGGATTCCCGCCTTCGCGGGAATGACGAAGTTTATGTTGTGACCTGAATGACGACATCACCTAGTCCTTAAACGTTTTAGCCGCTAGTAGACGAGTTCAAAGCGCCAACGTGACTGGTCCCGCCTGCGTCGGGCCGCATCCGTTCGCGGCAATTTTGCGGTTGGAAATGCCAAGTGGAATGTCGTTTTGCGGTGCCTTGTCGAGCGCGAATATTGTGTCCGCCAGCGCGGTAACATCGGCATCATGGTAACCATAGCCCGCGACCGTCATGTTGGGGGCAATGAAATAGATCATCGAGCTATGGTTAATGCTGCGCCCTGTTTCAGTAGGGCGCGGAGGAATATGTTCGCGGATGACGTGATAGGCCATGCCCGCTTCGGAAAGCTGTTTGCGGTTGCCGGTTAGGACTATCAAATCATTGCCATATTGCTGGGCCACCAGCCGCATGGCATAGCGTTTTTCCCAATTGGCCGCGTGCTGCATTTCACGCGCTCCGCCCGTTTCCAAACGCGTTATCCCGAGCGGAGGGGCGTCGATATCGACAAAGGCGGCTTTCGCAGCCAGTCCGCGCGCACGCAATTCCCGCGCCGCTGCGGCGATCAGGGGGATCGCTTTGGTGCAGCTTCCGGTGCAACGGCAGTATCCGAAATACAGCAACGTCCAGCGCCCAACAAAACTCGCAGGTCCAATGGGCTGATCGCGCCAGTCGGTGAAATCCAATGTCCCGCCAATTTCGTCGGGCGATGGCTGGGCATGGCCATAGACATGATTGCCTTGGTTCAGTTTCGCCCGCAGCCGTTTTGGCACATCATAGCGCGCTGACAGCAGGATAGGGGACGTGTTCATGATACCACCACCTTTGTATGGATAACACCGGCGCCATTGTTTTGGACTTTTCGCGTGATCCAATGGAGAAATTCGATCTTCGCATTATACGTGCCGCGCGCCGGGGGCCGCAGGATCAGGTCATAACGCTGCGCCGTGCTGAGCTCGATCGGCACCCCGGCGGGAAGTATCTTGGTATCACACCACGGGTATACGCCCATCGCATGGCCGTCGCAGCACGCCCACATCGCGTCGCAATCCAGCGTCACGCGCAGCAGCGAGTAACTCGCGTTCAACAATCGGATCAAAATATTCTGCCCCAATTGTGCGGTCACCATGGTCTTGGGATCTGTCAGTGTCTTGTTTGAAAAAATGCCGTTGAGCAGAAAATATTTGGGTTCAAAACGATTAAGCCCAACGTCAAGGCCGCAAAGTCCGGCGTCATGGTCGGCGATCAAATGCCATCTGGGGTCCATGTCATCGGCGACCCAGGCACGCTCGACATCATAGGTCGGGCCATTTTCGAACAACCGGCCTGGTCCTTCGGGCGGGTCGACTATCAACAGGCCGTACATTCCCAATTCAACATGCAGAACCGTGTTTCGGTGGCAATGATAAAAGAATGTCCCGGCGTGCATCGGCTGCCATTGGTACGTGTATGTATCGTTGACTTCGAAAGAGACGTGGCCGACGCCGTCATTCGCTGTTGTCGGTTCGATGCCGTGATGGTGGATAGTGTGCGGCCCTTTGGACGTGGTCAGTTTGGTGTGGACAATCTGTCCCTGCCGCACCCGTATGGTGGGCGAGGGAAAAGTCAGCTTTTGCTGGATCAGCGGCAGGCCCGAATCAACATAACCCCATATCTTGATCTTCCTTCCGTCGGGAGCCCTCAGGTCGCCGGACTCTGCGCCGCGGCGCTGAATTAAGACGTCCGGGGTCTGCTTGTCGGGCGTGACGGGCGCTTCCTTGAACACATTACAACCAAAGGTTGAATAGGTGATCTCCCCGCTTATTCCCGTTTTTGTCCAATCAATCGCTGTCATTATCTTATCCCGCGAGCATCCCCGCGTCTCCTTGTTTGCCCTATAGCGGTCCGGTCATTTCCCAGTGCGTGACCGCACCTTGCGGATAATTGCCGCCGCCCGCGGTCTGCGACATTTCAATGTGACAGTGCATGACATAGCGCAGCGGGAAAGGCTCTTCGCGCGGCGGCCAGCTGGCGGCTGGAATATCGGGGGGGCGCTCAAACGGCAGGATCACATCGATACGGTCAAGCGGGCGCAGTATCCAAGCATCGCGTTCATACACATGCGTCTCGCAGACGCTATTGTCAAAGTCATCCATCTCGGCGCAGACCATCACATGATTGCCGTGGATGTGTGGGCCGTGCGTGCAAAGGCCCGCGTTCATTGAACGGATCAGACAAGGCTGGCCCTGCTTTCCCGATGGCCCAATCTGCGCATCATTGTCATGATCCCCGCCGGAAACACCGCCATGCAAGGCCGTATCAAAACCCGACAGCCCGTTGATCGTGAAGTAACGCGGCAAGAAATTGGCGACCACATTGGCCCCCGTTGTTGTCGCGCCCGATGCCACTGCGGCGTTCAGCGAAGGGTCGGTTTGCGAAAACAGCCAGATCTTTTCGCGCGCGCGATCATTTGGATTCCATTTTTCACCCGGAAAGCGGGGATGCCCGCCGCCAAGCGCGTCAAAGAACGACTGCACCTGAACGGTTTGCGCCGAACGGCTGAACGGTGTGTCCGAACCAGCAGGCGTAGTGCCATCGGCTGGTGATACGATGAACGGACCGTGTAACCCGATCACGCGGTTAAGCGGTGCCTCATAGGGGTCAACATAGATAAAGCTGCCGCCAATCGGGGCAGTGAAAGTGACCGCAGCTGTCGCACCCGGCGCGATCACGGGGATGGTCGCGGCCGGAATACCGGTGATCGCAAACCCATGGGGCCGGGTATCATTGTTCTGGATAGTGAAGCTGATCTGTTGGCCTTCGGTCACCCGGATCACCGGGCGCGGCGTTTGATTGTCGAGGAAATAAAGCAGCATATAGACATGCGTGCCATCGATCATTTCGACATTGGCGGGGGCGACGGTGAGCGAAAATTGCGTCCGGCCAGTTGCGGCAATGGCTTTGCTGGCGGGCGCAGATAGCGCCGCTGCGCCACCTAAAGCTCCGATTTGTAGAAATTTACGGCGACGCATGGTTCCAGCCCCTGTTGGTCAAAGGGTAAACCGCATCGTTCAAAACCATCTTACAAAACCAGTGTTCAATATAGGTCGTGACCAATTGCAGTTCACATTCGGTACTGCCTGGCGCAGTTATTTACGTCAGGGTTGCGACACCATTTTTGAAACATTGATCGCCAATTTAAACCGATTCGCCGCAGCCGTACACCCGGCCATTCGGACTAGGCCATTTGGTCAGGGGGCATAGCTGACCGGCCAGAAAAAGGCGCCGGACGGGCATTAGATTAGATTGAGCCATCACCGTAGCCCTGAGCTTGTCGAAGGGCGCTTCACTGAGAGACGTACTTCGACAAGCTCAGCACTACGGTTTTGAATGAATGATTCAATCTGATGTCATCCCGCTCTAAAATAGAGCTGAGATGATATTCGGGAGTGCGTCAATGTGCGTTGGAGAATGGCGCCGAAGCTCCTGCATTCAAATCCAATATCCGCAATCCTCGCCTGCGCCCCTAGCGTCATGCCATGCGCAGTTTGAACCCCATATAGACGTTGGCGGCAATGGCCGTGCACAAATCGCGATACGCGCCGACGCCGCCGACATAGGGCATGAAAACGCGCGGCTTGCCGGGCACATTGGCCCCCAGATACCAGCTGTTGGCATAAGGATAGACGGTGTAATTGGCGATTTCATTGACATGGTCGACCCATCCGTTTTGCGCGTCTGCGGTGGGCTCGATTTCGGTCATCTGGCTTTGGTTCATGAATGCAAACAGTTCGGCCAGCCATTCGACATGCTGTTCAATCGACACCACCATGTTCGACAATACCGACGGGCTGCCCGGTCCGGTGATCGTGAAGAAATTCGGAAAGCCCGCGACCATTAGGCCAAGATAAGTTTTCGGTCCCTCGGCCCACACGGAATTCAACGTTTGGCCGTCGCGGCCGCGAATGTCGATCCGCGAAAGTGCGCCGGTCATGGCATCAAATCCGATCGCAAAGACAATCGCGTCAACCGCGAATTCCGCGTCGCTGGTCGCAACGCCGCCGGCGGTTATGGTCTGCAACGGTGTCGCGCGCAGATCGATCAGTTCAACATTGGGCCGGTTGAAAACCTCGTAATAGCCGATATCAACGCACAGCCGTTTGGCACCAAAGGGGTAATCTTTCGGCGTAAGCCTGTCGGCAACCTGCGGATCGTCGACAATCTCGCGGATTTTCTCGGCGGCAAAATTGGCGGCTATGGCGTTGGCGGCAGGATCGGCCATCAGATCACCAAAGGAGCTGAGAATTGCAAAGCCGCCCTGCGCCCATCGGTCTTCGAGTATCTGCCGCTGTTCATTGCCGCCGGTATCAGCCGCCAGTTGCTCATTGCGTTCAGAGGATATGAACCCGCCAAGCGTCTGCCGCTGGACCATCCGGTTTTCCGTCCGGTTGGCCAGCCAGGCCCGCCGCACTTCGGGATCATGAGGGCCGTTGTGGGCAGGTATGCTGAAATTGGGTGTCCGCTGGAACACGTAAACCTGATCCGCCTGCGCCGCGATTTGCGGGATCGATTGAATGGCCGATGACCCGGTGCCAATGACGGCAACCCGCTTGCCCGAAAAATCTACGCCCTCATGCGGCCACCGTCCGGTGTGATAACTGGGGCCGGTAAAGTCCGACTGGCCGGGGAAATCGGGATCATTGGGCACCGACAGACAGCCAGTGGCCGAAATGCAGAAACGCGCGTTCATGGCGTCACCGGCAACCGTGGTCAGCTGCCACCGGTGCGCCGCCGCGTCATAATGCGCTGATTTTATCCGGGTGTTGAATTCAATATCCCGGCGCAGGTCAAAGCGGTCGGCGACATGGTTCAGGTACCGCAAAATCTCCGGCTGGCTGGCATAGCGTTCGGTCCATTGCCATTCCTGTTCCAACTCTTCGCTGAATGAAAACGAATATTCCTGGCTTTCGATATCGACGCGGGCACCGGGATAGCGGTTCCAATACCAAGTTCCACCGACGCCGCTTCCCGCTTC
>JAYUPJ010000119.1:0-3147 GCA_043760195.1 Sphingomonadales bacterium | reverse complement strand
TTCCAACGTGAAATGTTTGTATCGGTCTGACATAGTGCAGCATCCTTAGCAGAGTGTTGCACTTCGTTTGTGAATTTAGGGAATCCATCACCTGAGCTTTAATTTGTCACTACATCGACGGTGCAAACCGATAATGAGGGAGATGGATTCCCGCCTTCGCGGGAATGACGAAGTGATTGTATTTATATGGTATACTTTATCGTCTTAGTACGCCCCCCACGTCAACCAATCGGCTTGATCGTCCGTTCCTCCAGCAAATCTCCGGCAGAGTTTTTCAGGCTCAGCTTGACCGATTTGGTTTGCCAATCAATGTCGACCTGACCAAAATTTTCGTCCGCCCATAACCCCGTTATCCTAGTAGGATCGGGTTCGCGTGCGCCGACCTCGCCATTGCCGAAGGCAAGGTTGAGCGATGTTGAGGTGAATTCGTAAAGCGGTTTGGTTATGCGCGCTGCCTGCGTTTGATAGATCGCGCCAACATGGCGGTCGCCGGATAAAAACACCGCGTTGCCGACTTTTTTGTCCGCGATCATCCGGAACAGTTTTTGCCGTTCCAGCGGCAGGCTGTGCCACCCTTCAAAATTGTGCGCATCGGTGATGACTTGCACCGACGAAATGATGAACCGCAGGTCGGCAGGCTGTTGCAACTCGTTGGCCAGCCAATCCCATTGCGCGCCGCCCAGCATCGTTGCTTTCGGGTCGGCATTGGGCATGACATTGCCCAGCTTAGGTGCCGGGTCGCGGTAATTTATCCGCGCCAGATCGCTGCGAAAGAAGCGGGCATCAAGCAGAATGAACTGCACCCGTTTTCCGGCGGGGCCGAAAATGTAACTGTCATACACGCCGGGCCGCGACCTGACATCGTCCGGTGCGTCCCAATATTCCTCAAATATTTTTTCGGCATATTCCTTGAATGCGAAACTGCCGCCTGCATCATTCGCGCCAAAATCATGATCGTCCCACATGGTCAGCATCGGAATGGAAGCGCGAAACCGGGCATATTCTTGACGGCTGTTCAGCTTGCGATAGCTGGCGGTCAAAGTCGGTATGTCGGCGGCGCCGGTTGCGGCAATGTCGCCGTAAACATTGTCGCCGATTAACAAGAACGCTTGCGGCCGCTGCGCCGCGATCACATCCCAAAATTTCATGGCGCGGTTTTCATTGACGCACGACCCGAAGGCAAAACGGGTGATCGCGGTGGCTTCGTCCAGTTCGATACCCGGCGGAGCTTTGGGCAGAGGCGCAGTCAATCCGTCATAATATGGACGCAGCGCACTCGCGGCATTTTGCACGCTTGCCGCACTCCCTGCACCTGCCGGAACCGATGGAGCTGCGACATTTGCCGTTGTCGCGGCGCAGCCGGACAAGATCGTCGCGGCGGCCAAAAGGGCGGCATAGTTTCTGTTCATCGAACAATGTTCCTTAGGATGTAAATGCACGTTGCACCGCGTTTATCGCTATGGCCAATTTGTATGCGGCTGTTATGCTCTAAATTACGCAAGTTGTTGAGGGAAGAATTAGAATGCACAAATTTTTTGTCGTCACCGCGCTAACATTCGTGCTTGCGGTTCCCGCCATTGCACAAGAACCGGTTGTTCCCGCCGCCGCCGAAACAGTGGATCCCAATGCGGCGCTGAAGGCTCTGGTCGATCAATACTGGGCCAGTATTCTGCAATCACAGCCTGTATTTGCCAGCTCGCTGGGCGTCGATGCTTATGCCAATGAAGTCGGCGATAGCACGTTGGAAGGAATGGACCGGCAGGCCGCGGCGGCATCGGGTTTCCTGACCAAATTGCGCCGTATTGCCCCAGACAGTTTGACCGCCGCCAACAAGGTTGAGTTTGGAATACTGGAACGCACGCTCAAAGAAACCGTCGATGCCAATAGCTTTGGCCAGCGGACAATCAATTTCAGTAGCTATTCCAGCTGGCATCAAAACTTTGCCAGCATGGCCAACAATCTGCCGTTCCGCAACGCCGCCGATTTCCAAAGCTATAATAGCCGCCTGAAACAATATGCGCGGGTGAATGACGAAAATATCGCGGTCGCCAACGCGGCAATCAAAGGCGGTTTTACCCTGCCCTGTGCGTCACTCGATGGCTTTGAAAAAACGATCACAGGATTGATGACGGCGGACCCCAAAACATCGCGCTTTTATGAACCCTTTAACCGCAAGCGGCCCGATACAATCGAAGCCGCAGAGTTTGCGGCGCTGTCGGCTGATGCTGCGGATACGATTAGCGCGATCATAAAACCTGCGCTGCAAAAACAGCTCAGCTGGTATGCCGCCAGTTACAAACCCAAACGCGCGAAGCAGCCGGGCGTATCGGCGCAGCCCAATGGCGCGGCTTATTATGAATACCGGATTCGCAACCAAACCACGACCACGCTGAGCGCGGAGGAAATCCACCAAATCGGGTTAAGCGAAGTTGCGCGGATCCGCGCCGAGATGGTCCAGGTTGCCAAGTCTGCAGGATATCCCGCGCGTGAAGCCTATATTCAGCACCTGCGCACTGATCCGAGATATTTTGCCAAAACGCCCGAAGAACTGATGGAAAAAGTTGCGCGGATCACCAAGGATATCGACGGAAAGATGCCGTCATTGTTCCGCCGATTGTCAAGATTGCCTTATGGCATAAAGGAAATTCCGGCGGAAACAGCAGAGGGCACGACGACGGCATATTACAATCCCGGCTCCCCCGAAATTGGCGTCGCCGGATATTATTACGTCAACACATCAAAGCTGAACCAACGCCCGTTCTGGGAAATTCCGGCGCTCAGCGCGCACGAAGCCGTTCCCGGGCATCATCAACAAATCGCCTTGCAACAAGAATTACCACTTTCCGATTTCCGCAAAAACGGCGCTTTCTTCACCGCCTTCGTCGAAGGATGGGGCCTGTATTCGGAACGGCTTGGTATCGAAATGGGCCTGTACGACACGCCGGCCAAAGACATGGGGCGGCTGAGCTATGAAATGTGGCGGGCATGCCGCTTGGTCGTCGACACCGGCATCCATGCGAAGGGTTGGAGCAAAGAAAAAGCGATTGCCTATATGCAAGACAACACCGCCCTTACCGATGCCAATATCGAGGCCGAAGTGAACCGCTATATCAGCTGGCCCGGTCAAGCACTGGCGTATAAATTGGG
>JAYUPJ010000118.1:0-7125 GCA_043760195.1 Sphingomonadales bacterium | reverse complement strand
CTTCAAAATGTTTCAAGAAATCTGGATATTGATACCGTTGGCACCATTTCTGCTGGGCGGCTTTGCACTATGGTCACGCCATAAACAGCGCGAGCTGGAGATCATGTCGCAAAGCAACAGCGAAAATGCGGCGCAATATGCCGCGCAAAATGCAAGGTTGGAGCAGCGGGTTCAGGTGCTGGAACGGATCATCACCGACAAGAATAACAGCCTGGCGGACGCGATAGAAGACCTGCGCGACAAGCCGCTGAATTAGACCAAATCGAAAATTTCAGGAGGAATATATGATAGGCGATCCGTTTACTATGGTAGTTGCAATCATTGCGATCATCACCATCGGCAAAGTGTATAGTTCACGCCACAAAGCGCGGCATGGGATCATCGAAGATGTCCACGGCAACCAGCAACGCATCGCGGCGGATCCCGATACCGCGCGGATGGGTGAAGAAATTTCTATGTTGAAAGAGCGTATTCAAGTGCTCGAACGGATTGCCACGGACGGCAATAATGCGAGCGATATCAACCGGCAGATCGAACAATTGCGCGACCGCTGAGCCGCCTTACCCCAATTAAGTGAAAGGAAGGAACCATGCCGCAAGACCCAAATTTCTACCTGATCACAGGTTGCTTTTTTCTCGCGTCGTTAACATTGGTGGCGGCAGTTACGCTGCGCGGATGGCGCGATTGGATCACCTTGAAACATGCCGAATTGGACCGGATGAGTGCCGGTGAAACCCCTGCCCCTTCGGCGACATCGCGCATCGAAGTGGCTGACTTAAAAGAGCGGGTAAAGAAGCTGGAAGCAATCGCGGCAGGGATTGATATTTAAAGGCGAAGCGTTATGGCGATGCCATGAACAGCCTTTCCGATATATTAGAAGAGTATGAATTTCTCGACGGTGATGATCGTTACCGGCTGTTGATCGAACTGGGCCGCGAATTACCCGAAATGCCCGGCGCGCTCAAAACCGACGCAACATTGGTGCGCGGCTGCTCCGCCTCGGTCTGGGTTTATCCCGGGCAAACGGACGGGTCGTCGCTCGAATTTTTGGCTGACAGCAATGCCGCGATAACAAAGGGCATCATCGCTTTGGTGTTGAAAACGGTGCACGGGAAAAATGCAGCCGACGTGTTGTCGACCGACATCGAAGCAGAACTTTCACCCTTCGATCTAAAAAACCAGCTGTCGTCAAACCGCACGCAAGGCATTCCCAATATGATCGCGCTTATTCGGGAAACCGCGCAGAGATATGCGGCCTAAAAACCGCCGTGATCCGGAACACCACCCGTCATCCTGAACTTGTTTCAGGACAATTACAGCTCATGCCTTGGGGCTTCGGCGTTATGTATCCTGAAACAAGTTCAGGATGACGGCGTGTGGCAAGTTACAGGGATTACGAGAGATGTTGGTCCGAAAGTTGCAATCCAGACCAAAATGATGGCTTTGCGTTTGCCTCAAATTCCAGCCAGCGAGGACGTTTAGGTCCCCTTCCATTCCTTCAACTCTTCAGAAACGCGCAGCACGTCATAGGCGGCTTGCCCGGCCTGAAACATTTTCGCGGCATCGGCATCGCCGGGTTTCACGTCGGGATGCGTTTCCTTCGCGATTTTTCGCCAAGCCTTTTTCACATCGTCAAATGTCGAATCGCTATCGAGGCCCAGAATGTCCAATGCCCGCATTTCATCACGGGTACGCGAACCGTCGCCCGAACCGGCCCAACCATAATGCGCGGCTTCTTTGAAGCCTGAAAAATCGCTGCGTTCCTGTTTTTCGCGCGCCTCGGCTTCTTCTTTGGTTAGGCCTTCGAAATAGTCCCAGCCGCGGTTATATTCGCCGGCATGGGTTTCACAAAACATCCAGCGTTCTGGACTGTTGGGAGATTTAGGCGCTGGACAATTGCCTGCGCTGCTGCACCCGTAACGGTCGCAAAGCCGCACCTGCTGCGCCTCACGCGAGCTACCGTACCCGCGCTCACGCGGAAAACCCCAATTGTTTGTCGACGAACGTGCCATGCGGCTTCCTTAAACGAGATTGCGTCTTACACAAGCCAGAGTGTTATATCCGCGCCCCAAAATATATATGCCAGAGGGTCTATAAGCCGGGTTCTGTCCCCCGCATTTGCCGAAACAAATGCGGATGTGCGACTATTCCTCTAGGCGACGCATTGCTGCGCCGCTCAAGCAACCAACCCGGAAGACTAGGCAGGAGGATGCCCACTTCTTGCGAAGTTCGCCTTCCCTATTCGGTTTTGCTCCCGGTGGGGTTTACCATGCCGCCAATGTTACCATTCGCGCGGTGCGCTCTTACCGCACCATTTCGACCTTACTATACCGAAGTATAGCGGTATGTTTTCTGTGGCACTGTCCCTAGAGTTTCCTCCGCCGGGCGTTACCCGGCACCGTTCCTCGCTGGAGCCCGGACTTTCCTCCCCTATATGGTTACCCACATAGCGGCAGCCGCCCGACCCTCTG
Organism: Sphingomonadales bacterium; assembly: GCA_043760195.1. Classification (GTDB taxonomy): domain Bacteria; phylum Pseudomonadota; class Alphaproteobacteria; order Sphingomonadales; family Sphingomonadaceae; genus Sphingorhabdus_B. The sequence continues at coordinate 4,654 of JAYUPJ010000118.1, read as the reverse complement.
GCAATCCAGTTTATATAGCATCATTGACTTTTTAGTCCAGCAATACGCCCAACAAAATGGCGCGGCATTCGCCGTCAATAATGCCATCGACATTTTCGGCTCGAAACCGGCGTTGAAACGCGACCACGGCGGCTGGCCCGTCGGCAATGTCATATCCATACCTTGCCAATGCCATCAGAAATGCAGCATCGCTCCACTGCGGATCAATCAACTTTTTCTTTGGCCGCGCGACCGCCAAACCGTGGCGCGCCAATCGTTCCCAATCAAACAATTCGCCGGGATCTTGTTTGCGTGCAGGGGCAACATCACTATGGCCAACGACATTGCGCGGCTCGATTGAAAATGTCCGAACGATTTCTGCAACCAGCAAATTCACTGCATCCATCTGTTCCTCGGGAAAGGGCCGGTAACCCCATTCATGGCCGGGATTGATAATTTCGATACCGATGCTGGCGCTGTTGATGTCGGTAACACCGCGCCACGAAGATTTGCCCGCGTGATGCGCCCGGCTTTCTTCGCGAACCATGTGGACGACCTGTCCGTCTTCGGCGACAACATAATGCGCAGAAACGCCGGAATTGGGATTGGCCAACCAGTCAATCGCCGCCGGGCCGCTTTGCATGCCGGTGTAATGCAGCACCAACATTGTTATCGGCAAAGTACGTTCGCCAAAATTGGGTGAAGGGTTCCAGATCATTTGACCAGCTTAATCTAGTTCAGTCAGGTTGCCAATGCAGCATTGACCGGATGCTAAGCAACTTCTGAAAAAGGGTAGGCTTGCCGCCGCGATGCAGAATCAGTTCGCTGGAAAAAACCTCGAAACTCGCGGCTTGCGGACAATTTTTCAGTTTGACCGATGACCGTTTCAGCCGCGCCCAGCATCACCATGCCGTTTGGCCCAATGGTATCGGAGACAGAATCAAGCACCTGCCGCCGCTTGTCATCGCACAGGTACATCAGCATGTTGCGGCACAATATTACGTCGAATGTGCGGTGACCTTCCACCTTGTTGAGCATGTTATGCTGCCGGAAAGTGACCATTTTGCGCAGATTTTCGTTAATCACCCAATCTTCGCCAACCTGCGTGAAATACTTAAGCATCAAGACAACGGGCATTCCGCGCTGGATTTCAAATTGCGAGTACCGCCCTTCGCTGGCGCGTTTCAGGGCGCTGGCGGACACATCGGTCGCAAAAATCTCAATCGCCCAGCCCTGCCATTTTTCCGCGTTTTCGCAAATCATCATCGCCAGCGAATAGGGTTCCTGGCCCGTTGAACAAGCCGCTGACCAGATCCGCAGTGTTTTTGAAACGCCATTTTGCGCACGAAGCGAATCTAGCAGCGGCCCGGTAAGCAGCGCGAAGTTTGCCTGATCCCGGAAAAAGCATGTTTCATTGTTTATCATCGCTTCGACGCAATCGATTTTCAGTTGTTCCTCGGAGCCTGAATTTATCACTGCCGCTAAAGTTTCAATATCCGGAATCGAATAACGCCGCATCACCGGTTTTAAGGTCGTTTCCATGCGCCATTGCCGATTTGCGGCAACAACTTGACCAGTGTGTTTTTCCAGAAGATCGGAAAGCACGCGATTGGAATGGCTGCTCTCCATAGTCTTATGCGCCTGTCATATCGTTTAACATGGCTGCGATTTCCAAAGGATTGAGCACCGCGGTCGCCAAATTTTCTCTCACAATGGCACCCGGCATCCCCCAAACCACCGATGTGGCAACATCTTGCGCAAGTATCCGGCCATTGGCCTGCGATAATGCCCGCGCACCGATCAGTCCGTCTTGCCCCATGCCGCTCAATACGATAGCAAGTGCCTTCGCGCCGTAAATAGCCGCCATCGACTCCAACATTGCATCAACCGACGGACAGTAACGGCTTGCATCGTAAGTCGCCTGCGCGCCGATTTGAATTTGACCATTAACAATGCGGCAAACCAGGTGCGATTCTCCCGGCGCAACATAAATATGACCTGCTTGCACAATCATATTTTCTTCGGCCACAACGACTTTCCGCTGCGTGTGAGTGGACAATTGCCGCGCGAAAAACGTCATGAATGCTTCGGGTAAATGCTGGGTAATAAATATCGGGCAATCAATACGCGGATCAAGATTTTCGATGATCTGGAATATTGCGGGGATACCGCCAGTTGACGCGCCAATTGCGATGCAGGCGGGCACACAGTTAAGGCCAACTCCGTCCGGTTTTGCACGTTCCGTGCGATGCTCAACCAAACGCGGCTTCGACGTTCCCAAATGGATTACTTTGTCTATTAAGGTTTGTGAAAACTTGCCGGAAAACCCTTTGCGTCCCGGCTTTGCCAAGGAATCACATGCGCCTAATGACAGGGCCTTGATTGCTGCAGGACCGTTTTCTTCGGCAAACGATGAAACCACAATGATACCGGCGCCTTTGGATTTTTTGATCAATTCCGGCAATGCATCCAACCCGGTGCGCTCCGGCATTTCGATATCCAGCAATATGATATCGACGTCTTGTTTTTCCAAAGCCGATAGCGCCGATTTTGCATCGTGCGCCTGCGCGACAACTTCAACTTTCGCCGAACGCGAAAGTATCCGGGCCAAGATTGATCTTGCCACGAAACTATCATCGACAATCATTGCGCGCACACGCCGGTGCACTGTAGCGGCACGGCCAATCTGTCTTGGTGGAATAAAAGTCATCGGACAGCAGTGCTGTTACAAGCAACCAACTATTTGCAATTTTGCTTGAAGCGTTTCGCGGTCAAACGGCTTCATCACATATTCATCGGCCCCCGCCGAAATTGCTGCTTGAATATGGCTGATCCCGTTTTCTGTGGTGCAGAATATAACTTTGGCGGACGGCGACGCATTTGAAGAACGGTATGCTCTCAGGAAATCCATTCCGCTCATCACGGGCATGTTCCAATCCAGCAGAATTACGTCCGGCGAACCGTTCTCGCATTGGTGGAGTGCATCTTGGCCATCGGACGCCTCGGCGACCGTAAACCGCATAGTTTCTAAAATATGCCGTGCTACTTTTCTGATGACCTTGCTATCGTCGACGACCAAACATGTTTTCATTTTTTTCCACTCCACGAAATCCCCTTGGACAGGTTAGGGAGTGTGCATTATCATCTGGTTAATTTATGGGTAAATCCGCAAATTGGTTGTGAGAATCTCTCACATCATAGCGTTCAGGCGGCCAGCGCAAGGGTTCCCGTGACGATCTTGCTTGGACACAAAACGACGACAATCTTGCCATCGATTTTGACCAGAGATTTTGCAAACTTCCGCCAATTTGGCCCCGGCGTGATTGCACGTTCATATTGGCTTTCGTCGATGCTGACGACATCCGTCACCGCGCCGACGATCAAGCCAAAATGGGACCCACCGATTTCGGCAATTACCGCCAACGCATTTTCCGGGACTGGTTTTGACTGACCTGTCACGGCATATTGCGTATCAATCAGCGTCAATACTCGGCTGCGCAACGCAAAAACACCTGCGACCAGCGGATCGGCCCTCGGCACGCGCACGAAATCTTGCACATGGACCACCGATTCAACGACATCGCTGGCAATGGCGACATTTGTTCCGTCAATTTCAGCCAATAGAAAGAGCTCAGGCATATCAACGCGCTCCTGACAATTTGGTTTCAATCGCGGATATCAATCCAACGCGATCATAGCGGTAAATACTCGGCAGATGTTCGTTGGAGACAAAGCTTTGCTGGCGCAGCCGCAGCAGCCTGTTGTCGTCGGTATTTGCAATGAACTCGTTATCGTCCCGGCCAATGATAATCTGGGCATCAAGCCGATCAGCCTCGTCAAAGCTGACTCTATATCCCGATGCGTTCAATAATGGTTCAAGGATGTTGCGCTCCCAATGATCATGCGGACCGCATTCCACGAAACAAAGCGGCCGTTCAGAACCGGTGGCCGCGCCAATATCGGTCATTTCAAAAAACTGGAATATATTCAGCAACTCGGCCGGTTCACCGTCCACATTTATGATGCCCTCATGTTCTTTCGGGTTGGCGCTTTGAACGATTTTCGCAGGCAGACTGAATACATCCAGCACTTGTTTGACGGCCAAATATTTGCAGCTTTCTCCATCTGTCAGCTTCAACATTTGGATCGTTCCGGCATTGGGAACTTCGATCAAATCAAAAACTTCGATCAGTTCATTATTTACAAACGCGCGCAGCTTTCCGCCAACAAGTTTAATGCTTGCCACTGAAACATCTTCCAACCGGTCAATCGCAGTGAGCCTAATGGCCCGTTTCATGCCGTCCATTGCCAAGAACATTATTGCCGAAACCGCGCCGTCTTTTGTGTCAGACTCCAGTTCCGGCGCGGCATCATTTTGGGAAAATCCATCCGAGTTTTCTGCTGCCCCAATTTCGGCTGCTAACCCGCTGGCATCTAACAATAGCATCGGGCGTCCGCTGTCTGGCAAAGACATTCCTGAGTATAATCCGGAAGCCATCACCAATTGAGCGCCCGGTTTGATAACCAGCTCCTCGTTGTCAAGAACCTCGGCCACATCCAATGCAAACTGACACCCGACGGCAGGATTGATGACGATCAATATTCTGCTGTCGCCGGATTGAACCAGTGGAATTTCTAGAATATCTTCAATTTTCCCGTATGGCAGCCGCCGCCC
>JAYUPJ010000117.1:0-7136 GCA_043760195.1 Sphingomonadales bacterium | reverse complement strand
TTTTTTCCTTCTTTCCCTTTGACGCTTGCACGCTGTTAAGCGTGCGCTGAATTTGTATTTCATCTCATGGCTGCGCTGTGGTGAGATTTCATAAAAGGGTAGAAGGAAAAAGGGTGGAAGGCGTTATGGTGTCGGACGCAATAACTCCTTTACGTCGCGGTCCTGTTTTCGCATTAGTGCTTGTAATGTAGGATTTGTTCTGGGACCAGTGGACTTGGCCGCTGTTTCAGGGCTGGCTCTTTGACATTGTTGGTGATGTAAATGTTGGTGGACTAAATATTGGCAGTTAAATTGACGAAGTCAGCATCCTACAAAAAATCACGATGTAGGAAATAATCGAACGCCGTTCTTTCGCAAAATGTCAAAATGGGCGTCAACCTTGTCAACTAGGTGTCAACTTGGGCGGTTTTGGGCGTTTTTGGCCTTGGCGCATGTAGGCAACATTTTGGTCCGGAAATGGCACTGTAAGATGGCTCCCCTGCCACCGAATCAGCGCTGTATAAACCCCCTTATAGGCAGAGCCTGAAAACTAAGGCGCGGGCGTCCGCCAGACCGCAATTGCTGCGGGGCCAAGCGTCGCCGAACCGATGATGAAATGCAGGCCGCTGGCATGATCCAACGTGACCGGCGACGTGCCATAGTTGAAGGCAAAACACAGATCGCCCGCGCGCCGGATGCGCAACGATTTGGACCCAAGGTCAAACACCTCAAGCCCGGCCGTATCCGCTGCGCGCCGCAATACGCGCTCCAGCAAAGCACCGTCGGGCCACGCCGCGATATAGCGGACGCCGCGATTGGCGAAGACGACGCCTTGGCCAGACAGCAGCGTTTCTTCTGCTGGCAGATCGGTTTCGGCATGTTCGATCCAGCGCGAGATGGAAAAGCCGACGCCTGGTTCAGATACCCCATCCCGCAGCGATTCAACGCGCACGATTTTAACGGGGATCAACGACTGCAATGCGCCGGGCGCCAGGTTTGGCGGTATCGCAAATGATTGCGTCTTGCTGCCGGTGCGCGGACCAATCACCACCGGGCCATCAAACGCCGCCAATTGCGCCGCCAATCCGTCCGGCATGATCGGCAGCGACGGGATGACAACCATCTTGTAGCCATCAAGCGCGGTGCCGGGCGGAACGATGTCGACGTCGAGACCGAGCAAGCGCAGCCCCGTATAGAACTCGAATGCCAGCCGCAGCGCGCTGAACCCGCGCCCTTGTGGCTGGATACCGGTCACCCAGTCGCTGTCATAAGAGAAGATCATGGCGACTGATTTGGGCGCTGCACCGACGGGACCGATTGCGGCAATATCCGATGCCGCTTGCCTTGCTTCATGCGCGCCAACATCATCGGCGCGGTCAGGGCGGAGCAGACCGGCGTGCATCTGTTCCTGAGCAAAAGGAGCCTGACGCCAACGAAAATAGCTTACCAATTCCGCGCCGTGCGCCATCGCTTCCAACGTCCACAGCCGCACCATACCCGGCAGCGGCGCCGGATTATACCGCGCCCAGTTCACCGGGCCCGGTTGCTGTTCCATAACCGACCAGCGGCCACCGCGCGTACAGCCGCGATAAAGGTCGTGGTGGAACGCCGCAATGTCGGGATGCCCCTGACGAAAATAGGCGTTTTTTTCCTCGTCAGAGAACCAGAATTGTTCAAGGAATCCGAGCGGGTAGCTATCCCAAGCGGCAACATCAAGATCGCGGCCAACCGCGTGATGGTCAAATTCGGTAAAGAAGCCCATGAAGTTATGGACCACGTCACGTCCCGGCGAATGCGCGCGCAGGATGTCGCATTGACGGCGATTGAAACGCACCACTTGATCCGATGAGAAGCGCCGGAAATCGAGGACGTGGGCTGGATTGGGTTCGGTCACCGTCAAATTTGACAGGTCTATTTCTGCAAACGACCGGTACTCCATGCTCCAGAAAACATTGCCCCAAGCGGCGTTGAGCGCGCCGATTGATGGGTAGCGTTCGCCAAGCCAAGCGCGAAAAGCATGCAGCGCCGCCGCCGAATAACTGACCACAGTATCGTGGCAGCCATATTCATTGTCGGTCTGCCAAGCGGCGACTGCCGGATGGTCGCCGTACCGCGTGGCCATCGCCTGAACGATCCGGTCAGCAGCCTGCGCATATCCGGTATGAGAAAAGCAATAATGGCGGCGCGATCCAAAGCCGCGCGGATTGCCCTGCGCGTCAATCGCGACCATATCGGGCATGCTGTCGGTCAGCCATTTGGGCGGCGTCGCCGTTGGCGTCCCCATGATGATCCCAAGACCGTGGCGATGCAGTGTGTCTACTGCCCGGTCGAGCCAATCCCAGTTATACTGGCCCGGTTCCGGTTCAATCCGGCTCCATGCAAACTCACCGATACGCACCCGCGAAAGCCCCATCGCGGCCATGCGCTGTGCGTCATCTTCCCAATATTCTTCGGGCCAATGTTCGGGATAGTAACAAACGCCAAGCCGCATCAGGTCATTCATCGGCGTTCCCTGTCGGGGTAAGGGGTTAGAAAAAAGTTAAGCATAGTGCAACCTATGCCTTCACAATGCGTATTGCGTCAATAAGATTGCGAACCAAGATTGATCGCGTTACTGACTTGGATCAGAGCATAAAGGGAGAAGCGAGTGCCAACCGGGAGCATGATCGATCTGATACATAAATGGAATGGTCCGTTGCCGGTGAAACATGTTTGAGGCCACGCATCGCCGGCAAAATCCGCTAACCGGAAAATGGGTGCTGGTTTCTCCGCATCGCAGCCTGCGGCCGTGGCTCGGCCAAACCGACGCGGTTGCCATTGAAGCGCGGCTCGGCCATGATCCGGACTGCTACCTCTGTTCTGGAAACACCCGTGCCAACGGCGTGGTGAACCCGGAATATTCAAGCATCCATGTGTTTGACAATGACTTTCCGGCACTGGCACCGGCCCTAGCTCCAATCAGCGCGGGCGACGCTGATCCCGACCCGCTTTTCCGGCTGGAACCAGTTTCGGGACAATGCCGGGTTATCTGTTTTTCACCCGATCATTCCAAAACGCTGCCCGAACTTACCCCATTGAAAGTGCGCGCCGTCGTCGATTGCTGGGCCAGCCAGACGGCAGAGCTTGGCCGCGATTATGCCTGGGTTCAATTGTTCGAAAACAAGGGCGCGATGATGGGGTGTTCCAACCCGCACCCGCATGGCCAGGTTTGGGCAAGCAGCCATTTGCCAGACGAAGCAGCGACCGAGGACGATAACCAACGCCGATATTTTGCTGAACATGGCCGGTCATTGTTAATGGACGTTATGGCGCGGGAAACCGGCGGCGAGCGCGCAGTTGTTGCCAACGATCACTGGCTGGCCATCGTCCCGTGGTGGGCGACGTGGCCATTTGAAACGCTGTTGCTGCCGCGTCAACCGGTGCAACGCATGGACCAGCTGGACAATGAACAGCGCAATTCGCTGGCCGCTGCGGTGCAGGAATTGACCGCACGATACGACAATCTTTTCGGCTGTTCCTTTCCCTATTCGATGGGGTGGCATGGCGCGCCATTTGCCGCCGGTGACCAAACGCACTGGCAATTGCACGCGCATTTCTATCCGCCGCTGCTGCGTTCGGCGGCCGTGCGCAAATTCATGGTCGGCTATGAAATGCTGGCCGAGGCGCAGCGCGACTTAACGCCCGAACAAGCCGCCGAACGGCTGCGCAGTGTCGGCGCTTTGGTGCTTAGCGCAGCGGAGGGCCGCGCATGAACGATCCCGCGACATCGGCGATTGACCGGGCCATAAAGGGCTTCTCGCGCATTTATGGACGCCAGCCCGAATTGGTCGCATTCGCGCCCGGCCGGGTCAATTTGATCGGCGAACATACCGACTATAATGACGGCCTCGTTCTGCCGTGCGCGATTCCATTTGGCACAGCGGTGGCATTGGGACGCCGTGATGATAGCGACATGTGCGCCGTTGCACTCGATCTGCAAGACCAGAGCACGCGGTTCAATCTGACAACCGAAATTCCCCCCGCCGCTGCCGGTGATTGGACCAACCATGTTCGCGGCGTTGCGGCGGGATTGATCGCGTCCGGCGTGGCCCGTGATGGCGCGGATATCGCGATTGCGGGCAATGTGCCGCAAGGTGCGGGGCTGTCATCATCGGCGTCGTTGGCGGTGTCGCTTGGTTTGGGATTCTCCCGGCTGGGCGGGATCGCCGATCCCGATCTGACTGAGTTGGCAAAAATAGCGCAATGGTCGGAACATCATTATGTCGGATGCGCTTGCGGAATTATGGACCAATTGGCGTCGGCGCGCTGCGCCGATGGCCATGCGCTGCTGATTGATTGCCGCAACCTCGACGCGGCGCCGGTGCCTGTTCCTGGCGATGCCGCTATCGTCATTGTCCATTCCGGCGTGACGCGCGGGTTGGCCGGCAGCGCTTATAATGAACGGCGCGCACAATGTGAGGCGGCAGCGCGCCATTATGGTTTGGAATCCCTGCGTGATCTGGACGAGGCACGCTTATTGTCTGCTGCCGGTGATCTGGACAACGTCGCCTTTCGCCGTGCGCGCCATGTCGTTACTGAAAATGCGCGAACACTGGCGGCGGCGGCGGCACTGCGCGGCAATGACCTTTGCGCATTAGGGGAATTGATGCGCGCTTCACATGCGTCGCTCCGCGATGATTTTGAAGTGACCGTTCCTGCGGTCGACGCGCTTGTAGATTTCATGGCAGATATCATCGGCGATGCGGGCGGCGTGCGCATGACCGGCGGCGGATTTGGCGGCTGCGTGGTTGCGGTGCTGCCCAAATCGGGCGTCGCAGAGCTGATGGCCGCACTCGAAACGCGAAGCGGCGGCGAAGGCGCGCAACTGCCGCTAAAGCTGGAAATCAATCCAGCGCCAGGCGCATATTGCAGGAATATCTAACGACATACGCACTGGCCCCGAAACGCCCAAGTTGACACCTAGTTGACAAGGTTGACGCCTATTTTGACATTTTGCGAAAGCTTAGCGTTCGAATATTTCCAACATCGTCGTTTTCTGTCATTTTCCGTCTCCGCCAATGTCGCCGCGAAATGTGCGAATTTAGACCGCCAACAATGTCAAAGAGCGAGCCCGTAAGAAAGCGGCTATACCCTGCGTTCCCAGAACAAATCCTACATTACAAGCATTAATGCGCGGCGGCGATTGCTTCACTCAAACGTCACCCAGCTCTAGATCAATGAAAACGAGTATATCGTTATGCTATTGAAACGCTGGCCCGGGCGCAGGATAGTATCGGGGAAATGCGGACAATTGGGCGAATCCGGGAAATGCTGGGTTTCCAAAGCGACACCGCCATGCCTGCGGTAAACCGCGTCGCCGCAATCATTCCCAAGCGCATTTCCAGTGTAGACCTGCAATCCCGGCTGGTCGGTTTCAACCGTCATACAGCGCCCGGAACCTTGATGGCTGAGTTCGGCCACGCGGCGCAAACCGGTGCCATTTAACACCCAGCAATGATCGTATCCGTTCCCTCGATGCAGCTGGACATCGTCCACGGCAATGTCTTGGCCGATCGGTTTCTTCGATCTAAAATCAAACGGCGTTCCGGCCACGGAACTCGGACCCCCGGTCGGTATCAAACTGCTATCAACAGGCAGATAGGCATCGGCATAAACGCTAAGTTCTTGATCAATAGCGGTTTTATTTTCGCCCGCGCTGCCAAGATTCCAATAACTGTGCTGCGTGATGTTGAACGGAGTCGGCTTGCTGGAGGTTGCGTCATACTCAATGATCAGGCGGTGGTCATGTGTCCAGATATAACAGACTGAGACTGTTACTTCCCCGGGGAAACCTTCGTCCCCATCCGGGCTGATTAATGACAGACGCACGCCGTTGCCATTTGGGTGTTCTATGCGATCACCGGTCCACACACGTTTGTGAAAACCATCGCCGCCGCCATGAAGCATGTTCGCGCCATCGTTCACCGATAACTGGTAATCTTGGCCATCGAGCGAGAAGCGGCCCCCGGCGATGCGGTTAGCGAACCGGCCAGCTACACAGCCGAGATGCGAGTTATCGGCAAGATAGCCTTCGGCGCTGGGCAGGCCGAGCGCAACGTTCGATACAAAACCATAACTATCCGGAACGGCAAGCGAAACAATGGTCGCGCCAAGATTGATTACCGTAGGTCCGCATCCTTGCGCATCACGCAGGTCCCAATTGATGAACTGTGGGTCGATATTCATAAAGATCCCGTAGCGCGAATTTGCTATCTGGAACAAGATGCCTTGCGAAATGCGTCTGCCAGTATTGATCTGCCGCGTTGACTTTAGTTTGAACCATATCGTCATCCTGAATTCATTTCAGGATACATACAGCGCAAGCTTTCAGGCTTCGGGGCTATTTATCCTGAAATAAATTCAGGATGACAAAACTGGGGCGCCCCCGCCACGCCCGATCAATTTTCCCTGCCCGCCAACCACAGCATCTGGGTAAGCGGCTCGGTCAAATAGGTGAACGCGGTCCGTTTGCGCAGCGGGACAACGACTTCGGCGGGAACCCCGGCCTGCAACCCCTTGTTGCCGCGGGCCTGGCTGATCTTCCCAAGTTCATCTTCTGGGACCATCACTTCGATCATGAAGTGGCGCATGCCCGTCCGCTCGTCTTCAAAGCTGTCGGCGGATACTTTGCTGATATTGCCGTGCAGCACTGGAATCGTCTTTTCCTGCAGCCCGCTAAAACGGACCTGCGTGGCCATACCGACTTTCAGATCATCGGCGTCGTTCGGCGATGCTTTGGCCTCCACAACCAGCGCGCGGTTCTGCGGGACGATTTCCATCATCGTTTCTCCGGCGGATACAACGCCGCCAACTGTATGAACTTTCAGGCCGACAACCCGCCCCGTGGCAGTTGCCCGGATCTTTGCGCGGCCCAATTGTTCGCGAGTCGCCAGCAACTTTGGCTGCAGATCATCAAGGCGAACTTGCACATCGCGCAGCTGGGCGGCGGCATCTTCCAACGTCTTGCGTCCCTGCGACACCATCTGCATCCGGGCCTCGCCAATGGCTTCTGACGACCTTGCGATTTCGGCTGTATATGATCCGTAACCGCCATCGAGTGCTGCGGCATTGCGTTCCATTTCGCGGATACGGTTCTTTGACACAAAGCCGCGGCCCTC
>JAYUPJ010000116.1:0-3175 GCA_043760195.1 Sphingomonadales bacterium | reverse complement strand
TCTTGCGTTCAAAACTCCCGCCGAGATATTCCTACCAAAACAACAACTGTTGCACTTCGAATGTGAATCCACCTTCCCGCCTTCGCGGGAATGACGATTTCTTATCAGGGAACCATACCCCCAACCCCCCGCTTGCATTTCACCGCGCATCAGCCTAAGGGCGCACGCTTGCACGTGATGGTCATCCCTGGAGGCGTTGCGGCAAGATACGTTATTTAACTGGAGAAATATTATGAGCGATCAGCTGACATTGCCTGCTGAGCCGCGCGAACGGGCTGGCAAGGGAGCCTCCCGTGCATTGCGCCGCGACGGACGAGTACCTGCCGTAATTTATGGCAACAACCAAGAACCACAAACGATCCACGTCGAAGAAAAAGCCCTCGTCAAATTGCTGTCGTCGGGCCACTTCATGAACAGTGTGATCGACGTTGATCTTGGCGGAAAAGCGACAACTACCCTGCCAAAGGACGTTGCGTTTCATCCGGTCACCGATCGCCCGTTGCACGTCGATTTCTTGCGCATCGCCAAGGGCGCAAAGGTCGAGGTACAAGTGCCCGTATTGTTCATCAACGAAGAAAAATCACCCGGCCTGAAACGTGGCGGCGTGTTGAACGTTGTCCGTCACGAATTGGAACTGATTTGCGACGCCACCAAGATCCCTGACGACATCCAAATCGATGTCACCGGATTTGACGTCGGCGATTCGATCCACATCAGCAACGTCACTTTGCCAGCCGGTTCGGTCAGCGCCATCACCGACCGCGATTTCACGATTGCAACAATTGTTGCACCATCGGCCCTGAAATCCAGCGGCGGCGACACCACGGCCGAAGGCGAAGCTGAAGCTTAATGTAATTCCCCTCCCGCATGCGGGAGGGGTCAGGGGTGGGGCGAGCAAAAGGTGAGCGAGCGGCAGTAATTGTTGCAGACCCACCCCCAGCCCCTCCCGTATGCGGGAGGGGAGTATTGATATGCAATTATGGGTAGGCCTTGGAAATCCCGGACCGACCTATGCCATGCACCGGCACAATATCGGTTTCATGGCGGTGGATGCGCTTGCCGAAATCCATGATCTGCCTACGCCAGCCAAGAAATTCCAAGGTTGGGTGCAGGAACTGCGCATTGGCGCAGAAAAAATCATCCTACTAAAACCCGCGACCTTCATGAACGAAAGCGGCCGCAGCGTGCGGGCCGCGATGGACTTCTACAAACTCACCCCGGCGAACGTCACCGTATTCTATGACGAGCTTGATCTCGCACCATTCAAGGTAAAGGTCAAAATGGGCGGCGGCGCAGCGGGGCATAATGGCATCCGCAGCATGATCGACCATATCGGCGCAGATTTTAAGCGCGTGCGCATCGGCATCGGCCACCCCGGCCACAAAGACCGCGTCACCGGATATGTGCTCGGCAATTTCCACAAGAGCGAGATTGAAGATCTGGCCGATTTATTGGGCGCGGTTGCCGCGGAGGCCGATTGGCTTGCCAAGGGCGATGATGTGCGGTTTATGAATGATGTAGCGGTTAGGCTTAATACGCGATTGCCGGATTGATCATGTCCCTCTCCCCTTCAGGGGAGAGGTTAGGAGAGGGGGCTACCCCTCACGTTTAACAATGGGCCGGTATGAGGACTCCCCCTCTCCCCGGCCCTCTCCCCTCAAGGGGAGAGGGAGATTATATAATGGGTTTCAAATGCGGTATCGTCGGATTGCCAAATGTCGGCAAGTCCACCCTTTTCAACGCTCTCACGCAGACGGCTGCGGCGCAGGCGGCTAATTATCCGTTCTGCACTATTGAACCAAATATCGGCAATGTCGCGGTTCCTGATCCGCGGTTGGATGCGATTGCCAAGATTGGCGGGTCGGCCAAGATCATCGAAACGCAGCTGGGCTTTGTGGATATAGCGGGCCTAGTGCGCGGGGCGTCGAAGGGCGAGGGACTGGGCAATCAGTTCCTTGGCAACATCCGCGAGGTTGACGCCATCGTCCATGTGCTTCGCTGTTTCATCGATGATGATATTCAGCATGTCGATGAAAAGATTGACCCGATCAGCGACGCCGAAACGGTGGAAACCGAATTGATGCTGTCCGATCTGGAATCTCTAGAAAAGCGCGTTCCCAATCTGGCCAAAAAAGGGACGCAGGGTGACAAGGAGGCCAAGGCCACCGCGATTGTTTTGGCCAAGGCGCTCGACCTGCTGCGCGAAGGAAAGCCTGCACGGTTGACCAAGCGCGATGATGCCGACGAAGAACGCCTGTTCCAGCAAGCGCAATTGCTGACCGCGAAACCTGTGCTGTATGTCTGCAACGTCGAAGAGGCGTCTGCGGCGAACGGCAACGAGCTGTCCGCGCGCGTGTTTGAAAAGGCGAAGGCCGAGGGCGCAGAGGCGGTTGTCGTCTCCGCAGCGATTGAGGCCGAAATTTCCACTATGCCGCCCGAAGACCGCGACGTTTTCCTCGAAGACTTGGGGCTTACCGAAACCGGCCTAGCCCGCGTCATCCGCGCCGGATATGAACTGCTGCACCTGATCACTTTCTTCACTGTCGGCCCCAAAGAGGCGCGTGCATGGACCATCCACACCGGCGACACCGCGCCCAATGCGGCAGGCGCGATCCACAGCGATTTCGAAAAAGGCTTCATCCGCGCCGAGACTATGGCTTACGCCGATTATGTTCAGTACAACGGCGAAGCTGGCGCGAAAGAGGCGGGCAAATGGCGGTCAGAGGGCAAGGAATATTTGGTAAAGGACGGCGATATTATGTTGTTTCGGTTCAATGTTTAAGGGCAATCACTTCTCCCCATCGACTAGCGATGGGGAGGTGGCGAGTCGTAGCGAAGCGGAGACGCGCCGGAGGGGCGGCGGACGCAGGCCGCCCATCTGCCCTCGCAATTCCCCTCCGTCAGTTGCTGCGCAACTGCCACCTCCCCATCGCAAGTCGATGGGGAGAATATTTGCCCTCCTGCTCGCCGCCTTGCCCCTCCCCGCGCTCGCGCAGGAAATGGATCACTCGCAGATGGATCATGGCGAACCGAGAGAGCACGATCCCATATCAGCAGAGCCGCGTGATAAATCGGCTCAAGGCTCCGGCACCTCCCGCCTTCCCGCCAACGAAGGCGGCCACCACGGCCTTCACATCAATGCCGGAAACGACTGGATGGTCATGGCGCACGGCTA
>JAYUPJ010000115.1:0-7166 GCA_043760195.1 Sphingomonadales bacterium | reverse complement strand
GGCAGTTAATGACGGCGTTTGCCCAGCAGCTCGGCGGAGTTTTGCACGTGGAGTCCACGCCGGGTGGCGGCACGATTGTCAAGCTCACCTACCCGCTGCTGAATGAGCAAGGCGCCGCCGGATTTCCGGCAGGACAATAGCTATTTTTTGAGTTCGGCCTCTGCCGCATCGACGGCCTTTTCAGCCTTATTGAGATCTTCTTTGACATCTTGCTGCACACCGCGCGCCTTTTCGCGGACAGCCTCCGTTCTCATTTTTAGATCATTTCTCTCCGCTGCAATCCGGTCGCCAGCGCTTACAATAGCTTTGTCCGCCGCTGCTCCCGCTTCGCTTCCTTTTTGTTCAAGAGTTTCGTTGTCTGAACAAGCGGCGATCATACCGAACAACGGCAACATGATGAGGAATTTGCGCATAATGGAGTCCCGTTTTTGTGGATTGTCAAAGTCAAACGACTGAACGGCGCAGATGTTCCCTGTGCGCATCCCTTTCGCCAAAAACGACTTGAATTGCTAGTGAGGAACTCAATCAATCCGCCGGCTAAAAGTTTGGATATCTGTGATTTTCACCCTAAAAAACCGACGGCGTGGCCGGTTAAGGCCACGCCGTCGTTGAAGTTCAGACAGACGCTCGAATGTTTCACCGGCCTGCGCTTCAATTCAATAATTCTATTCCGCAGTTTCGTTGCTCGCTGCCTCGACATCATTGTCAGGTTTAGTGGCATGAAGCATGGAACTGCCGATGGCCGTTGCAGCAACGCCGACGGCGACCCCAAGAACGGCCGCACCAGCGATTTTTTCGTTGGTGGTGATATGATCCATCCGCACAACTGCTGCTTTTTTTATCGTATCCAATGTCTTATTGGCTGATTTTGTCGTCAACATGATAAATTCCTTGTGATTGCGGTTAATTGCAACGAACGCCGCCGCGTCCAATTGAACGGCCGATAAGTGCGCCGCCAGCACCGCCCAAAATCGTTCCCAGTGTTTTCGATCCATTTGGAGCGATTACCCGGCCCAACAAGCCGCCGCCTACCGCGCCAATGATCAAACCAGTGGTCCCATCATTGCGGCGGCAATAATACCGGCCGTTCGAACCACGGTAGATACGGTCCTGGTTATTCAGACGGCGGTCCTGATAATATCCGCCGTCGCGGTAATATCGGTCGGCTTGATAGCTGCCATACCGGGGGTCGAAACGATTATAGTCATAGCGGTCGAAATTCTGCCAAGCCGCGCGTTTTTGCTGTCCGTAATGATGGCCACGATTTGCATGACGGCGATCGTCCCGGCGGTCGCGTCTGGCGTGATCATCGCGATTTCTGTGTTTACTGGCTTCATGGTCGTCACGGTTCGAGTTTTTCGACCGGCCGTTATCCGGGTCTGCTATTGCCGGTGCCGCAGGAATGGCGACGGCAGCCAGCAAAATGCCAAGAATGAACTTCTTCATAAATTGTCTCCTTATGGAGGGGAAACCAAGGAGAATGGGTTCGGGTCCAAGTGGCCAAAAATATTTTTTACAGATGTACCGGGGTTACATTGATGACATCATGCTGAACGCTGTGTTTGCGCCAATGCTCCACCAAAAACATCGTTACGGTTAGTACGACCGGGCCCAAGATCAAACCGGATGCGCCAAATACAATCAAACCGCCGACAAGCGAAATAAATGTTGGCACCGTGTGCATTTTCAACCGGTTCCCAACCAGCATTGGGTAAATCAGGTTGTCGATCCCGCCAACCACGACGGTGCCCCATAATATAAGGATGATTGCGCTGCCCGGTTGGCCCGTCACCCACAGGAAAAAAGCCGCCGGGATCCAGATGATGAATGCGCCAAGCACGGGGATGACTGCAAGCAATCCCATCACGATGCCCCATAAGAACGGCGTTGGCAGGCCAAGCCACCAGAACATCAATCCACCAAGACAGCCTTGCACCATGGCGACGGCAATCGTGCCGTACACTGTCGCCCGGATCGTTTCCGCGATCCTGTTGGTGAGCGCGCCCATTTCAGCATTGTTGAGCGGCGAAAGCGCCGCGATTGCGGCCAACGCCGCGCGGCGGTCTCGCAGGAAATAGAACAGGAAGTAAAAAGTGATGAAGATGACCACCAACTGTGCTCCGGACCCTTGGGCCAACGAAGTCACGATATTGGTAAGCCAAGACACCGCGTTCTCGGCCGTCCGCGGCAGATTGACCTGCTGTTCAATCCAGGCCGCAACAAGTGCGAGACGAGGGTGATCGATGATAACTGCCCGCCAAGCTTCGCGTTGGACACTGGCCGAAATAAGCCGCGCCGCAGAAGTCGCCTCGGCCAGAATCTTTTCGCCGACAAAAAGCGTTGGAATAATGAGCAGCACAGCTGCGACCGTGACTGTCAATCCGGACGCAATTCCGGCGCTTTTAATCTTTGCCTCGATCCATCGCTGCAATGGCGTAAAAACCACTGCAAGTGCAATGGCTGTGATCAAAGCAGACAAAAAGGGAGCGGCGAGTTGATATGAAAGTATCAGACCAACCATCGTTACGGCGACAAGGCCGATCAGATGCAGCCATTGTTGTGTTCGAAGATCGCTTTCCATGACATCGGCCAACTGGCCTGAACATCCCCTTAGGCAATGTTCAGGCCCGCCGGGCTTACTTGCCGTCCGCATCCTTGCGGACTGCATCTGCCTTGTTCTCCATCATGTCGGCCGTTGTGTCAGCCTTATCACGAACAATCCCAGCACCTTTATCTATCGCTTTTTCGGCTGCCGGGTCCTTGCCGTCCAACTTGGTATCCATTTCATTGGCGCGTTCTTCCATGTTATCGGCAGTTTTTTCTGCGCCTGCGCGCACCGCATCGGCATCTTCTTCGATGACGTCGGCGGTATCTTCGTCCGCTTTTTCGGTGGGGCTGTTGCAGCCCGATACCAAGAGCGCAGCGGCGCTTACTCCGGCGAGAAACGAGAGGTTCTTGAAAGATCGTGTCATATATATATCCTTATCACTGTGCATAAATCATTGATTCAAAAACGGTACCGGAGCTAACGGACCGAACCGCGCCGGAACAGATTGACGATCCCGAGCAACACTATCGCACCGAGTAGCGAAACGACGAGTGACTTGATGTCAAAAGCACCATTGGTGATCGGCGTACCGCCGAGAAAGGGCGTCAGTAAAAAGCCCGCAAGCAAAGCGCCAACCACACCGACCACGACATTCAAAAAAATACCTTGCTGTCCATCGGTCCGCATAAGCATTGAGGCAATCCACCCAAGGATGCCGCCCACAAAAAGCATGATAATCAAGTTCATTTTAACTCTCCTTTTTCACGATAGGGGTAAAACAATTGAATGTTCGGTTTGTTCCAATGGGGTTGGAACTTCTTCGTTCAATTTAGCAGCTGCCGACGTTAAGTTGGTGTTGGCAAAATCCCAATTGGCGAGATTATCCAGAAATGCCGTTACAAAATCGGCACGGCGGTTTTGATAATCGAGATAATATGCGTGCTCCCACAGATCACAGCACAAAAGCGGTGTGCGGACCTGTAAAGCTGGCATCTCCGCATCGTGGGTTGTAACAATTCCGACCACACCTTCAGTTGCGACCAACCATATCCAGCCAGAGCCAAAATGCTTGGTAGCTGCCTCAAGAAACGCTGCATGAAATGTTTCGATGTCACCAAAATCATGTTCGATCAGCACCTTGAGATCGCCCGCCGGATCCCCGCCGCCGCCGGGTTGCATCGATTTCCAAAAGAAATCATGGTTCCAAATTTGGGCGGCATTGTTGTAGATCGTTTGCCGGACAGGGTCGTCGTGCGATTGACCGATAATTTTGATCAGCGGCAAATCCTTCGCCGCATCATTTGACAGCAGCTTATTGAGCGTATCAACATAGCCCTTATGATGCTTGCCATGATGCAGTTTTAGCGTGGCCGCAGATATATAGGGCTCCAACGCGTCCTCTGCATAAGGCAGTTTGGGGAGGGTAACCATGAATGAGGCTCCTAAATAAGGGACGTAAATTACGAGTTGTTACAGACGGTCACCGAGCTTGCCCTTGACTGTTCCCAACGCGCTTTGCGCTTTACCCTTGGCTTTCTGAGCGAGGCCTTTGGCAACTATCTCCGGATGATCAGTGCTTTTTCCGACTGCAACCTTGGCCTTGCCAATTGCTTCGTTGGTGGCACCCTTTACCTTGTCTACAAATTCACCCATCGTAAGTCTCCTTCAAGGATCGCCGAACTATTCCGACTGGTTAGGAAACCAACGACATTCCGTTTTGATCCATGAAGCGCTAATTTTTGTCTGCGGTGAGTATAGTCATCTGCTTGCCCGTACCGCCGCTCGCCAATGACTCGCGTGTGACAAGCAAGGTCGTGCCGGGGCGAAGCGCAGTTGCAATGCCCAGTCGAAAGGGTTCGGGCATGTGAACGCGCGCACGCTCTGCCGTCGTCAATTCGCGGGCTGTTTCCGGCAATTGGCCTGGCAAGGGCAAACGCATCCAGTGATAACCCTCCGCGTCGATGCCGAGCAGCGTGAACGCCATCGTTTCGGTAACGGCGCCTTTGACTTCTATCATGCTGGAACCAATTTCCGCCCCGTTTCTCAGAACAACGATCCTTTTGTCCCGGCGACTCAAGACAATCGATAATGGACCGGATGGCGATTTTTCCGGTTGCCAGCGATAAGCATTCTTGGTCGTGGCAACTTCAGTTTCCTGAGCGTCAAGCAAGGTCGGCGCGGGAACAACTTCGGGTGCAAGCGGATCGTCGGTTATCACCACCGTCAGTCCGAGCGACGTAATCCCAAACAACAATTTGGCAAAACCAGCAGGCAATCTTACGCAGCCATGCGACGCCGGATACCCCGGCAAATTTCCCGCGTGCATTGCAATACCGCTCCACGTAAGACGCTGCATGAACGGCATCGGGGCGTTGCTGTAAATATTGGACCGATGCTTTACCGCTTTTTGCAAGATCGTAAACACGCCGGTTGGGGTTTCCTTGCCGGGTTTACCGGTCGATACCGTCGACACACCGATCGGTACACCGTTGCGATAGGCATAAGCGCGCTGCGTCTTTAGGCTGATAATGACGGTGACCGGACCTTCGGGAGCGATGCCGGGTGCCCAAAGAAACTCCCCCGGTTTCATCGCTTCTATTGCTCCGTCTTCCGCAGCGTGAAGCGGACTAATAGCTTTGGGCGACGCCGAAGAAATTGTGCGCGATTGTGAAAACAATGGCAGCGACCCGGCTATTACAAGTGCGGCCACAACACTTAGAGCCAAACGCTTTCTATGCAACGTTATGCGTGCGTCAGCTGACGCTGTAAAAGCACGAGCGTCGCATCCCCCGGATAGCTGGTCGCGGTGAAGCCCATCTCCTGCTCCATTTCAATAGCGGCATGGTGTTCGCGGCTTTCAATTGACTCAATTGTCTTGACCCCTTTGTCTTCCGCAAACTTTGCGACATGGGCCAGCAACTGCCAACTCAGACCTTTGTGCTTGAATTCAGGCAGGATCGCAATCGCCACCTCTCCTTTCGCCATGTCGTCTGTGCAAGCAAGCATAGCCGACGCAATGATTCCCGGCGTGCCCTTTTCAAAGGCAAGAAAGTTTTCAGTTTGGCGGTGATCAACATCGGTCATCGAAGCGAGGAGTTCGTGGCTCACTGTCCGCAACGCCGAGAGAAACCGGAACCGCATGTCCTCTTGCGTGACGCCAGCAAAAAACGCCCCCAGTGCCGCTTCGTCCTCCGCCTGGGCTGGACGAATATGCACGTCTAATCCACCGCGTGTTGTAATATCTCTCG
The DNA here is from genome assembly GCA_043760195.1 of Sphingomonadales bacterium. GTDB lineage: Bacteria > Pseudomonadota > Alphaproteobacteria > Sphingomonadales > Sphingomonadaceae > Sphingorhabdus_B. Next base: position 1,370 of record JAYUPJ010000115.1, on the reverse strand, counting down.
TCCAGTTTTCCATGCTTTTCTATCTCTCAAAGTCAATTTGGGCCATCTCTTCGTGACTATGACACCATCGAAAATCCGACAAAACCCTCGGAAACTACTTATTTGCGCAATCGGTAGTGTAAACGTTGAAACAGGTCAGTGGTTCCTTTGCGATTTCAGTTTTTCGTCCAGTCGTAGGAATAATTGCGACAAACAGATAATTAGGAATGCCCCGTCAACCAAGCCTGACGCCTCTCCCACCGTGTCAAGAGCGTCGACGTTACCGCCCCGCTTCACAGCCCCTTTTTCGCTCTTTACCCAGCCAGCGCTTGGTGTTCGCCCGCTCAATGGAAAGAGAGGTTTTAGGCAGAACTATTTTGCCATTAGGCGACGACAGAGCGGCGCAATCGGCTTTGGCGACCTAGCCTGACCTTTCTACCGCCCGCGTCCGTGATCTTTGGGTAGTCGATCCGGGACAGTGAGCGAGGCAATGCTTTGGTCAGCCTTAATTATCCGGGCGTGATGTGCCGCAAAAACTTCGGGCGTGGCATTCATACCCTGATGCTTGTCGAGGAACGTGCGAACATCCTTCGCAAGCTCCCTGTCGTCCGCTTGCCCGGTGGCGTCCAGCGCGTCGGCGGTTTGCGCATAGGCACGGCGTATCTCTTGCCAGCGGAATGTGCCGGCTGCGATAAACGGCGGCAATTGATCCTGACCCTTAGCGACGGCGATGGCTTGTTCGTTTGTGCGGCGGTCGGATTGGGCAATTTGGCGAGTCCCCTCGGAACGCAGCCGCGCCCGCAATTTGACCAGCGCCATGCTTGATCCGGCAATCCCCTGACCACGCGCCCGCCTCGGAGTTGCTTCGGCAGCGATGCCCCGCGCACGCAGCTCACGCGCAAAGCGTTCGCGGAAGCGATTGAGCTGAATCGGTCGGGGATTGAACCGTGTGCGATCCAGCCCCTCTGCCTGCACCGTCAGATGGACATGCGGGCGCGGCGTATCGGTATGGAGGGCCAGGACATAATCGTGATTGTCGCTCAGCTCGGCATGGGCCAGCGCGCGGACAGCTCCCAGTACTTTGTCGGGATCGGTGCCTTCGGGCATCGAGAAGATCAGCGACACCGATGACACCGTAGGCCGCGACCGCCATTGGAGGGTGTCGCTCCACTCCTCCGCGCGCTCGGCTACGTCGTCCTTGTTCGTCAAAATGGACTTGTAACGGTTTGGTTCCGGTCGCTTGAGATTATATACCTCACTCAAGGAGACGGAACATGTCGGTTAAGCATACGGAAGATTTCAAGTTAGAAGCGGTACGGATAGCGCTGAGTAGCGGTCTGCCGCGTGCGCGGATTGCAAGTGATTTAGGGGTTGGTAAATCGACGCTAAGC
>JAYUPJ010000114.1:0-3178 GCA_043760195.1 Sphingomonadales bacterium | reverse complement strand
CGCTCAAGGCGCTCGCCAACCGCGCAGAGGACAAGACATTCCTGTCGCTGTTCATCCGCCAGCTCGTCCGCACCGATGGCAAGCCAATATCGGTCCAGGAAGAACGGCTGATCGAGGACGGCATCAACGCCGTGATGAAACTCGATGTTGCCGACCGTTCGCTGAGCGCACTCCGCTCGATGCTTGGCATGAAGGATTCCAGCGGCGTCGGCGCACGGCTCGAAAAATGGACGTCCGAAGGATCGCTGGGTTGGGTGTTCGATAATCCCGCAGACTCAATGACGCTTGATGCCCGGTTCATCGGCTTCGACATGACCGACTTTCTAGACAATGCCGACATTCGCACGCCGGTCATGTTGTATCTGTTCCACCGGATCGACCAGCTTCTGACCGGCGAGCGGATGGTGATCTGCATTGACGAATTCTGGAAGGCGCTCGGTGATGAGGCGTTCCGCCGCTTCGCCCAGGACGGCCTCAAAACCTACCGCAAGCGCAACGCCGTGCTGGTGTTCGCCACGCAATCACCTGCCGACGCGCTCAAGAGCGAGATCAGCCATTCGATTCTCGAACAGGTCGCCACCAAGATCATGCTGCCCAATCCGTTTGGGGCGCGGCGCGATTACGTCGAAGGTTTCGCGCTTTCCGAAGCCGAATTCAAACTGGTGCGCGAAGAGCTTGCGCCTGAGAGCCACAAATTTCTGGTCAAACAGGGCCATGACAGCGTGGTGGTCGAACTCGATCTTGCCGGTCTCGATGACGAGCTGGCCGTGCTGTCGGGCCGTGCGGAAACCACTGCCGTTGCCGACGAAGTGATTGCCGAGGTGGGGAATGATCCCGCCGTCTGGCTCCCGCTCTTCCAACGTCGGAGGCGTCCTAGCTGAACTGAAAGAAAGGTAAGTCGATGAAGAATTTGACCAAAGCGCTGAGTGCAACATTGCTGTTCGCAGCCCCATTGCCCGCATTCGCACAAGGGATGCCTGTCCATGACAGTGCCAGCCTGATCCAGCAGATCAACGCCGTCAGGCAAGCGCTCCAGGTCGTTGCCCAAGGCAAGCAGCAAATTGCCGAGGCGCAGAAGCTCTATCAGGATTTGAACAAACTCACCGACATTCCGGGGCTAGCACAGCAGCTCAAGTCTGATGCCCTGCGCGAACTCGACATTTCGGGCGGCTCGCTCGAAGGCTTTGGCAACGGTAATCTCGATGTTGTCGGCGCGGGCCGTGCCAAGGCCGATGCGGTATATCGCGATCTGCTTGGGCAGTTGGGCCTTGCCGGCTCTGAACAATCCCGTGCCGCTTATGACCTCAATGCCCGCAACATTGGTATCAATGCCGGTCTCGCCGAGAATATGGGCGCTGCCGTCACGTCGCGGGCGCAAGGGCTGGATCAATTGCGCAGCCGGTTGGCAACCGCAGGAACCGCGAAGGAAGTGGCTGACCTGACGGCACGGCTGCAACTTGAGTCCGCTGCGATGCAGAACGATCAGCTCCGCTTGCAAGCTATCGGCTTGCAGCAAGAGGCGCAGGAACGCCAGCGCGCCGCCGAAGGGCAGGCAGCCCTCGCCCAAAAGCTCGATGCAGCCAGCCGCTACTATCGCGGACAATAACCGTGAGGGCGGCGATCATTTGCACGGGGCTACTTTTGGCGGGGTGTGGCAATCCCGCACCCCAGGCCGACATGCCCGTGCGGGATTGGCGGTATTATGTCGCCCACCCTGCCGAGATCGAACCAATGCAAAAAATTTGCCGTGAATGGGCGGGATCGACCGAACCTGCGGACACGCAACCCGCCGTCGTCACGACAAATTGCCGTGCGGCAGCTTTCGCCAAGTCGCAGCTTCAAATCACCAACTGACCCAAATGCTCAGATGCACAAGGCCAAATACCTAGGGAATGAGTGCCGGATATGGAATTCAGCGATCATGTTTTCACAACGATGTTTGAGGCGCTGAGCAATGCGCTCGCGGCCATCGTAGGAAAATACGCGGCGGTGATCGGCATCGTATCTCCGGCGCTACGCATCGGCATCGTGATCTATATTTCGCTTCTCGGCTACGCGATCATGCGCGGCGCGGTGCAATACCCGTTCCGGGAGTATGCCTATCGCGGCTGCCAGCTCGCCTTTCTCTATTTCGCCGTCACCTCGCTCTACGGAACTCAGATTGGCATGTTCGCTCTTGGTGGATTGCCCAGCCAGTTCGCCAGCGCGCTTGGTGGTTCCGATGTGGGCGGTTTGGGAGGTTTCTACGACAAGCTCGCGGGAACGGGTTTCGAGACGGCCAACACGATGCGCAAAATCGCGGCCGATTATCAGCAAACCCAAGGCACGCTCCCCGACATCGGATATGCGGTCTTTTCGGGATTCCTCGTGGTGATGGTGATTATCGCCACTCTGCTTTGCGCTGCCATCGGCTTCGTGATCAGCGCCTTTGGACTGTTTGCGCTTGCCCTGCTGTCGGTTGTCGGGCCGCTGTTTGTCGCCGCCCTCCTGTTCGAATCCACACGCGGCTATTTCTTTGCCTGGCTCGGTGCCTGCATCAATTATCTGATGCTAATCGTGTTCGCGCTCGTGCTGACATTGTTCCTGACCCAAACCGGCGATGCGATCATCGACACCATCTCCGAAAATGACGAGATCGGCATGGCCGCGATAAAGGCGCTGGCCTTCTATGCGCTCGGCTTCTTCTTTTTCCTGCAAATTCCGATGCTGGCCGCCTCGCTGGGCGGCGGCGGGCCTGCACTCGCGAATCAATTTGCATCGGCCATTGCAGCGGCGGGCGGGTTCGTTGCCGGTCGCGGTGCCACCGGCGCGCAAGCGACCAGCCGCGCCATCGAACGCGGCTTTGCGCGCGGCATCGCGCGAATGCGGACGTCTGGCTCGGTCAGCCGTGGAACAACATAAAGGGACAGGATCATGGGTAAGCGTATCATAGGCTTCTTGGCGGCACTGGCGCTGATCGCGCCGATCAACAACGCCGCCGCAGCCTCCAAATCGCCAAAACTGGCCAAGTGCGATGGGAAGCAGCGTCGCCCGGCCAATCCCTATGGTTCGATCCTACCAAGCGTCGATCCTTTGGGCGGGACTTCGACACCGGCAGTCCAGCCGCCAGAACGCAAGGGCGTCGAGGTGTTCCCCGGCAACGCCCCCGAGGCACCAAAGTCCGCAAAACCGGATGGCA
>JAYUPJ010000113.1:0-7176 GCA_043760195.1 Sphingomonadales bacterium | reverse complement strand
TGGATGTTACCACCGCTTTGTGCAGCGATTACAAACACCGCCGCGCCTATGTGCCCGATTGCTTGCGGTTGACGCAGGGTAAGATTGCCGACTATTTCTGGCTGCCATCGACTTGCGCTTATGTGCTGCGCGATAGCGGCCAGCCGCTGCATGACTGGCATTATTTAATCAGCGGCAGCCGCGAAAGTATTCATGAAGCAGGCATGTCGGTCAAAGGCCGCGCCTTATCGGAAACCCATGCTGGACCGCTTGAAAACCATATTGTCGAACAGCCACTCTGATCCCAAAGGCGGGGATCCGCTGGTCGATATTGAGGGCGAAGCCGTGCCTGTGCGGATACTTCGCAACCCGCGCGCGCGCCGCATTTCGATGCGCGTCGATGCGGTCAAACGTGAAATCCGGATCACGATGCCGACTTATGCGCCGACCAATGCGGCGATGGATTTCGTCGCGCAAAAGGCACAGTGGATTGCCGTGCGCCTGCAAACCGCGCCCGATGCCGCGCCGCTGGTTTCGGGCAGCGAGGTTGCGGTGGCGGGCGACGCGCATGTCATCCGCTGGCAAGCCGATTGGCCGCGAAAGATCTTGCAAACCGACGGAGAGCTGCGGCTGGGCGGACCCGAGGCGATGGTGGCTCCGCGCATATTGCGCTGGTTAAAAGACGAAGCGCGCAGTGTGTTTAGCGAAGAAATCGCGCATTATTGCGGTGTAGCAGACGAAGAAATTCCCCGGCTGTCACTCGGCGATCCGCGCAGCCGCTGGGGCAGTTGTTCCAGCCGGGGAACTATTTCACTCAGCTGGCGCTTAATCATGGCGCCCGATAACGTGCGCCGGTCAGTGATCGCCCACGAAGTCGCCCACATCCGCCACATGGACCACAGCCGCGATTTTTACGACTGGTTCGAAACGATATTCGAAGGTGACCGGAAAGTGGCCGACCGCTGGCTGAAAATGCACGGCACGGGGTTACAGCGGGTGGGACGCTGAGTGTTGGGGTTTGGGTGCTTGCTGCTGCTGGCGTTGCGTGGGTGCCGGTTCATAAAAGCTACAAAGGGAAAAAGATAAGAGAAGGGGTAATATTTTGTTTTGTACCTCTTAGCAATCTACTGTATTTTCTGATATTTGGCTGCATTCGGCGCATGAAAGGCGATGTTTTCTGAATTGAGATTGCCAGCTTCTTTGCCGAGCAGATGCTTGCGAATAGCAATTACTGCGGTGAGTATATTAATGTCATCCGTTCCTCCCAAGATTGAATCGCGGACTTCTAAATATAATTCTTCTGGCAAGTACATCGCCATTTCCCATCCCAGTTGATTGACGCGCCCATACATTTCTTTGCTATCGCTCGCTTCAAGTTGCCAAGCCAATGCCAACCATTCGGCAGCCTTCGCAGCCCGTTCGCGGTTTCTTAAATCATAACGATAATCTTCCATATTCCGATCGAATTTGAAGCCCATTAAACGTTCAAGATACGATCGCAAGAGCGGAGCCAGCGCGCCACCAATCATCACTGCCGTCGTAACAAAAACCGGCCACCAGTTTGAAAAAACCTCTGCCAACACAATTACTCCCTTTTTCCCTTTGCGGCTTTTATGAAACCACTCTTGCCTTAACGCTAGAGCGGGATGACATCAGATTGAATCACTCGTTCAAAACCGTAGTGCTGTCTCCCGGCGGGTCGATGTCGAAGTACGTCTCTCAGTGAAGCGCCCTTCGACAGGCTCAGGGCTACGGTGATGGCTCAATCTAATGTCATCATGCTCTAAAGACAAACAACCCGCCGCCTCACCCCATCACAAATGCGTTGAGTTTATTCCCGTCGGGGTCGCGGAAATATCCGGCGTAGAAGCCTTCGCCGCGCGGGCCGGGCTTGCCTTCGTCGGTTCCGCCATTGGCCAGTGCGGCGTTATAGATACGGTCAACATGAGCGTGATCCTTGGCTTCAAACGCGACCATTACGCCGTTGCCCACCGATGGCGCTGCGCCGTCGAAAGGCTTGGTAATCGCGACCCCCGCCGCCGGGCCGTCTTGTTCGCCCCATGCGATGAAGGTTTCAAATTCCATCATCCGGCCCACGCCCAATTCGGCGGCAATGGCATCGTAGAATTTCGCGCCGCGCGCCAGATCATTGGTTCCTAATGTGACATATCCGATCATATTTTCTCTCCTTTATGATCAAAGAACAATATAGGAACAGCGCGATTCGGGCAAATAAAAAAAGGGCCACGAATTTAATCCGCAGCCCCTTTGCAAATTCAATTGCCGGATGGTTTAGCCGCGATTGATCTCGCTGCCCAATGTGCCGTATTTCTTTTCAAAGCCGTTGACGTCGCCCTTGAGCAGCAACTTGGCCTGATCGACCCAATTGTCGCGGCCGATGCGACCAGCAAAATTGCCGAGTTTGGAATCGATCTCGCGGATGTCGGATGGTTTCCATGCGGCGACTTGAACAAAGCTGGTGACGCCCATTGATTTCAGCATTTCATTCAACTTCGGTCCCACACCCTTGAGCAATTCAAGATTATCGGGGATTACGATTTTTGGCTTGGCCTCCGCTTTGGGCTTTGGCTTTGCCGCGACTGGTTTGGCCGCAGGTGCTTTTGCCGCTGGCTTTGGCGCAGCTTTTGCCGCTGGCTTCGGTGTCGTCTTCGGTGCCGCCTTCACTGTTGCCTTTGCAGCAGGTTTCGCCGCCGCCTTTAATGCAGCGGGAGCGGCAACGGGTTTCGCTTTAGGCGCTTTCGCGGTCACAGCTTTTGCCGGAGCCGCTTTCGCCGCGACTGGCTTTACTGCCACTGGCTTTACTGCGGCGGGTTTGACGGCCACTGATTTCACCGTTGCAACCTTGGCTTTCGGTGCAGCAGCTTTCGGCGCGGCTTTGGTTGGCGCATTCTTAACCGGGGCCACTTTAACCGGCGCTGCTTTCACCGCTGCCTTTGGTGCAGCGGCGGTTTTAACCGGCGCACTTTTAACCGGTGCGCTTTTTGCTTTCGGCTTGGCTTTTGCGGCGACTGCGGCAGTCCCGGCAGCGGCGGCGGCAATCGCACCTCCGGCCAATGCCATCGTTGCGGTATCCGCACTTGCCGCTGACTTGGCGGCAACAGGCGCTTCTTTTTCAGGAGGCGCGTGATCGTGGCCAGAATGGTCAGCAGCAGGCGACGTTTTGTTGCGGCCCCACATCCACCACGCGGTTAAAAATCCGACAAACAACGCACCCAGTATGTAAGGTAACCATGATCCACACGCTTCTAACATTATATACTCCCCAATAATAACGACGCCGGTAACTTGGCTCAAATAATTTGGCTGGCGGTCGTTTCCCGAACGTCCGCCAGATAACGCCAAGCTATTTTGCCACATCAAATTTATACTGGCTAAGTTTAGCGGGACAAATCCTGCTGTCCATCCCTTTTGCAATACAGAAATGGGACGCAAATTTGCGTCCCATCCCGGCCGTATCCGATTGCCCTTGCGGATGGCTCAACTTGTGCTGCGCGCAATCTCGGTTAGCTTGATAAATTCTTGCCGCCAAAATTGCCTGGGTTCGCCCGCCAACGTCCGGATATCGTCGAAGCCGAAATCGCCGAGATATTTGTCGCCGCGCAGTTTTTGGCCAAAGGCGGCAACTGCGGTCGCAAACGCCATGTCGCCCGACGGCTTTGCGGCAGACATCATCATCCGCGCCGACAACGGCTGTTCAATCAGCCGCGACGCGCTGCCATCGGGCAGTTTATAGCGCAGCTTGATAAACGCGGCTTCGCCGTTTTGGGCGGCGGGGATAGCGGCTTTGTTGGCATCATAACGGCGATTGGAAAGCCATCCCTTCATGCCTGTTGGCACAATCTCATACAAAGCCGTGACCTGATGACTGGCCCCGATATCGCCCGCATCGATCTTGTCATTGTCGAAATCTTCTTCGGCCAGCAGGCGGTTTTCATATCCGATCAGGCGGTATTCGCGCACATAAGCCGGGTTGAACTCGATCTGGATTTTGACATCTTTGGCGATGGTGAACAGGGTCGACGACATCTCTTCGTCCAAAACTTTGCGCGCTTCCATCGCGCTGTCGATATAGGCGTAGTTGCCGTTGCCGACATTGGCGATCTGTTCCATCAATGCTTCGTTGTAATTGCCTTGGCCAAACCCCAATGTGGTCAATGTCACCCCGTCATCGCGTTGTTTTTCGACATATTTTTTCAACTCGCCGCTATCCGATATACCGACATTGAAGTCGCCATCGGTGGCCAGCATGATGCGGTTGACGCTGCCGCGTTTGAAATTTTGCTGTGCCGTCGCATAGGCCAATTGCAAGCCCGCGCCGCCTGCGGTTGACCCGCCCGATTCAAGCTGGTTCAACGCAGACTTGATGATGTCGGGCTTGTTACACGGCGACAGTTTCAATCCGGCAGCGCCCGCATAAACGACAATCGAAACCCGGTCTTGGGCGCGGACATTGTCGGCGAGCATCGACAGCGCCGATTTCACCAACGGCAACTTGTCAGCCTGTCCCATCGATCCGGAGACATCGACCAGAAAGACAAGGTTGGCCGCTGGCCGCTCGGCATAATCCAGATCATATCCGCGCAGACCAATACGCAGCAAGCGGCTGTCTTTGTTCCACGGCGTAACCGCCATATCGGTGGTGATGCTAAACGGCCTATCGCGGTCCGTGGGCAACGGATAATCATAGCGGAAATAGTTCACCATTTCCTCGGTGCGAACGGCGGCAGCAGGCGGCATCTGGCCCTGATTCAAAAACCGGCGGACATTGGCGTAGGCACCGGTATCGACATCCACGGCAAATGTGGAAACGGGCACGTCGGCAACGGCGTTGATCCCGGCGACAGTTTCGCCCTTATACCGTTCGCGATCTTCTGGCGGCGGCGGCATGTATCTTCCGGGAAGCGGCATGTATCTGCCGGATTGAGGCGCGGGCATTTTCGCCGCCGCATCCGCTGCCGCCACCGCGCCTGTCACTGGCATCGGCGCTGTCATCATCGGCGGGGGTGGTGTTGACGGAGGCGGGGGCGGAGGCGGTGCAGGCATATAAGGCACGGAGGAAATTCCTCTGCGCGTCTTTCCGATCTTACCGCGCACTAAAGGCTGTGGGTAATCGCGCTCTTCCGATGCGTAGATCTTACACAATGGATCGCGAGTAGGGGGTTCATAATGTGCGGCGGGACGCGCCGCATCGGCATTGTCACTGCCCCGCGCAATCGCCGATGCGTTCGGAACCGGCACCGGCCCTGTCAGTAACGCGAATGCCGCCAACGCAAATATGGATGTTTGAAATTTCATCTCGCTTTCCCTCAATCGCAAATGATGTAATACTATTACATTATAGGCGGAGCCGTGCTGAACGGAATGTGAATGCCCGTGCGGGCCGAGTTCAGACTATAACATGCAGCAAACATGGACTTCGACAACCTGACCACCACGGCGTCATCCCGACTACCACGGCGTTATCCTGGCCACCACGGCGTCATCCTGAACTTGTTTCAGGATAAATATGGCCCGAAGCCTGAAAGTATGCGCGGTATGTATCCTGAAATAAATTCAGGATGACGAACTCAGGCAAGCAGGATGATGGCGTGGTGGCCCGCATGACGAAACGCGCAAATGTCCCCGCGCGTTAGTGCTTGCAATGTAGGATTTGTTCTGGGAACGAGGGAGATAGCCGCTTGTTCAGGGCCAGCTCTTTGACATTGTTGGCGGTCAAAACACGCCTGCTTCACGGGCATATTGGTGAAGGCAGAAAATGACAAAAACCACCATGTTGGAAATTATCTTACGCCCGACTGCCAATAAATGTCAAAATAGGCGTCAATCTTGTCAACTAGGTGTCAACTTGGCGCAATTGCGCGTTCTCGCTCCACTTCGCGCCAGCCGATATCGCGGCGGCAAAAACCGGTTGGAAAACGGATCGCATCGACCGCCAGATACGCTGCGGCCTGTGCCTGCGAAGCGGAATTGCCCTTTGCCGTCACGTTCAGCACGCGGCCTCCATTTGCCACCAGCTGACCATCGCGGATTGCAGTGCCAGCATGAAAGACCTTCGCATTCTGTACGGTTTCCAGGCCCGATATGATACCGCCTTTTTCTGGCGTGGCGGGATAGCCATTGGCTGCCATCACCACGGTTAACGCGGTACTATCATCAAATCGCGGCGCATCGGCCTGCGCCAGTTCACCGGCTGCAACCGCGTACATCAACGCCGCAAGATCGCCGGTAAACCGCGTCATCAGCACCTGACATTCGGGGTCACCAAAACGGCAATTATACTCGATCAGCTTCGGGCCTTGCTCCGTCAACATTAGCCCGGCAAAAAGCACACCATTATAGGGCATGCCCTTCATCGCCATCATTTCCACCGTGGGATGAATGATTTCGGCCATCACCTGTGCTTCCAATTCCGCCGTCAAAACCCGCGCCGGGGAATACGCCCCCATGCCGCCAGTGTTCGGGCCGACATCGCCTTCGCCCACGCGCTTATGATCCTGCGCAGATCCAAATGCGACGACGTTTGTGCCATCGGTTAGCGCAAAGAAGCTTGCCTCTTCGCCGGCCATAAACTCTTCGATCACCACCGACGCGCCCGCATCGCCAAATCCGCCGCCAAACATATCTTCGATCGCGGCGACGGCTTCCGCTGTGGTTTCGGCAATGACGACGCCTTTGCCCGCCGCCAGTCCGTCGGCTTTTATCACATAGGGCGCGCTAAATTCTTCCAGCCCCAATATTGCGGAGGCCTTACCGGTATAATGTTCATATTGGGCGGTGGGGATATTGGCGGCGCTGCAAATTTCCTTGGTGAAGCTTTTGGAACCCTCCAATTGCGCGGCGGCTTTGTCCGGGCCGAATACCGGAAACCCAGCCGCCCGCAAGCTATCACCCAAACCATCGACCAACGGCAATTCCGGCCCGATAACTACCAGCGCGATATCCCGGTGCTGGCAAAACGCAATGACGGCGGCATGATCGAACATGTCCACGTCAGCCAGCTCGGCTTCCTTGGCAATTCCAGGGTTGCCCGGCGCGGCGTAAAGCTTATTACAGAGCGGCGAGCTTGCAAGTTTCCAAGCCAAAGCATGTTCGCGGCCACCCGAACCGATGAGCAATATATTCATGAATGACCCCTTGAAATTGGATGCGAATGGCAGGCTGTTAGCCGACGTTCCG